>JANYJT010000016.1 GCA_025358395.1 Bacteroidia bacterium
AAAAAAACAATTGTTAGCCATTTACTTTCCGGAAAGATTTTTGATATATTTACATTCATGATTTGCCAAAATCAAACCGTGTTAGATTTTTGTTTAGATTGGACACTGAATCCCATTAATACTGACCGCTATGCAAAGAAAGACTGATCCATTGATTTTTATCGTGGAAGATAATCCGGTTTATAATAAGCTGGTTGTCAATTATTTACAATCAAAGAGGTTTAATCGCATTGAAAGCTTTTTTAGTGGTGAAGAGTGCTTAAAAAGAATCAGCGAGAAACCTGATATTATCATTCAAGACTACCTGCTTGAAGGAATTGATGGTATCGGAGTCTTGAAACATGTCAAAAAGCAACTCCCCCACACCGAATTTATCTTCCTTTCCGGGCAAGACAGCGTAGATGTTGCCGTCAATACCTTAAAACTTGGGGCTTTCGATTATATAGTCAAAGACCAAATGGCATTGAAAAAACTGACCGATAAAATATCCAAAATTTTAGCCTTGCAGGATTTGGTAAAAAGCAACAAAAGGTACAAAACGGGCATTATGCTTTTCTTTTTAGCTCTGGCAGCAATTGTTTTAATTCTTGTATGTCTAAGCTTAATTTACCCAACTAAGTTCAATTTTTTTGGGCATTAGAATAAAATCTCTATCTGGTAGCCGCTGCATTAGCGGCTATTTTTTTGTCTTTTTTTGAGCGGAAGCCGGGTTTAATAATTCTCGGTATTCAAGGTTATTTGACAGAATCAATTTGGCTTTGTCGAGATCAGTATCTTCTCTGAAAGAGGCTATTACAGCCCCCTTCTGATAGTAATACCTGGTTACGATTTCATCAGACAAGACACTGCAAACCTCTTTCCTGAATTTTTTCAGATCGGCCTCCACGTTTATTGTCAACTTTTTTTCCAAGGCATCAAATTCCGCTTTGGTCTCTTCATATGATCTTTCTTTTTTAGCTGTCTCAATCAATCCTTTCAAAACCTGCTCACTTCTTGATTCGTATGAAAATTTCCTGGTGCCAAGAAACTGGTGAAAGTCCTCGAAAATCTGATCATCAATTTCGAATCGGTCCGGTGGAGCAATAGAGGGATGTAAAGCTGCGAATCGGGTTGCAAAATCAAATATTATGTTCTCCTGAATAAGTTTATAGGCAAGATCACAAAGTGTATCCTGATCCAATTTGACATCTGGAATGATTCCACCGCCATCAAAAACTTTACGACCATCCTTGGTGGCAAATTGATGAATCAATGAATCAGGGATGTTGCCAACACTACCATCCTTGTTCCTGTGGGCGTAGTCAAGAGCCTGGATACATCTTCCGCTGGGAATATAGTACTTGGCTGTTGTAACTTTTAGTTTGGTGTTGTAGCTTAAATCTCTCGTCGTTTGAACAAGACCTTTGCCAAAAGTTCTTTTGCCCATAATAACCGCCCGATCCAGATCCTGTAATGCGCCGGCAACGATTTCTGATGCAGATGCAGAACCTCTGTTAACCAGTATCACCAAAGGCATAATTGTGTCAACAGGCTGTTCGGTGGCACGATAAGTTTTGTCCCATTGTGCAACTTTCCCTTTTGTACTTACCACTTCTTCGCCATGCTTAACAAAAAGATTGACCGTCTTTACTGCCTCACCAAGCAGTCCGCCAGGATTTGAACGCAGGTCAATAATCATGTTTGTAGCACCTTTTTTATCTCTTAGCTCCACGAAGGAATTTTTGATCCGATCCGCGCAACCATCGGTGAAACTGGAAAGGCGAATATACCCGGTTTTTGAATCGAGCATGCCATAATAGGTAACCGGATCAATTTTAATCTCCTCTCTGATCAGGTCGACATCAAAGGTTTTTTTTGTATCAGGACGAAGCATTTTCAACTTTAAAAGCTTCTTGGCAGGACCTTTTAATCCGGCTGAAACCTCTTCTACGGTGGATTTACTAACTGATTTGCCATCCAATTCAAGAAAAATATCGCCTGCCTTTAATCCGGCTTTCTGCGCTGGGAATCCCTCATAGGGTTCTGCAACCAAGATCTTATCCCCTCTTTTACTGATCAAGGCACCTATACCACCGTACTCACCTGTGGTCATAAATTTGAAGTCGTCCATTTCAGACTCTGGTATATAGGTGGTATATGGATCAAGCGACTCCAACATGTCATCGATCCCTGTCTTAATGAGCTTCTCAGGCTTGACTTCTTCCACATAAAAAAGATTAAGCTCACGGAAAAGGGTATAGAAAATATCCAGGTTTTTGGATATCTCAAAGTTTTTCTGGTCTATCTTGAAACTCCAGAAGGACAATCCCATGATAACTGCTATCGATAAAGCCAGGGCGGCTTTCAGAATCCGGTTCGTCTTCATATGTTGATACGTATTACTTTATAATTGACTCCTGTAAAGAGGGCAAAGTTAATAATTCATGCATTAGCACATTCCTGCAAATTGTCTACTTTTGAAAATAAAATCATCGTATTGGAAAAAGGTTTGGTTATACGTTCAACCGGGAGTTGGTACACTGTCAGGAACGATGATGGGGATACCATTGATTGCCGTATCAAAGGGAAATTGCGGATGAAAGGAGTTCGGACAACCAATCCTGTTTCAGTAGGGGATCGGATTAAATATCAGATTCAGGAGGATGAAACTACGCCGAACGGAAGGTGTGGTGTTATATATGAGATAGAACCAAGGAAAAACTACATCATCCGCAAATCGTCCAATTTATCGAAAGAAAGCCAAATCATAGCCGCGAATGTTGATCAGCTTTTTCTGATTGTTACTGTTAATTATCCGGTTACCCTGACCGGTTTTATAGATCGTTACCTCATTTCTGCGGAAGCCTACAGAATACCTGCCGGGATCGTTTTCAATAAAATTGACCTTTATTCAGAGGAGGATCTGGCCCGGTTGGAAGAATTGATCTATATATATGAAGGTATCGGTTACAAATGTTTCAGGGTATCGGCTAAAAGGCAATTTAACATCGATCGGCTCATGGAGCACCTTCATGGTAAGATAACACTCTTTTCAGGACATTCAGGGGTAGGAAAGTCATCACTGCTAAACTGCCTCAACCCGGCACTTCTAATTAAAACCAACGAAATATCCGATCACCACCAGCAAGGAAAACATACGACAACATTTGCTGAAATGCATATTCTGTCGGATGACAGCTACTTAATTGATACTCCCGGAATACGGGGTTTTGGTGTAATTGACATGGAAAAAACTGAGATTTCGCATTATTTCCCTGAAATGTTCAGGTTGCTGGATAAATGTCGCTTTTTCAATTGCACCCATTTGCATGAGCCGGGCTGCGCAGTAAAAGAAGCGGTTGGTTTAGGTAGTGTCTCCGGCTCCAGATATGAATCATACCGATCTCTCATGGAAGAGGACAATGCAAGGTATAGGGCGGCGTTTTAAAGGAAAGAGGGGACGACGGGGATGAACTGGGATGACGGGATGACGGGGATGACTGGGAAGACTGGGACGACGGGGATGACGGGGAAGACTGGGACGACGGGGAAGAGCTGTCAAATTAAGAGCTGGAGGGTTGGAGAGAAACGTTGGGACGGTTTTTTCGTATAGCACAAGATTGGACCTTTAATTATTTACAATGAACAACCCTGAACCACTTATCCTGATCATCTTTGGAGCATCCGGCGATCTGACCAAAAGAAAGCTTATACCGGCATTGTATGAATTGTTTGAGCAAAAACTTTTACCCGAAAAAATTGCTGTTTTAGGGGTATCCAGGACAGACCTTTCTGATCAGGAATTCAGGCAGAAAATGATGGAATTTTTACCGAATACCTCAAAAAATGAGGATCAACTGACAACTTTTCTAGAATCACTATTTTACCAATCGCTTGAAACATCCTTTGCCGACGATTATCTCAAACTGAAAAAACGACTTGAGACGCTCGGGCAAACATTGGCGATACCTGCCAATTATATTTTTTACCTTTCCACACCTCCATTGTTATACCAGGTAATTCCCCAGATCCTCGCTGAAACCGGCCTCAACGATGTGTCCAGGGGATTCAGGAGAATCATCATTGAAAAGCCTTTCGGAACAGATCTTAATTCTGCAAAGGAGCTAAACAGAAAGTTGCTCTCGTTTTATACAGAGGATCAATTGTACCGGATTGATCACTATCTTGGCAAAGAGACTGTACAAAACATGCTGGTAACCCGTTTCTCCAATGGAATTTTCGAACCCATCTGGAATCAGAATTTTATTCATCATGTTGAAATTACCTCAGCTGAAACTTTGGGTGTAGAGGATCGTGGAGGATATTATGATCATTCGGGAGCATTGCGTGACATGGTTCAGAACCACCTGATGCAGCTGGTCGGACTGATTGCCATGGAGCCGCCTGTAGTCATTGAGGCAAATGCTATCCGAAACGAGATGTTAAAAGTGTTTCAATCCATGCGCCCAATTCTGGAGGAGGATGTCGCAAAGCATGTCTTTCGCGGACAGTACACGCAATCTCATATCGGCCCGGATCTTGTCAAAGGCTACCGCGATGAAAAGGGCGTAGATCCAATGTCCAAAACTGAAACCTTCGTCGCGCTTAAATTCTTTATCGATAACTTCCGCTGGGCCGGAGTACCTTTCTATATCCGAACCGGTAAAAAATTGCCTACACGGGTGACTGAAGTTGTCATCTATTTCAAAACCACTCCACATCATCTTTTTGTTTATCAGACTGATAGTGAACCGGTCAACAATCAGCTTGTTCTGCGCATTCAACCCGACGAAGGGATATTGTTAAAAATGGGGATGAAGGTTCCCGGAGCAGGCTTCCGGGTACAAACCATGAACATGGATTTTCACTACAATGAACTTTTCGACACGTATCTGCCATCCGCATACAGCAGGTTGTTGCTGGATTGTATGCATGGCGATGCGACACTGTATTCGCGTAGTGATGCTGTCGAAAAGGCATGGGAATATGTGCAGCCCATCCTGGATGCCTGGCAAAATAATCCCGATATTCCGGTTTATGGTTATCCTGCCGGTACCTGGGGCCCTGAAACGGTGGATAACCTCGTTGAAAACAGCATCTGGCGAAGGCCTTGTAAAAATCTCGCGCATGATGGGGAATATTGTGAGTTATAAGTTGAGAGTCGAGAGTTGAGAGTTGAGAACTGAGAGTGGAAAGTGCAGGGGAAGCTCTAAGTGGCCATCCGAACAGAACGATTAAATAGTTGAGAACTGAGCGTTGAGAGTTAATTATGATGAGAGGGAAATTGAAGATTTATAGGGATCCGGAAGAATTAGCAGACAAAGTTTCTGATCAATTGATGGAATGTATTGAACAGTCCGACGGAGATAGATATGATATCGCCATCTCGGGAGGATCTTCTCCCAATATTTTATTTGCAGCTCTGGCATCAAAATATCCCAATTCAAAACTTTGGAGCAAGACCCATTTCTGGTGGGTGGATGAAAGGATGGTTGCTCCGGATGATCCGGAGAGTAATTACGGAACAGCGAAACATTTTCTTTTTTCAAAGATCGACATTCCGGAACAAAATATCCACCGGATCCTAGGAGAGAATAATCCTTCGCTGGAGGCTGAAAGCTATGCACAGCGAATAAGCCAAACCTTGAACCTGCAACAAGGATGGCCCGCCTTCGACCTTATCTTTTTAGGACTGGGTGATGATGGCCATACAGCGTCAATTTTTCCCGACAGGCTGCAATTGTTTAATTCCACCCATATATGTGAAGTGACACAACATCCGACAACTTCTCAGCCACGGGTTACGCTAACAGGAGAAGTGATCAACAGAGCTTCAAAAATCTGCTTCCTGGTTACCGGGGCGAACAAATCTGAGAGACTCTCCGAGATTTGGCAAGGCGAAGAAAAGGGGAAACGGTTGCCAGCTTTCTATGTGAAACCGGTTAACGGTGAATTGTTTTGGTTTACAGACGCTAAGGCAGCCAAATATCTAAGCGATCTCTAAAAACTATTTATTATCAGGTAAATTAAATCTACTTTTGCACCTTCCAGTGGATGGGTATGTCCCAAAATTTAGAATCGAAAAGCGTTTTCAGATGAACACAACACCGCACTATGCCTAAGAATAGAAAAGCCGGACATCTTATCATGTTTGCGGTGACCCTAATTTTTGGAATCAACATACCGCTTTCAAAATCACTTCTTCCTCTTTGGATTTCCCCGGAGGGATTGACGTTGTCCAGGATCATTTTTGGGGCAGCAGTATTCTGGATTGCCTCCCTTTTCATCCCTCATGAGAAAGTAACATTAAAAGAACATCGCTTCTTTTTCATTGGGGCGCTGGTAGGAGTGGTTTTTAACCAGGGGCTTTTCATAACCGGACTGAACATGACCTCCCCCATCGATGCCTCTATTATTATCACAAGTGGCCCACTTTTTGCCATGATCTTCGCAGCGATCCTGCTGAAAGAACCTATCACCATTTTAAAAATTACAGGTGTATTGGTTGGTGCTTCCGGAGCCATCCTATTGGTATACAATGGACACCATGCTTCAACGACACATTCCAGCAATCTTACCGGAAATCTGATGGTATTTGGCAGCGCGGTAATCTATGCATTCTATCTTGTTTTTACCAGACCCTTAACGCTTCGGTATTCTCCTATTACACTGATGAAATGGATGTTTTTGTATGCCTCCATTTTGGTTACTCCTTTTTTTTACAAGCAAATTTTATCGGCACCAGTCTATATACATCCCGAGAAAATAGCCGTGATTCAGATGGTTTACACCTTATGCTTCGCGACATTTCTGGCGTATCTGCTTATTCCAATGGCTCAGCAACGCATCCGTCCGACAACCATTAGCATGTACAACAACTTCCAGCCTTTGGTTGCCTCAATCGTGGCGGTATCGGTTGGAATGGACCACTTCAGTGTGATCAAAGGTCTATCTGCCATACTCATTTTTTCCGGGGTTTATCTGGTTACCCGAAGCAAAGCAAGACCAGAAAACGAGAAAGGCGTTTTGGATGAATGGGAAAAAGCTACTTGATTTTGATAAAATCAAGTGGCTTTTTCCCATTACTTTCTTACATTTGTAAATATTATTGCTATTTTTGCGACAGAATATAAGATTACAACGATGATTTCGAACAGTGCACTTTACTTTTGGTTTTATTATCCAATCTTTCAACAGGAGATCGGCGAGTAAGGCATTGTTCTAAGAAACGATAACATACAAAGAGGTCTCCGGGTTGGAGGCCTCTTTTCATTTATTTATGAGTTATGAGTTATGAAGGGACTCAAATATTTTTCTTCTTTTAAAAGCACAAATGAATAATTTTAGAACAATCCATAACTCATAACTCATAACTTTCTCTTTTATGAAACTAACGGTAATAGGATTAGGCTTGATAGGCGGATCGATGGCGATCGACCTTAGAAAGAGTCGATTTGCTACAGAAATCATCGGTGTGGACAACCGTCCGGAGCATGCTGCTGAGGCAGAAAAACTGGGCATTGTGGACAGAATTTGTGATTTTGAAACAGGGGTAAAATCAGCGGATATGGTTTTGCTTGCACTTCCTGTTGATCAGATTTTAGCCTTGCTGCCACGGGTACTGGATTTGATATCACCATCATCTACGGTAGCCGATGTTGGATCAGCCAAACGTCAAATTGTGGATTCCATCGCCAATCACCCGTTACGAGGAAATTTCGTGGCTACTCACCCAATGGCAGGTACAGAAAATAGCGGTCCGGCTGCAGCCATACCAAAACTTTTCGCCGGGAAACTTACAATCGTTTGCGACCACGAGCAGTCACGTCCACAACACCTTGCGCTTGTCGAAAAGATGTACCAGTCGTTGGGAATGTCGACCGCTTACATGAGCAGTGATGAGCAGGATCACACCACTGCTTTCGTTTCGCACCTTCCCCATGCGGCGGCTTTTGCACTGGCCAATGCCGTGCTGGCCAAGGAGGAACGTAACATCATTTTCGATCTCGCATCAGGAGGATTCCAATCCACCGTTAGGTTGGCAAAAAGCTCGCCTGAAATGTGGGCTCCAATCTTCCGTCAAAACCACGATTATGTTGTCGAGGCCGTAAATGCCTACATTCATCACTTAAAGGAGTTCAGGGAAGCCTTGAAAAATGACAACGAAGGGCAACTGTTTCAACTCATCCTGGAGGCAAACAAAATCCGCACTGTTCTAACTGGCGAAAGTACCTCGATGACAAAAAATGAAGAAACCATCGTAAAATTATACACCAAAAAATAAAACTCAAAATGGTAGCAAATTTAAAAGTAATGCCCATCAGCCATTGGTTGCCGAAGATCGACAACCCACTGCTGATCAGTGGCCCATGTAGCCTGGAATCTGAAGAACAAGCCCTCTCGACTGCCCGCGAATTGGCCAAAGACAAACGCGTGTTCATCTACCGTGGAGGCATCTGGAAACCCCGTACCCGACCCGGGATGTTTGAGGGAGTAGGTTCGATCGGTCTGGAATGGCTGAAGCTGGTCAAACAGGAGACCGGATTATTGACCGGTACGGAAGTAGCAAACGCCCAACATGTTGAAGAGTGTCTTAAAGCTGGTGTCGATGTAATGTGGATCGGTGCCCGCTCCACTGCATCACCTTTTGTAGTGCAGGAAATTGCGGATGTACTGAAGGGAACCGACCAGATTATCATGGTAAAAAATCCTGTTAATCCGGATGTTCAATTGTGGGTGGGCGCTTTGGAGCGTCTCAACCAGGCAGGTTTGAAGAATTTAGTGGCCATACACCGTGGTTTCACCCCATTCAGCGACACCAAATACCGCAATTTTCCCAATTGGAAAACTGTTATCGAACTGAAGCGTATCCTTCCAAATCTGCCAATCATATGTGATCCAAGCCATATATCAGGCAAGAGGGAGTACCTCTATGAAATTTCACAGAAGGCTTTTGACATCGGGCTCGACGGACTCATGATTGAATCACACATTGATCCATCTTGCGCCTTAAGTGACAAGGAACAACAGGTTACACCTGCCGATCTGGCTAAGATCCTGGACAAGCTGGTGATCAGGTATGCTAACTCTGAAGATCCGCAATTTGAGAACAAACTCGAGAATTTGCGTGCACGCATCGACTCAATTGACCATGAAATAATGGAAGTTCTCGCACAGAGGATGGGAGTTGTCAAACAGATTGGTCAATACAAAAAAGAGAACAAAGTCACTGCACTTCAGATCAACCGTTGGTCACAAATCATGGAAGACCGTAGCAATCTGGCAGAAAAATTGAGTCTGGATGATGCGTTTATCAAGGCACTATTCCAATTGATCCACGAAGATTCTGTGAGACAGCAGTCTGAAATCATGGACAATTGACAAAGGACTATTTTCAATTGTCTTTTGTCAATTGTCTCATGATTTTTTCAAGCGCTTTGGTTGCAGAGGGTTCAATTTTTGAAAAAGGGAGCTCTTCCTTGGCAATGTAAATCATCATGATGCCAATATGCTTATCCGACTGGGCAAGAGCTGCGTACAAGGCAGACTTGTGAATCCGGTACGATTCGCGCATCAGCCGCTTCATGCGGTTGCGGTCGACAGCACGTTTAAATGATTTTTTGGGAACTGAGAAACCAGCCTGAGCCGGGACTTCAAATGGGAGATCATCAAAAATTTTCCATACAATTCTAATCGGATAAGACAAAAAGCCATTGCCGGAGAGAAACAATTCCCCCATCAATTTCTGACTGCATAACTTTTCCTCTTTTCGAAAAGTAAGGGAGACTAATTCTGTCAAATTCCTACTTGTGGTTTTTGTTGAAATCTGTAATGTATTTGTCCAGGGCTGATGTCATGGAAGGTGTCTCGGGAAGCGGCGCTTCAATATCCACATTTAATTCTGCGTCCCTTACTGCTTTGGCAGTAGCGTACCCGAATGAAGCAATCTTAGTTTCGTTTTGCTTAAAATCGGGGAAATTAAAAAACAAGGATTTAATATCGGATGGGCTAAAGAATACAAGCACGTCATAATTAACATCCTTTAAATCTGATAAGTCACTGCATACCGTCCTGTACATAACTGCTGCTTTGAAAATCAGTCCGGCAGAAGTTAACATCTCAGGCACTTCATCTTTATGCATGTCGGAAAGTGGAATCAAAAAACTCTCCTCCTTGTGCTTCAGCAACACCTCCAACAGTTCAGAGAACTTTCCGGGAGCGTAGAATATTTTGCGCTTTCTGTAGACAATGTATTTCTGAAGATAGTGGGCCGTGGCCTCTGAAATACAAAAATATTTCATCGTGTCGGGAATTACAACTCTCATCTCCTGCGACATGCGGAAGAAATGATCGATAGCGGTTCGACTGTTAAAAATCACAGCTGAAAAATCCAAAATATTGATCCGTTCTTTTCTAAAATCTTTCGCCGAAACCCCCTCAACATGAATGAAAGGACGAAAATCGATCTTTAAATTGTTCTTTACAGCCAGATCATTGTAAGGCGAATTTTGAAAATTCGGCTCCGGCTGAGTAACTAATATTTTCTTGATTTTCAATTCTTTACTATATTAATATTTTAAACATTCTTCAACTTCATGCTCCAGTGGCCAATTTGATAACCAAAAGGATTGGAAGAATTTCAAGGGCACAAAGGTACAAAATCAAATAGAATATTGAAATACCTACCCGAGCAGCAAAATAAATACTTCTGATGATAGACATCAAATAGAAAATGGCAATCAAAGCAGGGACAATAAAAAGCGAAAAGATTCCAAAACCCGGAACAAGTGAATGAATTGTTGCCACTGGCAATAAAATTAAACCCAAAACGTTGTGGTAAAGCATCATGTTAAAGACAAGTTCACCAGTGGTTTCCCTTTGAGAAAATATGGAACCCAATAGTTTATATATCAGTATTTTGATCATAAAATAAGCATTCACTGCAAGGAAGATCAGAAGGAATAATTCTATTCCTGTCGAACCCATTGACATTCCATTGTCTCTTGCTATCAGATAAATGGGGAAGGGTAGAAAAAGATAGAAGATGACATTCAGTCTAAACATTCCAAAGTTATTGCTGTAACCTCTCTCCCGGAATAGCCTGGAGGCAGCAGAAAAATTTACGATACTATGGAAAACCTGAACGATGTATTTTGAGAAACCAAAACGCAGGGACGCAAAAACAGTCCAGCCGACAAGAACCAGGAAAAAAGTCCAGTCCTGGCCTGACGATTTCATTTGCTTACCAGCAAATCCATAAGGTTTCCCCGCCTCCTCGACAATGGCTTTTACCTGGGTGGTTGAATCAACGGGAACAGGTGTAAAACTCCAAAAATTAAGTGTGTCTCCTTC
>JANYJT010000018.1 GCA_025358395.1 Bacteroidia bacterium
GGTAAATGAAGGCACTGCAATCTTTAAATGCACCGATAATCCTCCGGTCAGCGAAATTGCAAAATTCGTGGGGATGGATGGAAAACCAGCTGACCATTATCTCTGGCTGACTGGAGAAGCCGCCAAAATGCTTAGGAAAGAGAAGCCTCTGTCGTTTACTATTCCTGAGCGAAAATAATTGGATTAATATTTTTCTTTTATGACATCCATGAAGAGATTGTTCGTCATCAGTTTTTCAATGCTTTTAGCCATTTCTTGTTTTGGCAAACCAAAATCAATGTTTGAGACTCTCAACTATGATAAAAACATACCTGAACTACAGTTTGCCGTTGATGAGTTCCGAAAAGCAGGACAATCTGCAGGCATGAATTTTTCGACGGGTCCGGAAATGATGGTCGTAAATTTTGAATTGAATAAATCTTTGGCGAGAGAAGAATACCAAATTACCAGAAATGGGAATGTTTATGCCATGAATGCATTGGGCAAACATGGGATTCTGGGCAAGCAGGATAATCAGGAAACGATTGATTACACCCGGGAAAGCGCTAAACAGCTGTTACTGACTTATCCCAATATTAAAGGGATCGGGGTTAACGCTGGGGAACATATCATGAATGGTTTAAAGGGACCATTTTCAATTGAGAATTGGATGGGGATGACCTTCGGCAAGGCTGTTAAAGAAGCACAGGCTATTCGTCCGGAAATCAAGCCGACGTTTATATTCAGGCAGCACCAAAGAGTTGATGAGCGGCTATTTTTGGGGACCCGACGGATACATCTACGGACAGGATTTCAACAGTAAAAGCCCGGAAAATTTGCCAAAATATGAGATTGACAAACAGTGATGTAAAACAAATTCTCCAGACCACATTATTCGGTTGCCGTAATAATAATAAAACTATGAAAAGCTATTTGCCAAATCTACAATCCCTTGAGAGGTATTTTTTGCAAAACTCCCGCATCTTATTTTTAGCGGGAGTAGTACTGTTACTTGATGTCTCTGCAAGTACCGCACAACCTGCAATGTTTAAACTTTCCAATAAAAATGTCAATATAACCATTGATGATCAGGGGAATATGGTCAAATTGGCCAATCTGGTAACCGGCCATAATTATCTGGCATCACCGGGTCACGAACTTTGGAAGATGTATTACCGTACTTCAGATGCTCGTGAATTGGAGATACCCTTTAACAAACAAAAGGCAAATGTAAGCAAGGAAGGCAATGCACTTTTGATAAATTACCCATCCCTCTTTGGCAATGTTCCTCTTAGAGGTAGTTCACGCACACTCAATGTTTCCTTCACTCTTCGTGTGGAATTGGAGGGTGACCAGCTTCTTTGGACTGCCACAATCCGGAACAATGAAAAGGAACCCGACCTTGAGATCAGTGAGCTTTGGCTACCATGGATCGGAGGAATCGGGAACCTTGGCAAAGGTGGTGACGAAGACAAGCTCTACTGGCCAGAGGACGGTGGACGTATGATTGTTGATCCCTATTCCAAACTATCCATAACCAGATCTGAAACAGGCACTTCAAGGGTATTTCCCCGGAATAATGTTTCTTTCTATCAGATCACCTACCCATGGCCGGCCAGTATGCAATGGTTCACGCTTTCAAATGGTACCGAAGGAATCTATGTGGCAAGTCACGATAAGTCGTTAATGACCACTACTTTAAATGTTATGGCAGATCGTTCTGGTCTCTCTCTCTCGATGATCAAATATCCCTTCGTCAAAACGGGTGAAACTTGGACCTCCGCTCCTACCATCATACGTCTCTATAACGGAGACTGGCACGAAGCCGCCAAAGGTTATCGACTTTGGGCAAATACCTGGATGCCAAAACCAAATCCACCGAAATGGATGAAACTGATAAATGGGTGGATCATTCCTAACCTCAAAACTCAAAATGGAAGTCGTTACAATGGGGTCTATGCTGATCTGCCAAAATATTGGAGAGATGCCCATGCTGTTGGAATAGATATGATAAGCATCTATGGTTGGGAAAAACAGGGTTTCGATAACTGGTATCCGGAGTACGATGCCGATCCGGGTATGGGAGGGGAGGAAGGTCTTAAGGCTGCCATTGCTGAAATAAAGGCCGGTGGAGGCAAAGTTAACCTCTATTCACAGGGCCAGTTGATTGATCCCGGAACAGCATATTACCGTCGTATTGGTTATCGTCAGACAGCCAAGGATATCTGGGGCGGTGAATACCGCGAAACGTACGGTGGCAGAGGCAATGGAACTCTTCTCAACATACAGCTGAATAAGATGTTTGGTGTTGCCTGCCCGTTGGCACCCGGCTGGTACGACCAGCTTGTTTCACAATTCGACATGGCACTTAATTATGGTGTTACCGGACTCATGTATGATCAAATTGCCGGTCGCCCCCCATACATATGTTACGACAAAGAACATTTGCACACCAAACCATCCCTCGCTTTCGGGCCAGGCAAACTTCAAAACCTGCTGAAGCTGAGAGACAGGATTAAAGCCCAGGATCCTGAATTCGCATTTCTTCACGAACTGAACGTCGATGTTTTTACAGGTATAGGCGATATAACACAACCTGTTAATTATGGTTTTGTCCCAATGCCGGAATCGTTTGGAGAATTGTTCAAATACACATTCCCTGACCGGATTATCACCAATCGGACCAACTCGAACAGGAAGGCATGCTTCGGACATGGATTCGCTCTTCAATGGAGGGTAGACGGGATGATGTCTGACACGACAGATCCCATTATGGCTCCTTACCTTAAACGACTTAACCAACTAAGAACACGGTTTGCCGAACTTTTGCTTGAGGGCCGGTTCGTAGATAATGAAGGTTTCATCAGCGAAAATAGAAATGTCTCTGCCTATTCTTATCTGGCAGGGAATCGTATGGCTATAACAATTTGGAATTCAACTGACGAACCTCAAAAACCAATCATTGTCGCTGATGGCTACTCGCTCGAATCTGCCAACTGGCAGGATACTGAGTGGAATGGAACCGATCACCAGATAGCTCCAGGAGATGTCGCTCTTTTTGTATTCAGAAAAAAATAAAACAGGAAGAATATTTCGAATTTAATATTACTAAAAATGAAAATTAGTTTTAGAAAAATGCTTTGCGTCGCAGTTTGTATGATTGCAGCCGCAAACCTGGTCTCTGGCTATCCTGTAAATAATAAGGTCAGACAACCTGTTGATTATGTCAATCCATATATTGGAAACATCAGCCACTTGTTGGTGCCAACTTTTCCGACCATTCATCTCCCAAACAGTCTTCTCAGGGTTTATCCTGAACGGAATGACTATACCGGTGATTTGCTGCGGGGTCTCCCCCTGGTGGTCACCAGTCACCGTGGAAGTTCGGCCTTTAACCTTAGTCCGTTTCAGGGAGAAGAGAAATATCTGAAGCCCGTTGTCATGTACAGCTATGACCAGGAAAAGTTAACTCCTTACTCATATTCGGTTTACCTGGATGAGCAACAAACCAACGTCCGTTTTGCCATCTCTCATCAGGCTGCCATTTATGAACTGGAATTTTTACAGGATCGCCCGGTCTATATTGCACTGAACTCGAGTAACGGAAGTTTGAAATGGGACGGAGAAGCTGTCACAGGATTTCAATCACTTGATAACAATACAAAGGTATTCTTGTACCTTAAACCGGAACAGACACCGGAAAATATATCAGTTCTGAAATCATCGGGTTTGACCAATGACAAAGAAGCAACAGGCCGAAACGCCTGCGTAGTTCTGAAATACGGTAAAACAACGAAATCGCTTAGTTTGCGTTATGGAATCTCGTTTATCGATGAGGAACAAGCCCGGAAAAACATGAACCGCGAAGTTCTGCAGTCTGACCTGAAAACTTTGCAGGAAAAAGGTCGCAACCTGTGGAACGAAACGCTTGGAAAAATAGAAGTTACGGGAAACAATGATAATGGAAAGAATATTTTCTATACATCCCTCTACCGGACATTTGAACGTCCGGTCTGTATCTCAGAAGATGGTCGCTATTTCAGCGCTTTCGACGGGAAAGTACATTCTGACAACGGAACTCCATTCTTTACCGACGATTGGATTTGGGATTCTTACCGTGCCCATCACCCATTGCGAATTTTGCTGGATCCCGGGACAGAAGAGAATATTCTGCACTCCTTTGTCGAAATGTCGTCACAGATGGAACACAACTGGTGGCCTACCTTTCCTGAAATTACGGGCGACAGCCGTCGCATGAATTCCAACCACGGAGTAGCATCCGTCATTGACGCTTATCGGAAAGGCCTTCATGGCTTCGATCTTGAAAAGGCTTATCTTGCTTGCAGGGGAGCAATCATGGAAAAAACGTTGGCTCCCTGGTCGGGCAAACCTGCCGGCAAGTTAGATCAGTTTTACAAGGATAACGGCTATATCCCTGCCCTGAAAGAGGGTGAAAAGGAAACAATACCCGAAGTACACTCTTTTGAACGCCGGCAACCTGTTGCGGTCACGCTAGGAACTTCGTACGACGAATGGTGCCTTTCGCAAATTGCCAAGGAGTTGAAGAAGACCGAAGATTATAAATTTTTCCTGAAAAGTTCGTACAATTACCGAAACTTATTCAACTCTAAAACCGGATTTTTCCATCCGAAAGACAGTGATGGTAAGTTTATTGAGCCTTTCGACTATATATTCTCAGGTGGAATGGGTGCCCGAGGATATTACGGCGAAAACAATGCCTGGATTTACCGTTGGGACGTTCAGCACAATGTTGCCGACTTGATTGACCTGATGGGTGGACATGAAAATTTTGTCGCCAACCTCGATGCCATGTTTATAAAACCTCTGGGCAAAAGCAAGTTTGAGTTTTTTGCACAATTGCCAGATCATACAGGTAATGTCGGACAATTTTCTATGGCCAACGAACCATCCCTGCATATCCCCTATTTGTACAACTATGCCGGTCAGCCATGGAAAACGCAAAAATGGATCCGTGTTTTGCTGAAAAGTTGGTTTCGAAACGACCTGATGGGAGTCCCCGGTGATGAAGATGGCGGTGGTCTTACCTCTTTTGTGGTCTTTTCATATATGGGATTTTACCCGGTTACTCCCGGAATGCCTGTTTACAATATTGGAAGCCCATTGTTCGAAAAAATAAAACTTCATCTTGGGAACGGCAAAACTTTTGAGCTGGAAGCTAAAAATGTGTCTGAGGATAATAAATATATACAGTCAGCAACCTTGAACGGAATACCCTGGGACAAGCCCTGGTTCGAACACAAAGAGCTGGCAAAAGGAGGTAAATTGGTTCTCATGATGGGACCTAAAGCCAACCGAAACTGGGGAAGTGCTCCAGAGAATGCACCACCCTCATCAGAAAAAATGGAATAGTGAAAAAGTAAATATTACAAACCAAACAATCGTCCAAAAATGTATACATCGTTTAAATCAGCTTTGAAATCGGGCCCGGGCTTACTTCTGGGATTGCTTTGTTCTTTCAATACATTTGCGCAAAAAAAACCAAATCTGTTGTTTATCATGACCGATCAGCAAAGGTTTGATGCGCTAAGCCTTGCGGGTAATAAAGTATTGAAAACACCCAATCTAGATCGGTTGGCAAAACAAGGAGTCTGGTTTCGGAATGCTTACACCCAGTGTGCCGTTTCTGCCCCAACCCGAGCTTCTATTTTGACCGGCTGTACCGTCGAGAACCATCAGATACTTACCAATGAAGTTTCCGGTTCTACCAGGGAATCAGGCCGGATGCAGATGCCGACCTTTGACGAATTGTTGAGCAAAAGTGGATATCATTGCGAGTATTTCGGGAAGTGGCATAGTCCGGAGTTCCATGCTGAAGTATACCGGAATCCTGAATTAATTGCAAAAAGCGGTAAGTCGATTTTTGCTGCCGGCGGACTAACAGCCCTCTACTTAGATTATTTAAATGTCAACTTCCCCGGGGAGAGTCCCAAGCCGGGAGAATTGTACGACCCATTTACCGCCAGGCCATATATTCCAAACCCTTTGGATAAAAGATACGGAATGACAACCAACGAGATTCTGCAGCTGAACAAGAAATATTTACAACCCGATCTTCATGGCGAGTCAGTAACACCTACAAAACACTCATTCACCGCATTTCAGGCCAAACAAACCATTGAGGCACTTGAACGGAACAAAAACAATACCTTCAGCATTACATGTTCCTTCCATTTTCCCCATGCACCAATGCTTCCGGTTAAACCTTATTCCAAAATGTATCCGGTTAAGAAGATGCCGGTTCCGGTAAGTATTTCAGATCAAATGGAAAACTCACCCTACCGGAGTCAGAATGGCAGGCTGGATAATCCCGAATACGCTGATCCGGAAAAGATAAAATACATGATCGCCGACTATTACGGCCTTGTAAAAGAGCTTGATGATTGGGTCGGAAAAATTCTCAATACGCTTAAAGATCTTGGACTGGAAGAAAACACCTTTGTCATATTCACCAGCGACCATGGCGATATGCTTGGCGCACACGGCATGCGCGAAAAAAATGTGTTTTATGAAGAATCGGCCCATATTCCATTGATGATCAGATTTCCTGGTCAAATTAAGCCCTCAACTACCGTGGATGGCTATGTCTCAAATATCGATCTTTTTGCCACCATCAACGATTACTTGCAAATGCCGGAATATCCTTCAGACGGTCAAAGCCTGCGCGGACTTATTGATGGTACTGAATTGTCTCATGGTCAATATGTTGTAACCGAATGGCTTTACAATGAGGACCGTACTCCGGCCTACATGATTTTGAAGGATGGCTGGAAATTATTTGTTCCCTATTCCGCAGAGTCCAGGGTAATCAATACTCTTTTCAACCTGAAGAATGATCCATATGAAATGAATAATCTATTGGGGAGCAATCCCGATAAAGAGAGGTACAGTGAAAAGGCGGAAGAATTGCGCAAAGATCTGCTCTTATGGCTTAAGAAAAATAAATCCAAACATTATGAGGGTGTTAAGGCAAGGAAATTGATATGATAAAGTTCCCAAAACAAGCCACTAAAGGACACGATACCATGAAGGTCAGGATTTGTTTTCTGGTGTTGTGTTTATGCTTCATCAAGGTATCAGAAGCAGAAACACCCGTGGCTTCAATTTTGCTGTCAGACCCTGCTATATCTAATAATCTGACTCATTTCACAGTAACAGATCCAAACAATGAGCCATATACCATTCAAACAATAAAGAATGGTGTTCAATGTCGTCAGATACCGGAAAAAAAATATGCCTATTTCAATGTCGATGATGCAACCATTCCTTCAACTCAAAACAATCTGATCTTTTACATCACATTTTTTGATGAAGCAACAAGCAGCATCAGCTTACAATACAATGCGAACGATGGGAATAATTACAAACCGGTTACCATTTCCAAAACAGGCACCAACAGCTGGGTCACCGTAACAATAGCCATTACCAATGCCTCTTTTCGAAATGCCCAAAACAACAAGTGCGATTTTCGTATAAGCGGAAGTGGTGACAATTATATTAAAGAAATAGCCATTGCTTTCGGGACACTGGATCCGGCAAAAGAACCTGTTCCTGTAGTTTCTTCCGGTTCATATTCAGAGTTTACAGGCAAATCTGTAGCCGGTTATCAGGCTTGGTTTACGGCAGGCAATGCAACTTCCGGCTGGGTTCATTGGAGTGGTAACACGCCACCATCGGCAAATAAGACCCATGTTGAAATATATCCTGATGTCTCTGAATATGATGAAACCGGTCTGGTCCAAACGGCATTGGCTAATCTTGGGAACGGTACGCTTTCCAAGCTTTTTAGCTCTTCCGGCCAAACTGTGATTGACAAGCATTTTCAATGGATGAGGGATTATGGGATTGATGGTGCGGCCGTTCAGAGATTTATAGGAGGTATTGGAGGCGCCATCATCAATTCACCCAATTCTGCTCCACTTAAAATTAAGCAGGCAGCAGAAACCACAGGTCGGATCTTTTACATCTGCTATGACATTTCTTCCAGTGGGATGGAAACCACCTGGGCTGATGTTATTAAATTTGACTGGGTGTACAATGTGGAGCAAAACAATCAATTGACATCTTCACCGGCCTATGCAAAAGTTGGGAATAAACCTGTAGTACAACTCTGGGGACCGGGTTTTACCGACAATCACCCCGGGACTGCAGCCGAAACTATCGCCCTGATTGATTTTCTAAAGTCGCGTGGTTGTTATGTCATTGGTGGTACCCCAACTTATTGGAGAACAAATAACAGGGATGCGAAAGGCCCAACCCAGCCGTTAGCAGCCAATCAGGAAAGTTTTGAAAATGTTTATGTGAAATATGACATGATATCACCCTGGATGCCCGGTCGTTTTAAAGACAATGCCGGTGCTGACAACCAACTCATTACCATGATTACTGACAAAGCATATTGTGATGCCAGAAATATCAAATACTTGCCTGTAATCTTTCCCGGATTTTCGTGGTCGCAGTGGAATCCAGGTGATCCCAATGCTTTCCCGAGAAATGCCGGCGAATTTATGTGGCGTCAAGCCGGAAACATCAAAAGCCTGGGGGTAAATTCCATGTACTTTGCCATGTTTGACGAGTATGATGAAGGAACAGCCATCATGAAAGCTGCTACAGATTGGAGCATGATTCCTACTGATCAATATTTTCTGACGACAAGCGCAGATGGTATTTGGTGCTCATCCGATTTTCAACTCCGAGTTTCAGGTGCTGCCATTGAAATGTTGAAGGGAGTAAGGCCTGCAACGGCAACAGTTCCTGTTCCCTATTCCAATGGTCCGGTGTTCTACCGAAACAGTTTTGAAAAGCGGACAACAGCCTATAACTATGTAAATGGATTGGCCCAGAACACAGGGACATTTAACATCGACCCCTGCTTTTATAACCCTGCAGTGGTATCAAATTCGAATGTCGTTAGTACGGTTTGTGATATACAACCTACCAATGCAAGAAGCGGACTCTATTCCGTCAAGGTATCCGGTAGCATTAGCAGCAATGCCCTTGCAACTTATGTCTACAAGACTGCCACGGTAAAAATTGCCGTTAAACCAAATATGAAGCTTTCTTTCTGGAAGAAAACCGAGAACGACCTGGGCCGCTATCTGTTTGTTGATTTGATGACAAAAAATGGAAGGAACCTCCGCGACAACGGATACAGAGATCAAAATGGCACCATCATGAACCCATCATCCGGACATGGGACAACAGGTGCCGGCTGGGAACAGTTTTCCTGTCAGTTTGGGAATGGCACCCTTTTGGGAGATACCATTACCGGAATAGCAATTGCTTACGAGCATTCGGGACCCGGTGCATATTTAGCCTATTTCGACGACTTCCTCATAGAAGAGGGACATGATACGCCAACCGCCATAACGCCACCTGAACATGATGAAAACAGTTTTACTGTTTACCCAAATCCTTCAAATGGTTTTATTAACTTAAAAACGAATCTGCATGGTGAATATCAGATGATCGTTTATGATGCGTCCGGCCATTTGTTAATGAACAGAAAGTCGGACAATTCCCTTGAAACGATAAATCTCACCGGTTATTCAGCCGGAATTTATATCCTGAGTATTCTTTCGGATAGAACTGATTATGTACAGAAGCTTATTAAACAATAATCCGATGAATCATACAACTTCAATTAAAAGTGTGGCCGGCGGATTGGCCCTATTGTCAATTAACCCTGGTTCAACATTAGCCAGTGATCTGCCGTCCAACCAACCGAAGAAAAAGCCTAATGTGATCATCCTGTTTGCAGATCAGCACAACAAAAATGTGATGGGATTCGAGGGACATCCGGATGTTTTAACGCCCAATCTTGATAAACTGGCAAAAAAATCAGTAGTCTTTAACAGGGCCTATTGTACAACCGGAATAAGCGCACCTTCAAGGTCCTCCCTCATGACAGGTATCTATCCAAGAACTTTAGGCTTACTTTCGAATGGGGAAAAAACGAGTGTCCTCAACAATGTCATTTCATTGGCTACACTCTTTCAGCAAAACAATTACACTACTTATGCCTTTGGGAAACGGCATACAACCGGAGCCGTTGATGCCGGCTGGGATGTGCAACGAAGCCACCTGTGCAACGAAACACCGGGTAACAGCTACACTGAGTGGGTCGAAAAAAACGGTTATGCAAAGGAATTTGCATTGGACTGGTCAGCCGAATTCGGGAAAGGCTCTCCCTGCTCTTCTTATGCGGATGAAAAAATTCCGGCAGCTGATTTGGGAACCCGGATTTCGGCTCTTCCGGAGAATATGACCATGGAAGCCTTTACAACCCAGCTTACAATTCAGATGATAAAGGATCAGACTAAAAGCAATAAACCCTTTTTTTGCTGGGCCACTTTTTACCGGCCTCATCAACCATATACACCCTTGAAAAAGTACCTGGATATGTACGATGTAACGAAATGGGGCGATGGTCGAAAAAATGGTAGTCCAATCCGGAAACCTGCCAGTCTTCACGAACCAAAGGAGAATATTCCGCCAATGATGCAATCGATCCGGAATGGTGGCAATAAAGTCTGGAATGTTGACAAAGCGTATCAGGATGAGCAGCTTTGGCGCAATTATATTGGCGCCTATTATGCACTGGTAACCGAAGTAGATCATTGCGTGGGCGAAATACTCAAGGCATTGGATGAGTCTGGGTTAACCGAAGAAACGATCGTGATTTACACCTCAGATCACGGGGATTTTGTGGGGAATCATGGAATGGTTGAAAAGGCTGCTGCCGGACAGAATGTATACGAAGACATTTTAAACATTCCTTTGATCATTCGGTATCCAGGGAATAAGCAACAAGGAAAAAGGTGTTCTGAACTGGTGAGTTTGGTGGACATTTATCCTACACTGGTTGAGTTACTGGAACTTAAAATGCCGAAAATGAAATATCCCGTTCAGGGACAATCAATAGCCAGGACGCTTACACATGGTGAGACGATGAACCGAAACTACATCGTATCCGAAAGTTGGTCGCAAGCATCGGTTATTACCAAAGATTACAAACTCGGAATCATGCTTGATCCAACGGATTTCCAGAGAAAGTTCGATTTCAGATCATTTGGCGACCAGTTATTTGTAAGAAGATCAGACTCTCTGGAAATAAAAAATCAGATTGGTAATGATGTATTTAAAGTAGAAATTGATAAACTAAAAGCTTATTATCAGGATTTTTCTTCCAAAATACCCGACACCGGGAAGCAGGAAGTAATAAACAATGCGATGATGCAGAAAGCGAAAAATTAATTGCACAACACTTCAATATGAATTTTCAAAATCACAAAAACCTGTTTAAAATGCTAAAATGTAGTCTGATCCTGCTACTTTGTGTCGGAACAATTAACTATTCCCGCGCACAAAAATTAACCGGGTTTGTCGATCCTTTGATTGGCTCAGGAGGTCATGGACATGTATTTGTCGGTGCAAGCGTTCCCTTCGGCGCTGTACAACTCGGACCGAACAACATTTACAAAGGCTGGGACTGGTGTTCGGGTTATCATTATTCAGATAGCCTTATTATCGGGTTTTCGCATTTACACTTAAGTGGAACAGGTATTGGTGATCTGGCTGACATTCTGATTATGCCGGTTAGCGGAGAAGTCAAACTGGACAAAGGAAGGCAGGCATTTCCACACAACGGATATTTAAGCACTTTCAGTCACAAAAATGAAATATCCAAACCGGGATATTATTTCGTTAAAATGGACAACGGTGTGGCAGTGGAACTTACTGCATCAGAACGGGTTGGATTTCATCAATATCGATTCCCCAAAGGGAAAGAGTCACAGGTGATGATCGACCTCAAAGAAGGAATCAACGACAAGAGTACCGACACCTATTTGGAACAAACCGATGATTTTACCCTAAAAGGATACCGCTTTTCGTCCGGGTGGGCTAAAGAACAACAGGTTTTTTTCGCTGTTCGGTCATCAATACCCATGAAGAATTTGACGATATACAATGAAGACAAGCCGATTTCAGGGAAAAAAGGTCAGGGCTCGTCAGTAAAAGGATTGATTGGTTTTGAACCTGGAGATTTTGTACAGCTGAAAGTAGGTATTTCGCCCGTCAGTGCGGACAATGCTCTGGCTAACATCGAAGCAGAAATACCAAAATGGGACTTCAAGGAAATAGCAAAACAAGCTGATGCAAAATGGAACAAGGAACTTTCGCGTATCGAAATTCAAACAAAGAACGAAGCCGATAAGCGGATCTTCTATACAGCCCTGTTTCATTCCATGATTCATCCATCGCTTTTCAACGACCACAACAGAGATTACCAGGGAACTGACAATAAAATGCATACCAATCAGTCATTTAATAACTATTCTATATTTTCTACCTGGGATACCTACAGGGCTGAACACCCTCTGTTCACGTTAATTGCACCTGATCGGATGAACGATTTTATCAATAGCATGTTAGCCATATATGACCAGCAAGGTTATTTGCCCATTTGGCACCTGAACGGATATGAGACAGGAACGATGACCGGAATCAGCAGTTTGCAGATTATAGCTGAAGCCTACCTGAAAGGATATAGGGGTTTTGATGCGGAACGGGCCTATCAGGCAATCCGAAAAACGGCCATGTCAGACATGAAGGGTCTCAACTTCCTAAGAGAATTGAAACCAATTCCATCTGATGGGAGAGCACAAAGAGTGGTAGCCCAGACAATGGAATTGTCGATAGCTGATGGTAGTATTGCTTTGATGGCCAAGGCTCTTGGTAAAAGTGATGACTTTGAATATTTCAGTAAACGTGCCAGGAATTATCAGCTATATTATGATCGTTCAGTTGGCTTTTTCCGCGGTATCATGAGCGATGGAAGCTGGAATCCGGTGTTTGATCCGTTTAAATCAACCAGACCAATAGCAAAAGATTATGAAGAAGGTAATGCCTGGCAATATTTATGGTTAGCACCCCAAGATGTTCCCGGATTGATCAAATTGTTGGGTGGCAAAGAGGCTTTCAATGCAAAATTGGATAGTTTCTTTACAGTTGAATCGAAAGACACTACTGAAATTCTGGTCGATCTTACCGGCAATATTGGACAATATGCACATGGCAATGAACCCAGTCACCACATTGCCTATTTGTATGCTTATTCAGGACAGCAGTGGAAAACTGCTGAGAAAGTTCGATACATTATGAAAGAATTCTACCACGATGATCCGGATGGCGTGATCGGGAACGAGGATTGTGGTCAGATGTCTGCCTGGTATATCTTCTCATCACTTGGTTTCTATCCGGTTTTTCCTGCCTCTCAGGATTACGTTTTGGGTAGTCCATTGTTTGATAAAGCAACAATCCGGTTACCCGAAGGTAAAAAATTTACCTTTGAAACTGTAAACAACAGTCCGGAGAATATTTATATCCAACAGGTTGAGCTGAATGGGCGCAAATTATCAACCTATACCATCAATCATCAGGATATATTAAAAGGTGGAATCCTGAAAATCAAGATGGGTAAAATTCCCAACCGAAACCCGGGCTCATCCACAAATTGACCGGACATCGTTAAAGTTGCTCAAAATGAAAAGGATTTTAATACCTTTATTCCTCACTGTTCTGATTAATTATCATGCGCTTGCACAAAAAAGCAGTTTGTTTGTGCTTGGCGATGTCCATTATGATTTAATAGAGGATCATGACATGACCTGGCTCAGCACCAAACCCGGGGATTTGAGGCAAGTGAAAGAGGATAATCGCCAAGGGAAATCACGATATAACAGAACCGGGAACTGTCAAAGCTTTTCAGGAGTTCTATATCCCTATGTTCCAGAAATAAACCAAAAATCCGGCAATCAAAGGCGCGAATTACTCCTATAAGTCATCACAGAATATGGACCCACTTTGGCAGAAAATGTTCCTGAATGGCAACCTGAAACGATTGGAACAAGAAAAGCCATAGAGAGAGATTTTAAACATCATAAATTCAAAACTAAAACTAATTACATCTGCAAACTATGAAAAACCCAATTAATGAACCCATTACGAGTCGCCGCAATGCGATGAAGCTTATTGTAGCCGGTTCAACTGCCGGTATCCTTGGACTGTTCGAAAGTCCGAGTGTCAGAGCTGAAACACATGTAACTCCCAGCTATGCGATAGGAATGCCCAAGGTAACAATAACGAATGTCAAGGCAATTGTTACCGCTCCGGAAGGTGCAAACCTTGTTATTGTGAAAGTGGAGACCAGCGAGCCTGGTTTATATGGCATTGGATGTGCAACCTTTACACAAAGGGCTTTTGCCGTTGTTACTGCCATTGAAAAATATCTGGTTGATTTTTGCGTCGGGAAAGACGTTGACAACATTGAAGATATGTGGCAATCTGCTTATGTCAGTTCCTATTGGAGAAACGGGCCCGTGCTCAACAATGCTTTAAGCGGACTTGACGAAGCATTATGGGACATCAAAGGCAAACGCGCAAACATGCCTGTATATCAGCTTCTGGGAGGAAAATGCAGAATAGCCGTCGAATGTTACGCACATGCCGCTGGACCAACACCTGAAGCTATTTCGGAAAATGTTCAAAAATTTATGGGTCAGGGATTCCGTCATGTTCGTATTCAACAAGGAGGTTATGGAGGTGTGGGGACAATGGAAAATAAGCCTGACTTTAAGGAGGTTGGCTTTGGCAGACAAAGTGATTCTTTCTCAGATCAACGTACCTACCTGAAAAGGGTACCTAAAATGTTTGAGATTGTACGTAAAAATTGTGGTGAAGACATTGAACTGTTGCACGATGTACATGAATTAGTTGAGCCAATGGATGCCATCAACATGATCAAACAATTAGAGCAATATCACCCCTTCCTGGTTGAAGATCCATTCTCTCCGGAAAACATGAAGTGGCTTAAGACCCTTCGGGCCAACACAACAGTTCCAATCGCCATCGGCGAGCTTTTCAATAATATTAATGAGTTCAGAGACCCGATGGTCGATCAGCTGATTGACTACATCCGAATACACATCTCCCAAATTGGTGGTATTACTCCGGCCATGAAAGTGGCAAGACTTGGTGAGTGGTTTAATGTCAAGACTGCCTGGCACGGACCGGGCGATACTTCTCCTGTCGGACATGCAGCCAATGCCCATATTGACCTCGCCATTAAAAATTTTGGAATTCAGGAGTCACACTTTTGGTCGGCTAAAGCCCAGGAAGTATTTACGGGCTGCCAAACCTATAAAAATGGATATATGTACATCAATGAAGCACCCGGACTTGGCATGGATATAAATGAAAAGGAGGCTGCAAAGTATCCGATAGGAACGAGATCGAACTGGACCGTGCGGAAAAGCGACGGAACAATCATTAAACCATAATAAGTAACACGCATTGAAAAAAAAGCAGCTTCTGGTATGCCTTATCTCATTTTTGATGATCAGTGCCATACCCCCTGATAAATTTCCTGATGCGGAGATTTCAAATGGATTGATTCAAGCCCATTTGTACCTTCCGGATTCCAACCGGGGATACTACCAGGGAACAAGGTTTGATTGGTCAGGTATCATTTCAAGTCTTGAATATAAAGGGCACACCTTCTACGGACAATGGTTTGAAAATTACAATCCTAAAACCCATGACGCCGTTATGGGACCAGTAGAGGAGTTTGCCCCAATCGGCTATAACGAAGCGACTCCCGGAGGAAGTTTCCTTAAAATCGGTGTTGGTATATTATCAAAACCAGATGTGTCTGCCTACAACAGTTTTAAGTTGTATTCGATAGCAAATCCCGGCAAGTGGAAAATGAAGAAGAAGTCCTATCAGATCCAATTCGTGCATGAACTGAAAGATCCGGAATATTCGTACGAATACAGTAAAACCCTCCGTTTGACCAAAGGAAAACCCGAATTGGTCCTTTTACATTCATTAAAAAATACCGGAAAGAAAACGATTGAAACAACTGTTTATGATCATAATTTTTTGGCTATTGATCAACAACTTACCGGTCCTGACTATGTTGTCGATTTTACAGAACAAGTGAAAGGTACCGGTAAGGGATTTGGCGAAATAGCTCAAATACAAGATAATAAATTAATATTTCTAAGGGAATTTAAAAGAGGAGAGTCAGTATATTGTAGCGGACTTCTTGGATTAAACAACAATGCACCAGACTACGACCTGAGTGTTGAAAATAGCAGAACCGGTGCAGGAGTGAGAATCAGATGCGACAGACCAATTTTGAAATTGGTATTCTGGGCTGCTTTAAAAACAGTGTGTCCGGAACCCTACATTGAGATCAAAGTTGAACCCGGAAAGGAGTTTAACTGGAAAATTTCTTACGAATATTATACGATCAATAAATCCGTAAACTTATGAAATTAAGGAAGATCAGAGATTGGATGAACGTTCATCATTTCCCTCCAAAACTATTATTTGTCTTGATGGGAATCATTTCCACCATATGGTTTCTGTACAGGGTCATTCCAAAACCATCAAGAGCCTCCTATCCATGTATGCAGGTCGCCGCCCCGTTGATGTCCGGATTTGTCCTTTACCTTCTTTCTATTGGTGGAATAACCTTTGCGTTTCGCAAAATCAGACAAAATCTATTGCGGCAAAAATATTGGGTGGCTGCTTCATTTGCATTAGTTATCCTGATAAGCCTGGCAATCTCGTTAGGACCCGTTGCGATGAATTCCTTTGCAGCTCCATTAGCAGCATCCGGACCAGAAGACGGACCAAATCAGCCGATCGGAAATGCGTTAGGTGTGAACCCCGGTCGGGTAGTGTGGATTTGGAACCCTAAAGCTACAAATGAGAATTGTATCAGCAATTTTGATACGAAGGATTGGTACTTTAAACCCGAAAACATCAATGAAAAAGTGGTGGGAAGTATGGTACGCAATGCACTGAACAAACTTAGCGGCAAAAAAAACCTTAAAGAATCATGGGATGTCATGTTCCGTTATCACAATAGCAAGAAGTATCAGAAAAACAGGGGATACGCACAGGGTGAAAAGATCTTTGTCAAGATAAATCAAGGAACTTCGAGATGGTTATTAACTCAGGAAGACAAAAACAATGGATACTATTATCCCACAACGCTGAAACCCGAGGAAGAAAGGAGAAGATTGAGTTTAGGCCCGACTGAAACGAATCCATACGTTGTTCTCGAGTTATTAAGAGAGCTCGTGAACGAATTAGGCATCAATCAAGAAGATATAGCAGTTGGAGATCCGATGACCGACATTTATGGTCACAATTATGAGGTGTGGTTTAAGGAATTTCCGGGCGTTGTTTACATCGACAAATTCTCTGCAATGCATGGGCGGACGCTTATACTTCCTACTTCTAATGAGCTCATTTTCTATTCAGATAAATCTCAGGGCGATAAACTCTTCGATATTACGGAGAAGGCCGATTATCTGATTAATCTTGCCTGTCTGAAACCGCATGTATCAGCAGGTATTACCTTAACGGCCAAAAACCATTTCGGCTCACTGGCAAGTCCAACGGCAAGTCATCTGCACTATGCGCTCATGATGCCCAGAAATGGCGTTCCTTCTAATGGCGGATATCACAAGTATAGGGTCTTGGTAGATCTTATGGGTAGCAAATACCTGGGTCAAAACACAATGCTTTACATGGTGGATGGCTTGTTTGGCGGTGGGGCAAGTGAAACAAAGGGCCCTGTTAAATATTTTATGTCTCCATTCAACAATGACTGGTGCAACTCGATATTTATATCACAGGATCAGGTTGCACTTGAGTCGGTATGTTTTGATTTCCTGAGAACAGAATGGAATGGAATCAACAAGCACAGCGCCTCTAATAATTCGCCTGAAACCGGTCCAAATATGAATGGCGTTGATGACTACCTTCATCAGGCAGCAGACTCGTCCAATTGGCCGGCCGGACTGGTTTATGATCCTGATAACAGTGGAAAACCCATATCCAGCCTGGGTGTCCATGAGCATTGGAATAATGCTGAAGAGAAACAGTACTCACGGAATCTGGATTCGGGAAAAGGAATCGAATTGGTTTCAATTCCTGAAACCCTGGTAAAAACCAAATCACTCGTAAAAAGTAAATAAAGTATGAAAACTGCCATTGCATTGATCTTTGTATTATGTTCAATTAATTTGCTTCATAGCCAGAGTAACAACAAAACGTACACGCTACTCATTGGTTCTTATACAAGTTCCGGCACAAGTGACGGCATATATGTTTATGATTTCAACAGCCAGACCGGCGAAACTAATTTAAAATCTAAGGTTTCAGGAGTGGAAAATCCATCCTATTTGACAATTGGCAAAGATGGAAAGCATGTTTACGCTGTGAATGAAGTCAAAAACGGAGGACTAAGCTCTTTTCTTCTTAACCCTACATCAGGTGAACTTACATTTTTGAACCGTGTTGGTTCTGGTGGGAACAGCCCCTGTTATATTTCTGTCGATGATAAAAATAAATATGTATTCGCTGGTAACTATGGTAGTGGAAACATAGCTGCTATTCCTCTGAAAGAAGACGGTTCATTTGGTACTGATGCCCAATTCATACAGCATGAAGGCAAAAGTATTGATAAGAACAGGCAGCAGGGTCCGCATGCTCATTGTACCGTTCTTTCAGCAGATAATCGCTATTTATTGACATCTGATTTGGGAACTGATAAGGTCCATATTTATCATTTTGATGCTTCAATGGCTTCTCAGCCATTATCCCCTGCCGAACCGCCATTTGTCTCGGTCAAAGCCGGAAGCGGCCCTCGTCATATCACTTTTCATCCAAATTCAAAATATGCCTATCTGATCCACGAGATGGCAGGAATGATAACTGTGTTTGATTATAAAAAAGGTCAATTAATAGAAAAACAAACAATTACAATGCTATCGCCGGATTTTAAAGGAAGGATAGGTGCCGCTGACATTCATATTTCACCGGATGGTAAATTTTTGTATGGATCGAATCGCGGCGATGCCAATGAGCTGGTAATTTATAGCATTAAGAAAAATGGACTATTGAGTTATGTCGGTCGTCAACCGACTCAGGGAAAAGCACCCCGTAATTTTGCAATAGATCCTGCAGGCAATTTTCTTTTGGTTGCTAACCAGGATAGTAATGGAATAATTATTTTCCAACGGGATAAAAAAACCGGATTGCTAAACCCTACCGGAGGGAAAATTCAGATCAGCAAACCTGTCTGCCTGAAATTTATAGAAGAGAAATGATCCTGAGCATGAAAATCCAATGAATAGTTTAAGAGCAAGACAATGAAAAACAATCGCCGTGAATTTATAAAAAAGGGGAGCTCCATAGCGGCCATGTCCGTGTTGGGTATAAACTCCGTCAGATCTGAGGTAATCCGTGACTCAGAATGGAATAAAGGAAAACAAGGCAATGCCGCATCAGCCAAAAATTATATTCAGGATGCCGGCATCAAAATGTGCTTTGCCTATTTTGGAGGCATCGAAGCCGAGCGCCGTAAGATTGAATTTGGAAAACAGTTGAATGTTCTGGGTGCCGTCGGAGGAATAAGTTCTAAGCTGCCCGGACTGTCTAACGTAAATCCGTGGTCCATCGAGGCGGTTACAGCGGCAAAGAACGCATGGGATAAAGTGGGATTGAAGCTGGAAGTAATCGAAGGTCCTCCGGCACTTTCCGAAAAGACCAAGCTTGGACTCAAAGGCAGAGATGAGGAGATATCCAATTTCATCACCTTGATGAAAAACCTATCGAAGGTCGGGATTGACACCATCTGCTACAACTGGATGCCGGTTATCAGCTGGGCGCGAACTACCACCGACAGACCGGGCAGAGGAGGAGCACTGGTAACTGCCTTTGACTATGAAGATATTAAGGATAAGGCGATTACAGAGTACGGTGTAGTTTCAAAAGAGGACCTCTGGAAAAACCTGGATTACTTTCTCAAAGCAGTCGTTCCGGAAGCCGAAAGATGCGGTATTAACCTTGCCTTACACCCGGATGATCCACAGGTTGACAGCATCAGGGGCATCTCTCGCATCATGACCACAGCTGATGCATTCAGACGTATGGCTAATATTTATCCAAGCCCAAACAACGGCCTGACCATGTGTCAGGGAAACTTTTCACTGATGGGAGAAGATATTCCCTCTCTTGTCAAAGAATTTGGCGCGAAAGGCCTCATCCATTTTGTCCATTTCAGAAATGTAAGGGGTGGAAAAATGAATTTCGTGGAGACATTTCATGATGAAGGACAGATAGATATGCATGCAGCCATGAAGGCATATATTGATATTGGTTTCAAAGGACCCTTGCGCCCTGATCATGTTCCAACCATGGCAGGCGACAGCAACGAGCGTCCCGGATACAGCGCGCTGGGCAGTCTTTATGCCGCCGGATATATACGTGGTTTAATTGAAGCAATTGCCAAATCATAATATTTTGAAAAAATCGATGAACAGAAAAGAAACGTTTGATGTCAATAAATTAAAGGGGAGATTAAACCTGATCAGAGCCGGGCTAACAAGAAAGCACATTTCTCCAATGTTGTCATTTTTTCTGATTGGGGTAATTTTGTTGTGGAATCTGGAAGCAGCAAAGGGGATTAATTTGGTTTCGATTCAGGATACGCTTGTAAAAACGAAGATAATATCAGACAATAATAGCCTAAAGGGCACCTCTTTGAAACATGGAATTGCTGCCAAAATTTTCTATGCAGCTCTTGTAGATGACAACAATGTTAAATGGTTTCTGACAGAAGCAGGAATTGTCAGTTTCGATGGCAAGAATTGGACTTTGAGGGATAAAAACCGAAAAGTTACAACCAGGGATCTCAAAAGTTTTGCTTTTGAAGAATCTTCCTTCGGGAAAGAGGTGTATATCGCAACGCCGACAGGTGCAACTGTAGCGACTCTTCCTATCGATGCTACAACCGGCGCAACAACTTATTATACAGAAAATTCTACGATTATAAGTGATAATGTCCTTTCAGTAGCGATTGGGAAAAGCCCGTTGCGCTGGTTTGGAACAGACAAAGGAATATCCGCATTTGATAACAACAAATGGCTCCCGATTTCCTATCTGAGAAGATATCCTGAAGGTTTGTTTAAAGATTTCCCAATAACCGCAATGGCCACTACACTGGACGGCGATTCTCTTTATGCAGCCACTGAGGGTGGCGGAGTTGCGAGGGTTTACAGAAATAAAGTAGATGCTATCTCAGGCGCTTCAGTATATGCCCAATGGGGACCTATTCTGATGCCTTCGGATAAAGTCTACAGTATTTGTATCACACCGGATAGAACACAATGGTTTGGAACCGATATGGGAGTAGCCAGACATATTGGAACAAATACCCTTGAAAAATGGACTGTTTTTAATACCGGAAACGGACTCGTAGATAATTTCGTTCAATCCATAGCCATCGACAAAAAAGGCAGAATGTGGTTTGGAACAAAAGGTGGAATCTCTGTTTTTGATGGTAAAGCATGGACAAATTATACTGAAAAAGACGGACTGAATAGCAATAATGTGCGTTGTATCACTGTTGATCGTGACGATGTTGTATGGTTGGGAACTGATCATGGAGTTAACAGTTTCCAAAACGGGAAATTTACCAGTTACCAATAGCTATGTTAACGAAAATAAATTTTTATTCAATCAGTATCTATAGTTTTAAAAATCTTACTCCCTGCTTATGAAAAAAAACACCTGCAAAATGATAGTTGGGTCGTCCCTTTTGCTACTGATCCTCTTCCTCGTGTGCGTTTTTACCGGGAATCCGGGAAAGTCAGGCCCATTTCTTATTCTTTTTTTCATTTCTCTGGCAATTGGCGTACGGGGATTTGCAACCTTCCGGGGATTCTCCTTTACGATTTGGATCTTTGCAGCAGTTACATCTTCAATGTTTTTCCCGCAGTTCTTTACCTCAGTAGGTAGTTTTCAATTGAAACTGCTAATTATCCCACTCCTGCAAATAATTATGTTTGGCATGGGATCTCAAATGAGCCTGAACGATTTCACCGGGGTGATCAAAATGCCAAAAGGGGTGATTATTGGGGTTGGCGCCCATTATTTGATTATGCCTCTTGTCGCTTTTGCAATTTCGAAAATCTTTAATTTTCCACCCGAAATTGCCGCCGGAATCATCCTGATAGGATGCGTTCCCAGCGGACTTGCCTCCAATGTAATGTCTTACATTGCCCACGCAAACCTTGCATTGGCTGTTAGCATCGGTGCTATTTCGACGCTTATCTCTCCATTTGTTACACCGTTGCTGATGAAATTACTGGGCGGGCAGTACATTGAAGTTAATTTTTGGAGCATGATGCTTGATATATTAAATATGATCATTCTACCCATAGTTGCAGGTTTCATTTTCAATCTATTTAACGCAGGAAAAGAAAAATTACGGGCGAAAGAGATACAGTTGACTGTCTTTTTCATCATTATACTACTTACCAACCTCGTATTTATGAAAGCCAAACATACTGATATTGCCGGTTTCGCGATAGCTCTGAGTAAATCGATGTTTTGGTTTTATCTGTTGCCAATTGCAGCTGCTCTGTTGCTTCGCCATTTCATGAAAGGGGACAAACAGCTGATTGCGAAGATTCTTTCTTCATTGTCGATGGTAGGAATTGCCGTTATTATTACCATCATCACCGCAACAGGACGCGAAAGTTTGCTAAAAGTTGGGGCCTTACTCCTGGTGACTAGTCTGCTTCATAATGTTACCGGCTATTCGCTGGGGTATGGCGTCTCATGGCTCTTTGGAATGCCTGAGAAAGATCGGCGGACGGTCGCCTTTGAGGTGGGAATGCAAAACGGAGGTTTAGCTTCAGGCCTGGCTCTCCAGATGGGTAAAATTGCGACAGTTGGACTTGCACCTGCCATATTTGGTCCTTTAATGAATGTCACGGGATCGGCTTTGGCTAGCTGGTGGAGAAGTAAACCTCCAAAAGATTGAATATTTACATAAAGGACAGATTGGCAGTATAATAGACATTTTTTAACTAATTATATTATGGAGCAGAACAGAAATTTAATCGGCGTAATGGAACCCGGAGCACATTCCGGAAACGGAGTATTCCAAAAAAAACGTATGAAAATGGTAAATTTTAGAACGACAAAAACAGATTCAAAGTTGGGTAAAATGGCCATTATTGTCATGATGACATTGTTTCTTGCACACAATGCCTATGCTCAGGTAAAGGCTAATGAACAGCAAACGAAACAAAGTATAAAATCTGTTTATGCAACAAAAGACTGGATTGTATCCGACTTTTTAGTGACCGATCCGCAATTTGGCGCCAAAGCCGAGCCGGGGTTCGACAACAGATCGGCTTTTCAGGCTGCTATTGATGCGGCATATAATAACGGCGGAGGCGTAGTCTATATACCGGCGGGCAATTATGAGTTCCGCAGTTCGCAAACTGCCACAAGGAACGTCAGGGTGCGCCAGGGCACTGAGCAAACAATGAAAGACTTTAATTACCAATATGTGCTGAATCTCCCTTCGAGTGTCCAACTTCGCGGCGACTGGGCCGATCCTGAATTAAACAATGGAAAAGTTCTCGGGACCATTCTTGAAGTTCGCGTAGGAAAAAATGCGCCCAATTACAACGGTACTGTCGAAAGTTGGTGGAACGACTCGCAGGCGGGCAATGCGCTTCGTACAACCTATACCGGCATAGCCGACAGATTTATCGACATGAATTCCGGAACCGGAGTGACAAACTTGTCAATTTGGTATCCCGAACAGGATATCAACGACATAAAACCATACCCTTGGACCTTGTTTCAGCCAAGCGGCGACTGTGCAACTGTTGAAAACGTAACTCTTGTAAACACCTACAACGGTTTCTATTCCGCTCCGAGCGAACTGCATTACGTTTTAAATAGCTACATTACCGCCCTCAATACAGGAATCGAAATCCATGTATGCACCGACATCGGACGAATCGAGAATGTCAAAATTGATCCGAAATACTGGGCCAATTCAGGGCTTCCGGGTTCCCCTTCACTTGCGAAGGTCACCGGGTACACAAGAGCCAACGGCACTGGATTCAATATGCACCGTTCCGATTGGGAATATGTCTCTTATCTGTACGTATCCGGATATAAGACCGGTATGTGGGTAGGCAAAGAACCCGGTTACTCAGATACGCCAAACGCGCAGTTTTACGAAAATCATATCGAAAATTGCGGAACCGGCTTATATGTTCAGTCCGTCAACCCATACGGTTTGCTCATTTCCAATTCTACTTTCGGAGCCGGAAAAGATGGCAATGCCGTCTATTTTTTCGACGATTTTAAAACTTCCGTTCAGTTCAACGGTGTAGATTTTACCGGACCTATCGTCAGCGATGGGAGCAACGGAGTCATATCATTTGAAAGCTGTACGTTCAGCGAATACGGCGAATTCGCTCTGAGAATAAACAATGGCAACGCGCTTCTCACCCAGTGTGATTTTAAAAAACCTGATGGACATGTATTTCTCGGCGCTGAAGTGAATACGCTCAAATCGGTGAACTCCGGATATAACCGAAAACTGGAAATCAAAAATAACAGCAAATCCGCCAAAGTAGAGATTAACAACGGTAAGAAATATTTGTTTGATCCGATACCTAAAAATATCAATACAAATATAAAAGTACACCCAAGACCGCCGTCGAACATAGTTTTGAAAGCCGATCTGCCAAGAGCAACAGGCTTTAACAACGACTTACCTACAGATGATGTATCGGCTAAGCTACAAATAGCGCTTGACCAGGTGAAGTCTGCCGGCGGTGGTACACTGTACCTGCCGGGTGGCAGATATTTGGTGAACAATCCAATAAAAGTACCATCAGGTGTTGAATTGAGAGGAACATGGGATGTGCAGCACCATACTCAAAGTGGTGGTTCAGGCATATTTACTACTTATACCGGAGGTGCTGCCGGGGAAAAAGGCGCTTCACTGATTCAGCTTGAAGCAAGTGCAGGTATCAGAGGAATTACAATCGCGCAACTTAATATCGCGACAGATGGTTTTACTGCGGAGAATCCCAGAACAACTCCATTCCTGATCCAGGGACAAGGTCCCAATGTATATATTGTCAACGTGACTGAGGTCGGCGATAAAGGGATAGACCTCGCTTCATACAACACCAGCGGACACTATGTTGATTATCTTGGCGGGGTACTCGCAAGAGCAGGTATTTGGGTAGGCGGAGGCGCTAAAGGTGGATTTATCCGGAATATGCAGCTTAATCCGCATTACGGATCCAGACTTCCTAAAGGCGGACAGGGATATCCGAAAATATCTTTGACGCGTTTCTTACAATCAAATTGCAGTGCGCTCAAATTCGCTGACATTAAAAACCAGACGATTTTCAACAATTTCGTTTATGGGTCATTCTACGGGTTGCATTTTCTGAAAGATGCCATAACCGGTAAGGATCCCGGAGAAATGACGGTCATTGGTCACGGTTCAGACGGATGCTCATATTCCTTATATGTTGAAGACGCCGGCAAAAACACCAAATTGATCGCAATCAATTCCGAATTGGTTTGCACACGCACTGCAGAGCCTGTCAGGTCGTATGTGCTTATGGGAGGTGATGCCAATAATACTAAAATTCACCCGGATGCCCAACTTATCCTGTACAACACTGCATTCTGGGGCAGTCCTACCATAGCAGCAATCATCAATAGTGGGACGGTGCGTTTTCAACAGGCAAATTTTCAGCGTTCCGGCGCTCCCGGCATTGACAACAGAGGCGGAAAAACACATGTGTATTCTTCTTACTTCGCACAAAGAATGACTGGAGAAACTACCGGGGATAACGTGTATGCGAAGCTACAAGCCTCCGGCGTCTCAATAGAGCTAACCAACAACAATTATATCTCCGGATTTAGCGAAAACAACGCCAAACCCGGCAAGATTTATGGATCTGACATTGTTCCCGCCAGGAAGTGAAATTCTAATTAGAACTTTCTGTAACTGCCTAAACCGTTGGTTTAGGCAGTTACTCGTATTAAGCACCATTCACCCGATCACTTAACTTTGTCTAGAGGTCTGCCATTATTAACCGACAATTTACCATTGACGATCTTGTAACTATAAGTTGCAGAAGCTTGTCCTTCAGGCCTTAAAGTGTATGTCATGTAATTAATATTCAATTTGGGACTGGCGTTGTTTAAAATAGCCATGGTGACCGCCTTTGACTCTTCTGTTTGACCTCCAAAAGTTGCTGCCAGTAAAGCAGTAAACTTTCATAATTTAGTATCAAGGTTAATTGCTGATCTCTCTTAAGTAGGATAAATAATAGATAATGAGGTGAAACAACTCCATTTCATTCATCTGCAAATGAACAACGCAATGGCAGAGCAATGTCGAACAAAGAACAATCCCGTTCAAAAATACAAGATTATTCTTCCGGATTCCATTTCAGGAAATCAGATCAGAAGCGGAAAAATTATTTTGAAAGTAGTGTTGTAATAGATCCTTCGACTAAAAAAGAAAGGGCGTTTCGAAATGAAACGCCCTCCTGTGCTTATCAAATTACCAATCTTAAAGCTTCTTGTACAAAGTTGTATTGCCCTTTTCATTAACCTGAACCAGAATAGTACGGTTATCTTTTGACAAGCTCACGAAATAGTTGCCAAAATTGTTGAGTGATTTTCCGTAATAAGCAAACACCCTCACCACATTATAGTCCTTGTAACGCTGGACGATATTCAATTGAGCCTGAAAAGGAAGATCCGTCCATTTTTTAAGGAAAGTCCTGCCTTCAAATACAGCATCTTTGGTGAAATAGGCATTCACGGTTTGTCCTTCCTCATCGAAGGAAGCAACATCAAAATTCTCAGTCTGGCTCCAATGAATATTTGACTGAGCTCCGAATTCAGCATAAAAACTGTTTTTAACTGCCTGACTAACATTGCGTGAATTTTCGTCGACCATAGTTTTGGCTTCCATTTTTCCGTTTCCGGAGGTCTTACCATTTGCAAGTACTGGTTGGGACAACATACAAGACAGGCTGAAAACCGCAACCAAGGATACCGTTAAAATAAATGACTTTTTCATAATAAATTGTTTTAAAATAAATGACAATTATGCGTATCTAAACTTCCCAAACGTAGTTATTAACCTTTCGATCCAAAATAATTAATCGACATTTGGCCTCAATTTATCGGCGAATAGAGGTATTTGACCGACAGGTGCAAAAGAGGATTAGTTCAGGATATAACCGCCAGAGCTTCAGCTACTGCAGCTTTCAAACCGGTGGTACGTCTTCAATGGGCAAATCAGCATGGAACTTTGAACCTGCTGGCTCAGGCAGAGATTATTGGCCACATGTCACTCGAACGTAATGTCAGCAGCAACCTTTTGACCGCCATGGATGCTATAACCGCATATGGACGCATCCTACAAAGAAAAGCTCCGTCCGTATGTTTTAAAGTACAAGGAATACATCGACGGACTTGAAAAGGATAATCCGTACGGAGTTCCTATCAGCCTTGGGAACTGGGCAGGAAGCGGAGGCGTGGTGAGCTTTGGTACGACCATTTGCTTTGCCAGCAAACATTTTCCTGATATTATCGACTCCAGCCATGCTTTCAAAACCACCAACCGGCTGTTTGGCTGCCATCCCTACCACAACTATTCGTTGGTGGCTATAGTGGGTGCCGCCCGTCCCAAAGCACTTTTTTATGGCAATAACAGGGCTAATTTCTCATTCATTCCGGGCAACGTTGCGCCGGGAATATTATTCAGAAAACCCGACCACTTTGAAAACTACGATGACTGGCCATTTCTGTGGGGACAAAATGAGAGCACGATTGGTGGAAATACCAGTTATTTAATTTTTGGATCAGCAAAATACTGGGTATTGAAGTATCCTCCCCATTCAAATGTGCCTGTACTCCCTTGTCCGCCTTTGTTTTGTCCGGTTTCAGTCAAAACGGAAAAGGCGAGTCCGAAATTTTTCTCCGTAGCGTCCCCCCAGACTTTTCCGATCTGGTTGGCCGGCATCAGGTCAACGGTCGTCCTGCTCAGCAGCCTTACACCGTTGTATTCACCGCCGTTGAGGTACATTGGAAGGAATACAGCATAATCCCTGGCTGTACTGGATAATCCCGCACCACCGGCGAAAAATGTTTTGGCGCCTCTTCTTGGGTAATCAGTGTCATAAAAGGTAGGAGGGTATTTTTTCCACTTACCATTTTCCTTGTATTGAACAGCAACCAGCCTGGATGCCTTTTCTGCCGGGAGATAAAAGTAGGTATCATTCATCCCGAGCGGATCAAAGATGTGTTTCCTGAGGAACTGATCAAAAGGCATTCCGGATACGATTTCGATAAGGTATCCCAGCACATCGAGTCCCTCGCTGTAGGTGAAATTTTCTCCGGGATTATGATGCAACGGAAATTTTGCCGGTTTTTTCACACTCTCGGCAATGGTGATTTTCTCAGTGGTGAAGGCATCTGTAATACCTGCTTTCTTATAAATCATCCTGAACCGTTCGTCTCCGTCAATTACACCATAGCCAATCCCTGAGGTATGTGAAAGCAGGTTCCGGATGGTGATTTCCGATTTGACGGGTTCGCCCTTCCAGGTGGTATCATTGTATTGAAACGATTTAAGCACCTGCTGATTTTGTCTGGGAATTTACGGCAGTCAGCCCTGCAAATAAGATAATTGCGGCAAGAATAAACTTTTTCAT
>JANYJT010000021.1 GCA_025358395.1 Bacteroidia bacterium
TGTTAGTTTATTTTAGCCGCGGTGCGGCTAAAATAAACTAACAAACTTTCCCTGCCAGGTATCACGATCCTTCAACAGCTTCTCCACCCTTGCCACGAACTCATAATTCTTCAATCCCCAGTTTGGACCAATCACAATTCCAGCCGGAGCTGAGCTGACAAACCTTTGGACAATGATCTCAGGTGAAAGATTTTCAAGGAAGCGTACAACCAAATCGGCGTATTGCTCAACTTCAAACAAATTGTAAGCAGTTGGATTGCTCTTGTATTCTAAAGCCATAGCCGTTCCCTTGTGAATCTGAAGCTGGTGCAACTTGATGCTCTGAACCGGAAGAAGTGAGATGGATTGAGCCATCCCAATAAAATCCGAATCCTCCTCACCGGGAAGCCCAAGTATCAGATGGGCACAATTGTCAATCCCTCTTTCAGCAATCCTATGAATAGCCGCCACCGATTCCTGTGCGGTATGTCCACGGTTGATCCGATGTAATGTCCTGTCATTTAAGGTCTCAACACCCAATTCCACTGCGGTGTAACACCTTTCGGAGAACCTGTAAAGCAAGTCCAGCACCTCTTCGCTCAGGCAATCAGGACGGGTAGCGATCACCAAACCAATCACTTCAGGATGACTCAAGGCCTCCTCGTAAGCCTGCCGAAGAATTTCTACCGGGGCATAGGTATTGCTATAAGCCTGAAAATAGGCAAGGTAGCGCATGGCAGGATATTTGCCCGAGAAAAAGTCGATCCCTTTGAGGATCTGTGCGGAGACGTTTTGATCTATTCGACAGTAATCCGGATTAAAGCTCCTGTTGTTGCAGTAGGTACATCCGCCTTTTCCCTTGAAACCATCTCTATTCGGACAGGTAAAGCCTGCATCAATGGAAATTTTTTGCACCCGACCATCAAACCGCTTTCGAAAATAAGCCGAATAATCATTGTATCTTTTTGGACTTCCCCATGGGAATTCGCGCTCAGGCATGGACATGTATTTGAATGTAAAAATAGCAGAAGGTTTAGATTTTTTAATCAACATCCGAATGTGTATAATTTCTAACGAATTTTCTGCCAAAATTTTTACAATGATATTCATTTTCCTATATTCAACCTGTTGAATTACCGAAAATCAAGAGCTATGTTTACATCCACCGACCTGGAGCAAATTGTCGAAAGAGGTAGCTATCTTTCAGAAATTCAGAATCAGATATCACATTTTAAAAAGGGATTTCCCTATCTGAAAACTGTTGAAGCTGCCGGAATTGGGAAAGGAATTATCCGTCTCACAGAAGTTGAGTGCGAAAAAATGGTTGCTTTTTATGAGTCAAAACTTGGAGAAGGAACCCTTCCGCTCAAGTTTGTTCCTGCCTCAGGAGCAGCCAGCCGAATGTTCCAATCGTTGTTTTCTTTCCAGGAAGAGGCCAAATCAAATCAGGAGGCAGAGAGCTTACTCGAAAACCCAAAACACAAGAGTGTCAGGCAATTTTTCGAAAGACTGCATGATTTTGCGTTTTATCCGGCACTGGAAAAAGCAATAGGTACCTTCAGGCATCCTTGCGGCACTTTCAAATACATCGAGATAGTGAAGGCAGTGCTTTCCCCGGAAGGGTTGAATTACGGTTTTCTCCCGAAAGGATTGCTCGATTTTCACAACTATGGAGGCGTCAGTCGTACTCCTGCCGAAGAACATCTTGTGGAGGGAGCTCTCTATGGAACCGATGCGCACGGAGTTGTGAGACTTCATTTTACAGTTTCACAAGAGCATCTGACCCTGTTCAAAAACAAATGCAATAGTGCTGCGGCTGAACTGGAAAAGCGCTACGAAGTAAAATACGACATCTCCTTTTCCGAACAAAAACCTTCTACCGACACCATCGCGGTAGACGAAAACAACGAACCTTTCCGCACTATGGAAGGGAAACTTTTTTTCCGGCCGGCAGGTCACGGCGCTTTGCTGGAGAACCTGAACGATCTTCCGGCAGATGTGATTTTTGTGAAAAATATCGACAACGTGGTACCAGACCGGCTCAAAGATGAGACGATAAAATACAAAAAAGCTTTGGCCGGTCTTTTACTCGATCGACAACAGCAGGTTTTCAAATACTTGCAAATCCTGGAACAGCCTGCGGAACAAATAACTGAATCCCTTTTAGCAGAGATGGCCAACTATCTGGAAGTTGAGCTTTCGACAAAACCTACCGGGAATGCCCTTCTAACTGACAAAAAATCAAAGATCAGCTATCTGATTTCGAAATTTAACCGTCCCATCCGCATCTGCGGAATGGTAAAAAACGAAGGAGAGCCAGGCGGCGGACCATTTTGGGCCATTCAGGCCGATGGCACCACCACACTTCAGGTTGTGGAAAGCAGTCAGATCGACATGAAGGACCCTGTCCGGTCGGCCATTGCGGCTAAAGCCACGCATTTCAATCCGGTGGACCTTGTTTGTGGTGTTCGCAACTACAAAGGAGAGAAATTTTCATTACCAGAGTACAGGGATCCTGAAACAGGATTTATATCATCAAAATCCAGAGATGGCAAACCACTGAAAGCTCAGGAATTGCCTGGCCTTTGGAATGGTGCCATGTCGGATTGGATCACCATTTTTGCGGAGGTTCCTCCTGTTACTTTCAATCCGGTGAAAACCGTCAACGACCTTTTAAGGGCAGAACATCAACCTCTTTAAACCATTTTGATTACCTTTGTACCGATTTTAAGTCGTATGCCATGATGTGGGAAGAGTCCAGAGACAATTTTGAGAGCAAAGAATTTGCCGGTATTTTGAAGCGTTACAAACAGATGCTGACAGATCAGCGTACGGAATTCTTTGACGTGGCCGATTTTGAGTTCATTGCCGACCAATACATTGATAAAAGCCAGTTCACCAATGCCCTGCAGGCGTGTGAGATTGCACTCCGGCAGCACCCCAATTCGATCATCGTTAAGATAAAAAAAGCGCAAATCTATCTTTCACAGCTTAAACTTCAGAAAGCCGTTCATCTGCTGAAACAACTTGAAGAACTGGAGCCCAACAATCCGGATGTGATGATGATGCTCGGCACCTGCCACAATCTCAAGGGAGAACACCATCGCGCAACCGATTATTTTAGAAAAGCGGAGCAGAACGCCTTTGAAGACCGCGATGAATTATTGTATAACATTGGAATTTCTTTTATCCAAACGGGTTCCTACGAAGAAGCGCTCCTCTATCTTAGAAAGGCTCTTGACGAAAATCCCGATCACGAACCT
>JANYJT010000028.1 GCA_025358395.1 Bacteroidia bacterium
GCATGAATAATCAATTCGGAGGCATTGGAAACACCAATCTTTTTGAAAATATTTTTTCTGTGTGTACTAACCGTATGATTGCTGATGATTCTTTTGGCAGCAATCTCTTTGGTAGTAAGCCCATTGGCAATCATTCGTACAATTTCTATTTCAGAAAAGGTTAGTGTTTTAGATTCTTCCGGTGTAAATTTATTTTCGCCAGCTTCAAGATACTGGTCTAATATTTCATCTGAATAGAATTTCTTCCCTTTTATCGTAGCCCGGATAGCCGATAAAAGCTCCTCTTTATCTGAATTTTTGTATGCAATGTTCTTTATCCCAATTTTTGACAGCCACAAAAACTCATTCTTACTCACCGAATTTGTCAGGACGAGTATTTTTATCCGGGGATACAGCTCCTTGATTGTTTTCAGGTCGTCGATGTTGTGGTAGTCAATTGTGGCAAAATCAGTTATTAATATCGAATTATGCTGATTCCCAATCAGATTGAAAAGCTCGGCTCTGGATCCAACCACACCTGCCAGAGAATATCTCTCATTACTTAATATCAAATTCCTAAGCGTCTCGGTTACCAAAAATTGAGAATCAGCAATGAGAACGTGGTCAGGTTTATTCATACTCGAGGTCTAATGTTCAACATTCTGACAGCAAAACTACTTCTTTTGTTGAGATTTATAACTGTTGAAGGTTGGTCATCATACGAAAGACTATTTTAACTAAATTTGGGAAAGAGAAAAAAATGACATGGGTAAAAAAAAATTGTATTTCACTTCCGCTGTAATTGCCTTGCTTTTGTCCTCCTGCGGGAACGATGACAAGGTCAGGGATATTACCAGGGATGGGGCGATCGAGACGATCATGAGTGTCGAACATATTGGTGCCAGGCAGGATGTCATCAAGACAACCCACAAAATCTGGGTACAAAATATTCTCGTAAAGACAACGGTTCATACCGACACGATCCCTGCTCTGGGAATCATGAAAACAGAGACTGCCATCACTGAAGATGTGAGCAAACAGATCGATGTGAAAAAGGACTATGAGTTTTACATCACTGTTAAGTAACAAAAGATGAAGAAGTCGGGTTATGTTAAACTAGTCCTGATTGCCACTGCTCTTTCCGCCTGCAGCCAATCAAAGAGTGAACGCGAAAAATCTGTCTACATGCGTTCAGACACAACTGCATCCTATTCCAGAGCGCATGGAATGGGTATGCTTGGCTATTATTATGCTTTCCGACCCTATGGGATGTATGCTCCGGGAGCTGGATTTGCCCGGACCGGCTACTATTCAGGAGCCATAAACAAAGGTTCGAATATCGGAACCAATGGCGTCAAAGGGACTGCCGTCAGAGGCGGATTTGGCAGCAGCGTCCGAAGTTCAGCCTCTTAACCTTTTTACATGAAAAGACACACCATTACTCCCAGATTAGACTGGCAGCAAAAAGTAGAGGAGATCGGATTCGATTTCCATTCATTGGAGTCTCCATACTGGGACGAATCAGTCTACTATGAGTTTTCGACACAAGAGGTAGATACCCTGGAAAAGGCGACGAATGATTTGTGGGAGCTCTCGCTAAGTGCTGTCCAATATGTGATAGACAACAATTTATACCGCCATTTCCATATCCCCGAATGGTTTATCCCACACATCGAAGAGAGCTGGAACAACGATGCACCTGCCATTTACGGACGATTTGATTTTGCTTTTAAAGATGGAAAGCCCAAATTGCTTGAATTTAACGCTGATACACCAACAACTTTGTTCGAAGCCTCTGTCGTTCAGTGGCATTGGTTGCAGGATTTTAATCCCGGACGCGACCAGTTCAATTCCATCCATGAGAAACTTATCGCCTGTTGGAGCTATCTGAAGGAGTACCTTCATCCGGGCTACCTTCATTTTACCACGGCCAGGGATTCTGCCGAAGATCTTACGACCACCGAATATCTCCGCGACTGCGCCATCCAGGCCGGATTGGAGACCAAATTTCTCTATCTCGATGAGATTGGCTGGGACACAACTTTTCCTCAATTTCTTGATCTAGAGGACCAGATTATCCGCAATATTTTCAAATTATACCCTTACGAATGGCTTGTCGACGAGGCCTTTGGTCAAAATATCCTGAAAGATCGTTCAAAAACATTCTGGATCGAACCCAGCTGGAAAATGATCCTCTCCAGCAAGGCAATTCTGCCAATATTGTGGAAACTAAATTATGGCCACGATAATTTGCTGGAATCCTATTTCGAGGAAGACAAAGATCTGGCAGGTTCCAGTTTTGCCAAAAAACCTATCCTCTCACGCGAAGGGGCCAATATTCAATTGATGAACCAGGGAAATATGATCGCGGAAACATCCGGCGAATATGGGGAAGAAGGATTCATCTACCAGGCGCTCTGCACCCTTCCTGAGTTTGACCGGCATTATCCGCTGATAGGCAGCTGGATCGTCGGACAGGAATCTGCAGGCATCGGAATCAGGGAGAGCAAAAATCTGATTACTGACAATACCAGCCGATTTGTTCCGCATCTTATTTTGTAGACAATACTATTCAACATGCAAAATATTAACATCTTCCAAGGTCAGACAAGTAAATTATTTCTGCTGTTCTGTTTCCTTGGATTGGATGCCAAAATCGGCGTTGGGAGTAATTTCACAGTAGATATGACGGTAAATCCGGATTTTGGTCAGGTGGAATCTGATCCTTCAGTCATGAACCTGACAGCATTTGAGACTTTTTATGAAGAAAAGCGCCCGTTTTTTTTGGAAGGCAAGAGTATTTTTAATTTTGATCTGGATGATGCCACCCTTTTTTACAGCAGACGCATCGGTCATGCACCTTCTTATCATCCAGCCTTAATGGATCAGGAATACATCAAACAACCCGATAAGACTACTATCTTAAGTGCCGTAAAATTCAGCGGCAAAACTGCAAAAGGCTTGTCATTGGGTGTTCTTCAGAGCTTTACCGCAAACGAAAAGGCAACAATCAACTCCCCGGCTGACGACAGGCAAATCAGTGTTGAGCCTTTCACAAGTTATGCTGTTGCCCGGGTTCAACAGGATTTTAACCAAAGTAATACCTTGCTGGGCGCTATATTTACCTCCACTAACCGGAATCCGGCTAATCCAGAACTAAATTTTCTCAACAGAGGGGCCTATACCGGAGGGGTGGATTTAAAGCATTTTTGGAAAGAGAAGGAGTTTTTCCTGGAAGCCAAAATGATCGGAAGCAACATCATGGGTGATGTGAACGCCATCAGCGACCTTCAACTTTCGTCGGCACGCTACTTCCAAAGGCCTGATGCAAGCCATCTGGAATTTGATCCGACGCTGACAGCCCTTTCGGGTCATGGCGGAAAGATCAAAGTTGGAAAAGGAAGCAAGGGATTGTGGCGCTATTCCACTGAACTTGGATGGCGTTCTCCCGGGTTGGATCTGAACGATTTGGGTTACCTTCAGACAGCAGATTTAATACGTCAAAAGAATACCCTTTCCTATTTCATCAACAAACCAGTTTCCATTTTTCGGACCTATTCCATTGGCGTCGAGCAAGGCAACAATTGGGATTTTGGGAGGCAATATCTGTCATCTGATTTTGGATTGAACGCATCCGCGGATTTTAAGAACAAATGGAGCCTGATCTCCAATTTAAAATACAAAAGTGAAGGCATAGATAATCAAATTCTTCGCGGGGGATATGCGATGATAGTTCCTTCCAACTGGGTGGAATCATTGATGTTGCGTACCGACCAATCCAAAAAGGTGAACCTGAATTTCTCAATCATTGCCTCCATTTCGGGAGATCTTTCCTATAATTTTAGACTTGCTGTTTTAGAAATATAAAACCAAATACGATGAAGACTCTAAGTTTGCTTCTTTTGATTGTTTGCACCGGATTGTCGCTTTCAGCCCGGGACCAGGGACCGATTCCGAAATTAAGCAAACAAATGACCGACTATTTTACTGCCTTCCCGAAGGAGAAAGTATTTGTTGCCACGGATAAAAATAGGTATAAGCCAGGCGAGACAATTTGGTTTCGCGCATTTGTGACCGATTGGAACCATCGGCTGGCTATCGGAGAAAACGCCGAACTTTTTGTAAAACTATATGATTTGAAAGGAAAATCTGAGGTTCAGGAGTTATATAAAATAAATGGCGGATCAGCTTCTTGTGATTTAATGCTGCCAAAAGAGATTGCGAAGGGAAATTATTTATTATGTGTTTACACTTCAACCACAATGGCTCCCGAAGATGTATCCATTACCATGATTACCATTGATCCGGGATACTACAATCAATGGATTTCAGAAACAACCTTGAAGGATCCGATTTCCGCCTCAGGTCAAAAGAATGAAATTTATCTGGTCTTGAAGGATTTCACGGGTCAGGTTCAAAAGAACAACCTCTTGAGGTACCAAATTAAAAATGGTGACAATGTGATCGAAAAGGGGAAAGCAAAGACGGATGATTCAGGCAAACTTACCATCCCGTTTACACTTCCGGCAAAAACAAATGGCGAACCTTTTGTATGTGAAATAAATGACAATAGAGATGAATGGCAGAATGTGATCTTTCTCCCTTCCAGCCTTGATCCATTACAGATTAATTTTTATCCTGAAGGAGGTACGCTTGTTCCGGGTGCACCTTCGAAAGTTGGATTTACAGCCTATAACAAATGGGGAATGCCGGTTTCTGTCGAAGGATTCATTCAAAATCCGGAAGGTCAGACCATTAGTCAGGTTAAGACATTTACCGCAGGATTAGGTCTTTTTTCAATAGACAATGCGGCAAATCAAAAATACAAACTGGTTCTTTCAGGTTTGTCCGGACTAAACCAGACGTTTGATATTCCGGTCGCCAATGCCAACGGATTGGCTTTATCCGTGGTAAAAACCGACGCGGATTTTATCTCCTGCAACCTCTATTATGGTGATAAATTGAAACATCCGGCTGTTTTGGCGGTGATACAAGGCAGTAACATTAACTGGGCTGCCGACATGGAGATCGACAAGACGGGCAGGATTAAGATTCCTGCTGCAACTCTGCCTCAAGGCATTAATCAGCTTTCCGTGTTTACGAAAGAGGGTGAATTGCAGGCAGAGCGGATTGTTTATATCGATAAAAAACAAGAATATAAGATTATCGCTGAGCCCGAAAAATCAAGCCTATCGGTTGGCCAAACCATGAAGGTGAAAGTTCGGCTGACAGATGAAAATAATCAGCCACTGGCCGGAAATGTCTCTGTTTCGGTGAGAGACAAATTTTATGTAGATACGGAAATTCCGGATATCAACGAAAGTATGATGATCGGTTCTGAACTGGAAACTCCCTTTTCATTGATATCAGCTGCCTTCAAGGGGAAAATCGCCAACACCAACTTGCTGGATGTTTTCATGATAGCCAACAGGGTGAAAGGCTTCAAATGGGCTGAAATTTTGTCAAATAAACAACAGAATGGTAAATCCGGAAAACAGCTGGATAAATTGGCAGATGACAAAATTTTTGAGTCAAGGCTATCTGCTTTCGTATCAGATTTGGGTTTGACATACAATTTGTCAGGGGTAAAGGATAAAGTCAGTCCAACCTATTTTGCCAACAACGAAGATCTTTTTATAAAGGCGCCAAAAGTGTTTAAGGCAAATACTGTTGCCATTGATAATCAGCGAAAAATGCTTGCATCAGCGACCAGCCTTCCGGATGTCATTAAAACATTGAAACCCTATAAAATCGTCAATAACCAGATTGTATTTGTCGGGAGCGAGAACTCCTTGAATTACCAGGGTGGGGCATTGATTGTATTGGACGGTCAGCAAATGGGCACGGATATTTCCGCCTTGTCCAGTATATCACCCATGGAGGTTGATCACATCAATGTTTCGACCAATGCGATGGATATTCAGCGATATACCGGTTTGAATTCGGTGGGAATTATCGAAATTTTTCAAAAGAAGGCTCCAAAGCTGGCGGAAACCCCTGCTCAGCAAGGTGGCAAATATGATCAGGGTTACAGGGTGCCGGGCTTATTTCCGGCATCACCGTCCAATTTAAAGCGCGATTTCCGAACAACCTTGTTGTGGATAGCGAATCAGCAGGTGGACAAATCCGGCCAGTTTGAGTTTTCGGTCACTGCCGGAAAAGTAATTTCCGATTTTGAAGTCGTCGTGCAGGGAATCTCCGAAAATGGGCGGATTGGTGTTGGGAAAACGGGGTTTTCGGTGGTGAAATAGTTCTATTTTCCGATACAGAAAGTCAATAGCGCTTATATTTAGGCAATTACAAAATTTAAGTAAATATAAGGTACATATATTCACTTTTTAATGCACTTTCTGAAGAAATATAACCTTTATAAGTGCAAGCTGCAAGGAACCAACATCACCGAAATTTCATTTTTTTAAATTTATTTTTGATGAACTTTATGGTTCAAAAATATTTCTATTAAACTATAAATTCATTCAATTCATCTTTAATTTGCCTCCAATTTGGTATGTGATTATCCAAAATTGCTGTAAACTTTGAATTATGGAGACGCTCTACCAAATGAGTCATTTCATGTGCCACAATATATTCAATGCATTGTGTCGGTTTTTTAATTAGTTCCAGATTAAAAATGATATGTCGAGAGCGAGAGTTGCAGCTACCCCAAAGAGTTTTCATTTGTTTCACCTCCCAATATTTGGCCTGAACCTGAAGGATTTCCTCCCATTTGGTAACAATTGGCTGTAATGCTTCCTTTAATTCAGCACGATACCATTCGCGGAGTACTTCTCCTTTCTTTTCTGAAGAAGAACCTTCGCGCACATAAAGATTAATATGCCGAGTTCCTTTTAATTCAACTAGCGGGGAAGCATTGCGATATTTCACATTAAGCCGGTAGCGAATGCCTTTGTAATAGTGATTTTCGCCCGATACATATTCACGTTCCGATTGACGAGACTGGTTGCGAACCATCCCGATACGATTATCAATCCATTCGAGTTTTGTAATAATATATAGACGCACAGAATCAACAGTCATAGTCAAAGGAGCAGATATATGCACACGGGCATCCGGTGGATAAACAGTAAGGTGTACGTTCTTAATGTCTTTCCATTCTACTTCAACATGAATTTTATTGACTATGATGACTTCCATTAATACTCTTTTTGCGCTGAAATGATACTCATTATCTCGCTGATCTTTTCATTATCTTTACCAGGTAAAGCATATCGAACAGCTTTACATACCTGTTTCATTTTGGCTGGCACACTATTGTCTCGCCATCCATGTTTCGCATAAGTTACAACTGCTTCGTGAACGGCTAATGCAAGTTCCTCATCTTTTTCAAGATTATCGTAAAGTGCCTGTTTCCCAAATGTATTTATGCCGGTTGGATAATTAGGTTTTGTTTTTCCTCTGACTTCTTTTATTTTACTAATCAATTTAGCAATCATTTCTTTATACAGTATTTTGCCATCTTTTTGCTCTTGCAGAAGCTGGTTGAGAAGTTCGGATATTTTATCAAAATATGCAGGGTTGTTTGGACGTTCATTAATAATCATTTTGCGCATATTAGCTACCAATGTTTCCGCTACAGATTTCTGATTGCTTTTTATTTCATTGGGTAGTTTATCAATTGCACCTTCACCTTCTTTGACAATCAAATCAAGAAATGAAATGTCTTCGAGTTTGAAAATTTCCACGCTATCTTCGGCACGTACATAGTTGTCAATTAGCTGGCGCATGGCAGGATCGTAAAACTTCAAATCGAGCGCATCGCCGCTTTTCAGTTTTATCTCGTCTTTCAGATCGTTGTAGAAATCGACCTGCTTTTTAATGTTGGCTGCTTCCTCTTTGTGGTAACCTGCTTGCTTCATTTCATTGGCAAGGTCAATATAGCGACGTACTAAGGCATTTACCAGCTTATATAGTTTTTCGCGTTTTTCCGCATTGGTTTCGCATTCAGCAGTTTGTTCTTCGATAGGAGTTGTTTCCTGATATACAAAGTAGCCAAAGAAACCTTCACGTGTTTGCGGATCTACGACTTCACAAAGGGTTACCACTGCCTGCAAAGCCTGTTCCAATCCTTTACGAGCCTCAACCAAACGATTGGTCAGTAAGTTTTCTACATCCTCTTTTTCGTAGCCGTCAAAAGCTTCTGAAGTATAATCCTCGATGGCGTTTTTAATAGAGCCGAATAAATCCTGATAATCAACAATGTATCCAAAATCTTTTTCTTCAGAATCTACCCGGTTTACGCGGCAAATGGCTTGAAAAAGATTGTGATCCTGCATCGGTTTGTCGATATAGAGATAGGTTGCTGCCGGGGCATCAAATCCGGTTAGCAGTTTATCCACTACAATTAATAATTTCATTGAAGCAGGATTATGGATAAACTCATCCTTAGCCCAGGCTTCAAACTGTTCGGGCGTTTTATCACCCATCATTCGTTTGGTTATTTCGTACTTGACTTTTTCTTCTGTGTCACCTGCACCGGTAGCCTCATCTTTTATATCTTTTGCATTGGCCTCATAACTTGTCACCACAGCGCAATGCCCTCTTAAATCGGTATCCTGAAACAACTCCCAATACCGGCAAGCCTGATAAATACTGTCGGAGACCAGCATGGCATTGCCGTAGCCGCCAACCAACTGACGCTTGGTGTCCATATCCTGACAGATATCGGCAACAATGCGCTGCATCCTTTCTTTACTACTGAACAGTTTCTCCATACGTGCCCAGCGGATTTTAAGCAAGGACTTGGCGACATTGGAGAGTCCGCTTGTTTTTGTTTCAAACCAATCGTCGATTTTATTCTTATTGCCCAGATATTGTTCCACATCGCGTGCATCGTAACGGAGGTCGAGTATAACATGATCTTCTACCGCTTCATCGAACTTGTAGGAGTGAATAATGCTGCCAAATACTTCAATGGATTTCTTTTTATCTGTTTTCAGCAAAGGCGTTCCGGTAAAACCTATCATCATCACATTTTCACCCATAATGGCTTTCATCGCTTCGTGAAGCATACCTCCCTGGGTACGATGACACTCGTCTATAAAAACATAGATGTTGCCTTTGGCAGAAAAGTCTTTCGGAAGTTTTTCCTGAACTTCCAATAAGTATTGCTCAATTGATTTTGTAGCTTTTTTGTTACCCACTTCCGGCAGTTCGTTCTCCGATCTGTTTCCGAATTTATGAATCAGGGTGCTAATCAACCAGGGATTAGCTTCGTTTAGCATAGCAATAAGCGAAGCGCTCGATTTTGCTCGTTTTATATGCTCGTCCACGCCTTTAAAACCGGACTCTATTTGCTTGTCAAGTTCGTCGCGGTCGGTGATAATCACCACACGGGCATCCTGAATATTTTCGCGTATCCATTTGGCCAGCCAGATCATCATCAGGCTTTTGCCTGAACCTTGTGAGTGCCATATTATACCGCTCTCCTTGCTACGGACACGAGGCTGTGATGCATTAATTCCAAAATACTGACTGGGACGGCAGGCTTTTTTTATGCCTCCATCGAAAACTACAAAGTCGTGAATGATTTCCAGCAGACGTTTTTTTTCAAATAGCTGCAAAGCGCTGCGATCGAGTTCATTCGCAACTTCCGGATTATGCTCCTTCCAACGCAACCAAAATTTCTCTGATGTCTGAATAACACCATAATGCAATCCTTCGGTGTCGTTACCCGCAAAAAGGAGTTGAACGGTAGTAAAGAATTGAGGGATAAACTCATCGGTTTGGTTATCGAGGTTTTGGCGAATGCCGTGGTGTACCGACAAGGTACTGCGCTTCAATTCAATCGCTCCCAACGCGATACCGTTTACATAAATCACGATATCGGGGCGTTTGGTATTTCTTCCTTTTACAGTTACTTCCTCAGCTACCTGGAAATCATTGGCAAACGGATTCGCCCAATCAATTAAATGGACATATTTTTTGTTTTCGGAAGCTTCGGCGCTCACATTTACTCCATAGCGTAGCAGGTTGTAAACAGCTTTGTTGGCATGATAAAGCCCTGCACTGATATTGCCGGCAACGCGCTTTAACTGGTTAATGGCACTATTGATTTCAGCCGAAGAATAAAGCTTACGGGCTGTCAGAAACTTTCGCAAATACTCTTCTTCCACGTTGCTATTGTTCTCACGGTCAGTCCAGTCACCAAGGCAGGTGTAACCAAGCTGTTTGTCAAACAAATCCAGTAAATGCTTTTGGGTAATGATTTCTTTTGCGCCGATTTGAAACATAGTGATTAGTGGTTAGTGGTTAATGGTTAATGGTTAATGGTTAGTGGTTAATGGTTAGGTTTGATTTAGCGGTTTTGATGCTGCTGGTTATTAGTTTTATGATTTCTACGGCATCGGTATTTAAACTGTCGAATTGCTGGTGAGACAGGTATTCGGTCGCCTGTAAAAGCTCTAACCAGTATATCGTTTCGTTGATTTCCTTTTGGGCGATGGCTAATTTGTGGATAAAGTCGGCTTTGCTTTCGGAGTGTTCTGATTCGCGAACCATAGCGCCGACCGATGTACCGATATGTAGCAACTGTTTCGATAAAACAAATTCTTTTTTCTCTTCAACCAGATACTTATACAAGTTCACAACTCTCACCGCGAACTTAAAACTTTTTGCTTTTAACACATCCTCTTTCATATCATTAACCATTAACAACTAATCACTAACCACTAATATTACTTGTTTTTCAAAATACCTTTTTTTGCATTGAGCGGAGAAATTACTTTTTCACCGGTTTTTGCTTCCAGTTCCAGGCGAGCATTTCGAGCAATTTCGCCCCCTTGTTTGGCAACTTGTGAATGTTCGTCAAACGATTCTGGGTTTGTCGTTTCCGAAATCCGTTTGGTTGAAAGCTCGGCAAGCATGTTTAACACCAGTTCCGTATTGGTCATATTGTCGCGGAGGTTCTCTTTTTTAAGGCCTTTGAATTGTTTGTATTCTTTGGCGGTTTTATTTGCCCATGCTTTATAAATAATATCGGTGAGTGTAGCAAATTGAACTCCTTCCTCCAAGCCTCTCAATTTCCATTCGTCGGTAAGCTCTTTCCTTATCTCAATGCTTTTTAACCGCTGGTTGATCCAGTTATCAGAATATCCAAGCCTTTTATAATCCATCATGGCCTGTTCAATGGATAATTCGGGATCCTGCATCTGATCTAAACGCTCTTTGGCTACCTGGGCAATCCACAGTTTAAAAGGTTCAGCTTTGGGTGATGGAATGGACTGAATCAAACGGAAAAGCTGCTGAGTAGACGCAACATCAGTAAGATATTTTTTTCCATCTGCAGATGGCATTTTCAGTTGACTACAATTTGTAGTCAACTCGCTTCCTTCTTTTTTTAGACGGTTTTTAAGTACACTCCAATACTTTCGAGGATTAGGACTATCGGTTAAAACGTCAACTACATCTACAATGGAGAAATACCACTCTTCGGTTTCATCATCCCAAACAGTACGAACCTTTCGTTCTTCAAAAATTTTGATGCTTTCTTTCATATCACTGATTATTAATCATTAACCTCTAATCACTAACCACTAACCATTAATTCGTATTTTCCCCGTCAGCAACTGTTGCATCATTCCCGCCTTTATTTGCTCGTATTTATTCCGGTCTGCTTCCAATTGACTTATTTCATTGTCCATATCGGTGAGGATTTGGGCAATGGCGGTTTGCTCGGCAAGCGTTGGCGGAAAATTAATAACAATTGACTCAATTACTTTTGCATTAAGACTTGGTACACCTGATGCTTCATTGTAATCATACCAATCAATTTGATTGAATTTATAAAAGATAAATTTTGCAGAATATCCGTCTTTAATTTCCGAATAGAATAAAGTATCAACAGTCCAAAATGGAGTATCATAAAATTGCGGTTTATCAATTGTACCTTTTCTTCCAATTAAGACTGATTGCTTAGAGTATAATGGAATATTTGTAAAATTCATGATTCCGCCAGTTCCCAAGATTGGGTAACGCCCAGAGGAATCCTCTATGTCTTTTTGGTTTTTCCCATGTTTAATTGTAAGGGATTGTCCGATAGTTTTCTCCACCCAATCCCCACTAAAACCCGGCAACCGCTTTTTACCGGTAAGCAGTTGTTGCATAGCTCCTTGTTTGATTTGCTGCTTTTTGGTTATTTTCTTATCGAGGGCGACAATTAATGCATCAATATCGCTAACGGCGGTGGCTACGGCGGTTTGCTCAGAAGTCTCTTTTGGTAGTGCAATAACAATATCCGATAGAGCATCTTTTGTGATATGAACAACCGCATCACCTTGTCCTTTATTAGCTTTCTGCCTTGCAACATACGGTGCATTTAACAGAAAACCAAGTAATAAAGAATTAAAACGATTTTCTGGAGATATAATTATTATATCACCACCAGCATAAGCTTCAATATTATCAATAAAAGCAACACATTTCCCAATTTCTTCCTTGGTTTCTCCAGAGGCAGTAAATAATAAATCTCCAGTTTTTAATTTTCTTGCATTCTTCGCTACCGAAACAGATATAAATGAATGAAAGTCTTTTATATAATCATTGTGAGTTGTATATATTTCTCCATATCTGATTGAAGGTATTTCTCCTGTTTGAGATTCAGCCCGACTGATACCACTTCCTTTAGAAAAGCTACCTAAATGCCCAACATTAAACACAACCCAATCCTCAGGAATCACACCAATATCGGTTTGTTTATATCCTTGCTTGATTTCGCTCATAATTAATATTTATCATTAACCACTAATCATTAACCATTTTATTCATAGCATTACCAGTTAAAGCCCATTGCAGCAAGATGTTGTTTTACTTTATCTTCTAATCCGCTTATCTCTTTGTCAATTTCAGGTAGCGTTTGTCCGTAGCGTTCGGCAAGGTCGGAAATGCTTGTTGTGAGCGTTTGGCTGATGCGTTGCATTTCGCCA
>JANYJT010000032.1 GCA_025358395.1 Bacteroidia bacterium
GTTAAGCCCGTCAGCGCCAATGGTACTGCGTCACAGTGGGAGAGTAGGTCGCCGCCCTGTTAAACTGATCCCCGGTTCATGTATTTGAGCCGGGGATCTTCTTTTTACCCCTCCGGGGATAAGGCAAAAGGCGAAAGGAGAGAACTTCAAAGATTTAAGCTGCTGATGCACAGACATAAGACATAAGACATAAGACATGAGACATGAGACATGAGACATGAGACATGAGAGAGGGTGTCATCTCGATCGCGGCGAACACTAACCATTAACCACTAACCATTAACCATTAACCACTAACCACTAACCATTATCCTTTTCCCTTTTGCCTTTTTTCGTCAGAAAAAGAGTATTCCTGCCAGTCCGGCCAGTGGTATTATGTAGATGACATCCGCCTTGAATCTTACCAACAATATTAGTACCGTAAGAAAGATGATCGCAGAGGGCCAAATTATTTCTGCCTCTTTACCTACCGTAAATGCAGCTGAAAATATCATGCCAATGATGGCAGGCCTCATCCCTTTAAAAATTGAAGTTATGATTTTCGAGTCTTTCATCTTCTTCAGAAAACCGGATAGAATTATCATCAGTAAACTTGGTGGTAAAAAAATGGCAATGGTAGCGACACAAGCACCAAGATAACCGGCAACCCTGAATCCAATAAAAGTCGCAGTTAGTATAACCGGACCGGGAGTTATTTGCCCCATAGCTATGGCATCCGCAAATTCTTTAGTATTTAACCAGTGATATCCTTCAACAATGACCTGCTGCATGGCTGGTATAATAACATATCCGCCTCCGAAAAGTGTCAGACTCATTCCCGAAAAAGTTAGGAAAATGGTACGGTTGATCTTGTACCAACCGAAAGTATCAATTTCAAAATAACGGATGACAAAGCCTATAATAGCAATGGTCGCAAAGGTTACCACCGTAATAATCAGCCACTTTTTATGGTTGAAGGAAAATGCTTGATTGTTCTCTTTCTCATTTTCCGGACCGGGTTCATGATATAAGTAATATCCGGCTACGGCACTGATGATTATCACAATTAAAGTTGCAAAGAAAGAATGAATTGTAAGCAGACAAACTGCCGCAAGAATACACATGATCCATTGCCTGAAATCGGTAATTTGCTTTTGTGCCATAGAAAAGGCCACATTGAGAATAATGGCAGTAATAGCTGGTAAAATGCCCATGAAGAACTTGGTAAAGACGGGTAATTCGCCATAAGTGGAATAGATGACTCCTAATCCGACGATGAGGAGAAAACCTGGGATAACGGTGGCTACCATGCTTACCAGAGCTCCTTTTATGCCTCTTAACTGATAACCTATGTAGGTGATCACATTGATAGCTACCGCACCCGGGAGCACTGAAGCAAGCGATATTCCATCTAAAACGAGCTCTTCCTTAATAATTTTGTCTTTGTCGACCAATTGTTTTTGAACTACCGCAATCAGGGCCATAAAGCCTCCCCAGGAGATCGCCCCGATTTTTAGAAAGGTAAAAAACAAGTATTTGAGGGAAATTTCTTTGTCAGAATGCATGTATTGGAAAATTTTCTCCAAGATAATTAATTTGAATCATTCAAATCAATTCTCGAAACACTTTCATCAATTTGGAGCATTGCTCCAAATTGATGAAAATTCTGCCTGCTAGTGCAAATTAAATCAGGTAAAAGCTATATTTACATACGAATCGGACAACTATTGGTATATTATATGAAATGACAGAATTTTATTTCTCCCGGAATAAAATAAGATTCTCCGGATTAATGACTATTAAGCATGAATAACGAAGAAGTTTTGGGTTTAAAAAGAGAGGCAGAGATACATCTGTTAACTGAATTGTTACCATTCTGGACAACCAGAATGAAGGATGATGTAAATGGTGGTTTCCTGACACATTTTGACCAATATGGGATGGACACCGGTGAAGATGAAAAGTCACTAATCGCTCAGACCAGATGCATTTATACGATTGCCTCTGCGCACCGGGCGGGTTATGGGGAAGGAAAACTGGCAAAATTGGCCAGTCATGGTGTTGATTTTCTCATCGGCAAGATGTGGGACAAAAAGCATGGTGGGTTCTTCTGGATGATGAACCGCAAAGGGGAGGTGAAAATTGATCAGAAAATTATCTATGGACACAGTTTCGCTATCTATTGCCTGAGTGAATATACCTTAGCTACCGGTGACCAAAGAGGGCGGGAATATGCCGAAAAGACTTTTGATTTGATTCAGAAGTACTGCGCTGACACCCGTTATGGCGGATACTGGGAGATGTTTCATCGGGATTGGACCCTGTGTGGCCCGGGGAGTCAGGGGGGAGACCGCAAAACATTGGATGTGCACATGCACTTGATGGAGGCATTTACCACTTTGTATGAATGCTCCGGTCAGGAGGTTCATAGAAGAAAGCTTTTGGAAGACATCGATCTCCTGATAAATAAAATTATTCATCCGGTTTATAAGACGGGCATTCCCCAGTTTTTCAAAGATTGGTCCGTCGCCCCGCAAATAAAGTTCGATATCATCTGGGGATGGGACCGTTTCTCTGAAGAGGGACAGAAAGGCAATGCTACAGACAATACATGTTATGGCCATAACGCAGAATTTGCCTGGCTTCTGTTGCATTCGCTGGTAATATTGAACGAGGAACCGAACGATTATAAAGAGCTTTTCAAGATAATATATGACCATACCGTTGACAATGGCATTGATACAGAATTTGGTGGAGTCTATGTTGAAGGTCCTCATTCCGGCGGTGTCTATGATAAGGAAAAGGAGTTCTGGCAACAAGCAGAAGTATTGATAGGACTCTTGGATGCGGTGATCCTTTTTGGTCCGGAGAAATACTGGGATGCCTACAAAAATGTGCACCGGTTTGTTTATGACAAATTTGTCAACAAGAAGGTAGGAGAATGGTATCCTTTGCTTTCCCGAAAGGGAGAACCTGTATGGACGCATATGGGACACTCCTGGAAGATCAATTATCATACGGTAAGAGCTGTGATTCAGAGCATCAATAGGATGAACAAGCTTCTGGCTTAGAAGAAGGTTTTAGCATTTAGCTGTTAGCCTTTAGCCAAAGCTAATAGCAAAATGCTAATAGCTGAAGGCTTAAATAGTAATAGATTTAGCGTAAAATATGCAATACAAAGGCAGATACGAGGCGTTCGACCCTGCACAGATCAAAACTTATCCTGTTAAGGGTAGAACAAACAAAGTAAAATATTCCGATCTCAGGGAGATAGATGAAGTGCTGAAAATGGGCATTGAATTGCCTGAAGAGGTAAAAAAAAGCATTGATTCCCTGGCAGCAAATATCATTGAACGGCGGGATAAAGGTCAGCCGATCCTACTCTTTACCGGAGGACATCTGGTAAAAAATGGCTTGAATCGATTGCTGGTTGACCTTATTCACAAGGGCCTCTTTACAATTGTCTCCGGAAACGGAGCGACCTCCATACACGATTTCGAACTTGCCTTGATGGGAGAGACGAGTGAATATGTCCCGCAAGCCCTGGAACTGGGAGAGTTTGGCATGGCCTATGAGTTCAACTATATCAATGCTGCGCTTAGTGTCGGGAACAAGAAAAAGTTGGGATATGGAGAGGCTGTCGGAAAAATGATCTGCAAAAAATCGTTTCGAAAAAAGGTGGCCAAATACCTTGGAATTGATTCGGAAACAATCGTATTTGCCCACCCTGAGCTTAGCATAGCGGCAACTTGTTATGAAATGAAGATCCCATTTACAGTTCATGTTGGAATTGGCACGGATGTATTGGATCAGCATTACTGGTTCGATGGATGTGCCAAAGGCGGATGCTCAGGTCGGGACTTTTTAATCTATACCCGGGAAGTTTCCAAATTGGTGAATGGAGGCGTCATATTGAATATTGGAAGTGCCGTCACCGGACCGGAAGTGTTCTTAAAGGCAGCTTCCATGGTTGGAAATATCCAACAAACTCCATCCGACATCATAACTGCCAATTTTGATTTGAGACCTTACAAACCTGAAACTGCCACCAACGAAACAACGGTAGGTTATTATTTCAGGGACCAAAAGAGCATAGTTGCTCGTATTCCAGAGGCATTTGGAGGCAAGGGTTTTTATATCGAGGGAAACCAAATTCAAACATTTCCATATCTTTATCAGCAACTTATCAAATTGCTTTAGTCAAATTAGTTCACTTTAGTCACTACTTTTAACAACTAAACCAACACTGCATGAACTTATCACTAACCTCTCTGGACTGGTTCGTCTTCTCTTTTGTCATGATCGGAAGTATGGCTTTTGGCCTGTGGATGGCCTACCGGAAGAAAGCCGGTGAGAACAGCGCTAATTTCTTTCTAGGAGGGAGAAAAATTGCCTGGCCAATTGTCGGGGCCTCATTGTTTGCTACCAATATTGGTGCGGAGCATCTGGTTGGTTTGTCGGGAGATTCTTACAGGTATGGCTTATCAGCAGGATCTGTCGAATTGACGACGGCCATTACCCTGGGTTTTGCCTGTGCCATCCTGTTCCCACATTACATGAAGAACAAAATCTTCACGATACCGGAATTCCTTGAACTGAGATACGACCGTAGAGCACGGACATTCTTCTCGGGTTTGATGCTGGTTATCAGTGTAATGACGAAACTAGCATTTACCTTGTTTGCAGGAGCGCTTGTCCTCAATAGCATTCTGGGCTGGAACGTAATGACTACGGTCTTTTACATTGGCGCCGTTGTGGCCGTTTTCACGATTATCGGAGGATTTACCGCCGTTGCATATACGGATGCGATCCAGGTAATAATTATTTTGCTTGGATCATCGATCATGCTTTTTATTGGATTGGACAAAGTCGGCGGTTGGGGTGGACTGATGGAAAAAGTACCCGAAATGATGAAGATATCCAAACCTGTCTCAGATCCTGTTTATCCCTTCTGGGGAATTCTGGCAACCGCTTTTTATGCCGGGATCTTCTATTGGGGTATTGACCAGGTAAATGTTCAGCGAACATTGTCTGCCCCCGATTTGAAAAATGCCCGCTGGGGAGCCATGTTCGCTACTTTCCTGAAATTATTTCCCATCTTCATTTTCGCTCTTCCCGGTGTAATTGCTTTCGCGTTGTTTCCCAATGAATTGCAAGGTGATGAGTCCAAACAGACTTTTGTACTCCTGCTGAACAAACTTTTACCAACAGGGTTGAGAGGACTGTTGCTTGCCTCGCTGATGGCCGCACTTGTTACCTCATTGATAGCCGTTTTAAATTCTGTTTCGACACTTGTGGTTAGGGATTTTATTCTTGAATTTAATCCAAAGGTTTCAGAAAAGAGACAAGTTACGCTTGGCCGTTATGTTATTGTTCTGGTCACGTTACTTGGCTTTGGAGCTGCATATCTGGTTTATAAAAACGAGGAAGGATTGTACAAGTATCTTCAGACCATCTCCGCTTATCTGGTGATACCTGTTTTTCCGGCTATCTTCTTTGGGATCATAAGTAAAAAGGTAACGATGAAAGGGGCGATTGTGTCCGTTTTTGTTGGAATAGTTCTGGCAACGATCTTTGTTATTGATCAATTGATCGGACCCGTAGACGGAGCTCAATATTTTCCAATATTACATCATCCGCTGACATTGAATTTTGGTTTCAGGGGATTATGGGCTGAGATTCTGATTACCGGAGTGTTGTTTGCCGTTTCCGCCTTTACCGAGAAAACAGCCCCTGAGAAACTCGAAAAGACGACCATCAACTATTCCGGTGGAGTGGCAAAATTTGAAGGCATTACCGACTGGCGATTGCATTGGAGTATTCTGGCTTTGATAACTTTGGGATTGTATATTTGGCTGAGCTGAGTCAGATAACCTGCTAACTGTTCACAAATAGTTAGTCCGAGGAAGAAAAAAAACTTCGGGATCATTTGTCTTGGTACTGTGTTGACAAGGCTACTAAATACGGATTGCCTGTAAAAATGCATACAGGCCAATGGGAAATGAAGCATGTAACTGAAAATGGGATCTTCCCAAAACCCGACTCCGGAACATGTTGCAGAACTTGAAAAAGCTGGTCAATTGCAGTTGTTTACTTCACCTGAATGGATTAAAATTGTAGATGGTAAAGCCACCATGAAGAAGGCGCTTCCCGGACAGGGTGTTTCACTGTTGCAGTTCTCCTGGTAATCAATCCTGTGAAAGTTGTTGTTATCGATTAATACTAACTGAATATGAGAAACCGAACAAAAATCCACACACTAGGATTGTTAATGAGCCTTATTTTTATTGGGTTAATGAGTTTCATACCCAAAGAAGCCAATTCCCAAAACGGCTGGCCGCCAATCACCAAAGAATCCAAACCATGGGCTCGTTGGTGGTGGATGGGAAGTGCGGTGGATGAGGTAAATCTGACAGATCTGATTTCCAGGTATGGGAAAGCCGGTTTTGGCGGACTGGAAATTACGCCTATCTATGGGGCTGTCGGATATGAACCGAAGTACCTCTCCTTTCTTTCGCCCGGATGGATGAAGATGCTTGATGTATCTGTCAGGGAGGCAAAGAAAAATGGCATGGGAATCGATATGAATACAGGTACAGGTTGGCCTTTCGGCGGACCCCAGATCACTATTCCTTTGGCGGCTTCCAAGTTGATAGTTCAGAAGTATGAACTGAAAAATGGCGAAATTTTCAAAGAGAAGTTTCTTCCCGCAGATCCCAGGCAACTCCAGGCAGGGGTTCAACTTCAGGCTGTTATGGCCTATGGTCCGGATAAAAAGATCAAGGAACTGACCATGTTGGTTAAGTCGGATGGCACACTGAACTGGCCGGCGGCAAAAGGTGACTGGGAAATCTATGCCATTTTTTGCGGGAAAACACTTCAACAAGTCAAACGGGCTGCACCGGGCGGGGCAGGACTCACTTTTGATCACTTTTCGAAAGAAGCAACCGGCATATATCTTTCGCGGTTTGATTCCGCCTTCCAAAATTCTAACCGTGGAGTAGGGTCTTTTTTCAATGACAGTTATGAAGTATATGGAACCAACTGGAGCGCTTTGGTTTTCAGTGAATTCCTGAATCGTCGCTACTATGCCCTCCAACCTTATCTGCGTGAACTTTCTGAAAAGAAACCCACATCCGATATTTCGCGCAGAGTGCAATCCGATTATCGTGAGACTATTTCAGATATGCTGCGCGAAAATTTCACCCGGCCATGGACAGATTGGGCACATGCAAAAGGAAGTCTTACGCGCAATCAGGCACATGGTTCGCCGGGAAACCTGCTGGATTTGTATGCTACCGTGGATATTCCCGAGTGCGAAACCTTTGGAAGCAGTCAGTTTGCTATCCCCGGACTTCGCCGCGACAGTGCCGATATCCGGAATGTGGATCCTGATCCTGTAATGCTGAAATTTGCCTCTTCGGCAGCCAATGTTTCAGGCAGGAAGATCACTTCCTGCGAGACCTTTACCTGGCTTGGAGAACATTTCAGAGTATCACTTTCTCAGTGCAAACCCGAAGTTGAGCAGGCTTTTCTTTCTGGTGTTAACCATGTTTATTACCATGGAACAGCCTATTCTCCAGCGGATGCACAATGGCCGGGATGGCTTTTCTATGCCTCAGTCGAATTTTCTCCATCGAACAGTTTTTGGCCGCATATCAGCGGATTGAACAACTATATTGCAAGATGTCAGTCTATTCTTCAAAGTGGTACAGCGCACAATGATTTGCTGGTCTATTGGCCGGTTTATGATGTGTGGATGAATCAGACAACACAGGATCTCCAATTCACGATTCATTCAATTGACAAATGGCTGTATCCGACTCCTTTTTGCAAGGATGTGAAAGAGCTGATGAAGAAGGGATATTCGCTTGATTTTGTGTCCGATCGTCTGTTGAACAATATCTCCGTAAAAAATGGCTTGATCACCACAAAATCAGGTAGCTCCTATCGTGCGCTGGTGATTCCGACCAGTAAATATATGCCACTTGCCACCCTTCAAAGGATTATAGAACTGGCGGGGAAAGGTGCAAAGATTATTTTCCAGCAACTGCCGGAGGATGTTCCCGGGTTGAAGAACCTGGAGACAAACCGTCAAATGCAAACCAATCTTTTGAACTCCTTGTCGCTTGTGAGGGTGAACGAAAATTTGAAAGCCGCGAAATTGGGTAATGGTCTGATTATTCTGTCAGAAAAGGTTGAGACCGCCCTTGAATGGGGAAAAATTGAACGCGAAACTTTGGTAGATTCCGGACTCGATTACATTCGCCGGAAGAGCGAGGCCGGGGTATATTACTATTTGGTTAACCATAGTTCTCATGCCTTTGACGGTTATTTGCCGCTGAATGAAAAGGGAGTTTCCTGTTTGTTGCTGGATCCTCAAAACGAACTTACCGGCCTGGCGCAAACTATTCAGGAAAATCAAAATCTGAAAGTCCGCCTCCGGTTAAAGCCTGGAGAGGCCATGTTCGTGTTGCTTTCTGCGAATAAGGTTATTGCTGAAAACTGGAAATACCTGGAAAAACCAAAATCCCGGATAGAAATTGCCGGACCCTGGAAATTACAATTCACAGAAGGTGGAGCCGTTATTCCGAATCCGGTTGATCTTCCAAAATTGATATCCTGGACTGCATTGTCAGATCCGGCGGCTAACAATTTCTCCGGATCCGGAAGATACACAACCAATTTTGTCATGACAGGTAAGCTGGCAGGTGATTATTTGCTCGATCTTGGTAAAGTCTGCGAAAGTGCGCGGGTATGGGTGAATGGTCAGGATGCAGGTATCCTTTGGAGTATCCCTTTTACGACAAAAATTGGGAAGTATCTCAAACAAGGGAACAACTCCATCGAAATTGAGGTAGCCAACCTAAATTCCAATCGAATCAGGCAAATGGACCAGCAGAAAGTTGTCTGGCGCAATTACCATGAAATCAATTTTGTCAACATCGACTACAAACCATTTGATGCTTCCGGCTGGAAGCCAATGGATTCGGGGTTGCTGGGGCCTGTGACCATCTCGCAATATCTGACTAACTGAAAAATTCCGGTATTATCAATGGCAGCTTTTCAGTGCCTGCCATTCCTTAAAAATGTTTTGCCATGCACAAGATATTTGTTCTGTTATTCCTCCTGGGATCGCTTTCCCAACAGCAATTGACCGCTAAACAGAAGCCGGTTGTCTATATTATTGGCGACTCTAAGGTAACCGATTTGAATTCGCTGGCTGATGGGTTTAAAATTCCTGATTCCTCCTTCGGACCATCGATTTTGTGGGGCTGGGAAGGTCCGATGACGAGAGAAGTGATTGTTCGCGACCTTGATCGGTTTAAGTCCCTAAATATAAGGTCGGTAAATATTGAGGCCGGATACGATTTGCCTTCGCCCTATCTTTCGGACGAGTATTTTGATCTGATCAAATTTGTTGTGGAACAGGCCAAACAGAGGGGTATGGTGATCTGGATGATCGATGAATGCAAGTACCCCAGCGGTTTTGCCGGGGGAAAGTTTTCCAGAGAACGTCCTGACCTCCGGATGCAGGGATTGGATGTTTACAAGCGGATCGAAGTTGCTTCCGGACAAATAGTCCTGGAAGAAATTCCGGAAAATGTCCTAAGTGCAATTGCGGTAAATAAAGAAGGAGGGAAATGCCTTTTGTTGAAAATCGAACTTGGACAACTTCAGTGGAAAGCGCCGGAAGGCAACTGGCAGGTAACTTTAGTAAAACATCGTTTCAGAACTTCTGTGACACGAGCCGGTAACAACCCTACCCACGGAAAGGACACACTCAACGCACTTTGCGATTATTTGAATCCACTGGCTGTTCGGCAATTTATTGAGTTCACCCATGAGCAATATAAAAAGCATATCGGCAGTGAATTCGGGAAAACATTTCTGGGTTTCAGGGGAGATGAACCCGATTATGGCTTCGTGCCCTGGACAACTGCTCTGCCTGAGGAATTTTTGAAGAAAAAGGGATATGATGTACGACCATGGGTCGCCTCATTTCTGGTGAAGAACCCGACCGACTCCATGCTACGGGTAAAAGCCGATTACTGGGACGTATGGTCGAAAATGTTTGGGGAGAATTTTTTCAAGGTACAGGCGGATTGGTGTGCTGCCAACAATCTTTCCTACATGGTGCATCTCAACCACGAAGACAAAATGATGGCATTGGCCCAGTCGGGTGGAGATTTTTTCGAAGATCTGAGGCATGTTCAAATTCCCGGAATCGATGCCATTTGGAATCAGATCTGGCCGGGGAATGTTGCCGATTTTCCAAAATATGCCTCTTCCGTTGCGCATGTGTATGGTAGGCAGAATGCGATGAGCGAAAGTTTTGCAGCCTATAAAACGCCCCCCGGTGTCGATCAGGCAAAATGGGTCACGGATCATCAGTTCGCCAGAGGAATCAATCTTTTTGAATGGATGTACTGGCCGGCCTCGACACGAACCGATGGAATTCCAAAAGGATGGTTCGCGGATCCAAAATTTCCGCAGGTGGCTCAATATACCAACCGGGTCTCCTACCTGCTTTCCAACGGGAAGCCTACTGCCAACATTGCTGTCTATTATCCAACAGAAAGTGAATGGCTTGGTTATCAAAAGGCTGACAGCAGCGCTCTCGAACTTTGCAAATACCTGCTTGAAAATCAGCGGGACTTTGATTTCATAGATGATTACGCTGTTTTGAATGTTCTTAAACCGAATGGAAGCGGTTTGGAAAACAAGAGTGGTCAGATTTACAATACGATACTGATTCCATCGGTTCGTGCGATGCCAAAAGCTGTCCTGGACAAACTAGGAAACTTTGCTGACTCCGGCGGAAGAGTCGTTTTCACGGGTGAAAAGCCGGCATTGATAGTGGGTCAATCGTTCCGAAATGCCGGTAGTTTCTATGATTTTGGAAAGATGGTTCATGAGGGGAAAAATGTACTTCAGCATCTTCCGGAATCTGATTTTAAACTTGAAAATGCATCTTCCTCAATCAAATATTGTCACAGGAAATTCTCCAACGGCGAGCTCTATTTTATATTCAACGAAGGCGATACGGCGATTGAAAGCAATCTTATTTTGCAGGGGAATGGAAAAATACAAAGCTGGGATGCTATTTCAGGTGAAATTAAGGAGATAGCAGAGGCAAAAGCGATCAGTAACGGGACACAAATATACCTTAAATTGAAACCCTGGGAGACACGAATTGTGGTGATTGCCAATCGATAGGAACAAATTCAAAAGCAATTAGAATAATGAAAATCAGTTGAGAATGGACAATCAACATTTCTGGCCCTATGGATTGAATTATGTAAAAGAATATAAGATAGAATCTGATTTAATTAACCATTGCAAAATAATGAACGCCATGAAAATGGATGGTTTGTAAAAAAACGATCAAAACAACGCTTGTTAAAAATGCTCTTTGACTGAATATAAATAATTTTCAACGTATGAGACTTTCCTTATCCTTACTAATTCTTTTCATTGGTGCCACTGGACTCCGGGCGCAAAAAATCAATGACTCCACAACTCCTCTCCATCTGATGGCACCCAATTATGACACGCCTTACGGGAAACCTGAGGTGAAAAGTATCACGGTAGTGTTGGACCGGATTTATTCTTACCTCGACCAAACGACACCGATGGCACTGATCGACAAGGCGTCTAAAGCTGAATTGACAGATTATTCGAAAATCGATGTCAATACCATTTTCAAGCCCGGTGATTTCAGGTTACTGAGTTATGAATGGGGTGTTACCTATGCGGGGATGTTGCTTGCATCGCAAGCCACCGGTGATCCGAAATATGCCTCTTACACCAAATCACGATTGAAATTTCTGGCTGAGGTTGCCAAAGCGTTTGCGAAATTTGAAGAGAGCCATCCTGGGGTCAAACATGGAATGTACCGCACTCGCTCAAATGGGCAAGTTGAAGGGACCTGCGTAGGTACGGGAATGGGCTTCGATCCTGCTTTTTATTATTACCGTCCCATCAATGTTTATGCGGCACATGGGTATGGTCCGGTTCTCCCGGCAGGAGCCGAAATGATTGAAATGGTGAAAAACCATAAGATTGAAATCAATGACAGTGCGGTTCAACTTTATGAAACAGGGAAATAGGGTCGCGCAAAATATACCAATACCCGCAAAGGCTTATTTATCTTTTTGCAAGAATTTAGACAAGACAATAAATAAAAAGTACCGTATGAAGAATTTTAGATTTTTAACTTTTTTGGTTATGATTCTCTTTCTGTCAGGGTTATCAAAAGCCCAGAACCTGCCATCCCAAAAGGATGTTCTCGACAAAATGGTGTTGACCAATGCATATTTTATGAACAATTGGCCCGATCCGGGAAAGGCCATTGTCAATGACAAAACCAGGCCGAGTCATATCTGGACACGTGCCGTGTATTATGAAGGATTGATGGCTTTGTATCAAATCAACAAGGACAAATCCTACTATGATTATGCCGTGGCTTGGGGCGAATCGCACCAGTGGGGACTTAATGGAGGTATCCAGATACGGAATGCCGACAACCAGTGCTGCGGTCAGACGTACATTGATTTGTACCTGATTGACAAGAAGCCTGAACGCATCAGGGATCTGAAAGCATCCATCGATTTGATGATGTCATCGGATAAAATTGACGACTGGAACTGGATCGATGCCTTGCAGATGGCGATGCCGGTTTATGCGAAGCTGGGTGTTTTGTACAAGGATAACCGCTATTACGAGCGCATGTACCAGATGTACAACCACAGCAAAACCGTTCAGGGAGGCAAAGGGCTTTACAATCCGAAAGATCATCTCTGGTGGCGCGACAAAGATTTTGTCCCTCCGTACAAGGAACCAAACGGGGAGGATTGTTATTGGTCGAGGGGAAATGGCTGGGTTTTGGCGGCTTTGGTGAGGGTGCTTGAGGTCTTGCCCAAGGATGCTCCTCACCGGAAGGAGTACCAGCAGACATTTGAGAAGATGGCCAAAGCACTGGTTCCCATTCAGCGGGAAGATGGTTTCTGGAATGCCAGCCTGCATGATCCGAACAATTTCGGCGGCAAGGAACTGACCGGCACCGCACTTTTTGCCTATGGCATGGCCTGGGGAGTCAATCATGGGGTTTTGAGCAAAAAGAAATACATGCCGGTTATTCTCAAGGCCTGGAATGCGATGGTCAAAGATTCCGTTCATCCCAACGGCTTCCTGGGCCATGTGCAGGGAACCGGAAAACAGCCTTCCGATAGTCAGCCTACCTCCTATGACCGGGTTCCGAATTTTGAAGATTTTGGGTTGGGATGCTTCCTGTTGGCAGGAAGTGAAATGTATAAAGTGAAATAATTAATTTTTTGTAGTTTATATATAATTCTTTATCTTCGCCGCAAATTCGGCTAACTTAAAAAATCAGCATAACAATCCCTTGCTAGTGCCTGAATTGTTTCTGGTTACAATAGAGTTTGAAATTGAGCATCCCATTTAATGCTTAATCCGGCAATTCATGAAAGGGTCACCTTTTTTTGAAAGGAAAGGTATGACTTAACTTAGACTAGAAATATGAAAAAGAATCTTCCCGTTTTATTTGTTGTCCTCCTGGTATTCGTCCTCATTGGGGGATGCCGCAAAAGCAGGATAG
>JANYJT010000046.1 GCA_025358395.1 Bacteroidia bacterium
TATCGGATTGAATATAAAAGCCGCAGTTAGTCCTACGGTAAGCATAACTATAGAAGCATCAGTGCTTTTCAACCCATAAATATCGGTATAGAAATAGGCCAGATAGGTAATTATTGTTTGGAAAACCAGGTTTGCAGCCAGGTCCCCCAGGCTGTAGCCAATTTTTTCAAATACAGAAATTTTTTGGTTAGTTAATCTCATTCTAGTTAATTTTTAATTGGAAATTATCATTGACAGTTGCATGCTAATTGTGATTTTTTAAATCAAATTTCTTTTTTTTAAGTTCATCCAACCTGTAGATTGGCCGGTCGAGGGTTTCAGGTATTGGTCTCCTTGCAAAAGTCTGAAAGTATAGCAAGCAGGCATCTCTCCACCAAATGGCTTCATAAGCCTGGGTTGCCAGTTTTGCCTGAATTTTGTCAAACCTGGGTTCGTCCAATTTTCCTTTCATCCTGTCCCAGATTTTCTGAAACTCTTTCACACGATCAACACCTGAGCTGTATTTGTAGCACAATTCGTCCCAAAGATTGTTTCCATTGGAAAGCTGATAATCCCATGGCAGATGGTGGAACCACAACAGATATTGTTCCGGGCAGGTTGAGGGACTGTCATACAATGATCGCAACGGCGCAGAATATTGTTCAACCGCATTACTTCCTGTCGATGATCTGTCAAATCCAATGCCGGCGGAATCCGCCTTGTGGTAATATTTTGGCAACCAATCAGGACGAGCTCCCCGAATTTCGCACCAGGGTTCCGGTCCGTAATGATGGCTCCATCCCATCAGGTGGTGCAATCCAATGGGAGTCATGTAATTTACCACTGCTTCCCGCGACTGCATCATCATACGGCTAACTTCCGTCACAAATTCGCTGTCGTTGGAAAAAGTTTGCCTGATCCATTCAACTGATATATCCTTTGAAGACAATGTATTGTTCCAGGCCAGTCGGCCGAAAACATACCAGTTGGCCTGAGCCATATCGTCGCCACACCATTTTATATCTTCACCGATATTGGCGACACCTGCGATTGCGCTGAGCGAATCTTTAAAAAGTGATCCATCAGTAATGCTGGCAACTGTGGAATTTGGACCTTCGGCATAGGTGTCGGCATCCAGGCATTCCTCAAACAGTGGACCCAGGTATGCCAGATGATCCGAATATCCCAGGTATTCCTTTGTAATCTGGAATTCAGGCATCAAGGTTGTGTGTTTCATCGCTCCAAATAGCGGACTGAATGGTTCGCGGGGCTGAAAATCGACCGGACCATTTTTGACCTGAATTATTACATTGGAACGGAATTTTCCATCCAAAGGGGTAAATTCTTTGTACGCTTGTTTGGCGCGGTCATCCCCGTCAGGTTTGTAAACGAAAGCCCTCCACATCACGATTCCTTTGTGAGGAGCCAGGGCATCAGCCAGCATATTGGCACCGTCGGCATGTGTGCGTCCATAGTCCTGGGGTCCGGGCAAACCTTCGGAGTTGGCCTTCACCAGGAAACCGCCAAAATCGGGAATTGAAGCATAAATCTCATCTGCCTTCTTTTTCCACCAATCCGCAACATTCTCCTTCAATGGATCAGAGTCCGGAAGGCCGCCCAGAATTTTCGGAGAGGAAAAATTAACCGACAAATAGACACGTATTCCGTAAGGCCTGAAAATGTCGGCCAACACTTTAACCTTTGAAAGGTATGCGCTGCTTAAAATCTTAGGGTTGGCATTGACATTGTTTAAAACCGTTCCATTGATCCCGATGGATGCATTGGCCCGTGCATATTCTTCATAACGTGCACTGATGGTATCAGGCAGTTCGTCCCATTTCCAAATCGAATGACCGGCATATCCCCGTTCGACGGTTCTGTCCAGATTATCCCAATGGTTGAGAATCCGACGTTTGTAGCTTGGCTTTTCAGATAAATCCATTCCGGACAGCGGTTGGCCCTGCTGCATCACTCTGAGAAGTTGAAAGACTCCGTAGAGTAACCCAATATCCTGGTTCGCGGCTAGGAGCATAATCTTGCCCCCTTGAAAATCGAGACTCTTCAATATAAACCCTTCTTCTCCGCACAACATGAGGCTTTGGACAGACAATAATTGCTGAACCTGAGGATCTTTCAACGTTCCAATAACCAATGTGCCTTTTTGAAGCTTTCGGGTCTCTGTCAACTTACTTCCCAACAAACCGGCAAATGCCTGATCCAACTCTTTCCGAATGATTTTTCTTGTCGGGCTGTTGCTGTCAAAAACAAGGTATTGAAACTGTTGGGTATATGATTTCGACACAGCATCAGGCAAGGCATTGTACCGAAGCCAAAGCTTTGACCCATCTTCTGCGTATAAGAAAGCGGGGGTCAAAAGGGCAATGAATAAAATTAAGACACTTTTCATAGGCTCATTCTAATTTACTTTGCGGAGCTCCTAGAAAACTTGGCTTCAATCCGCCTGTATCCACCAATATTTTTTGCAATACAATGCCGGGTTCGAGTACCCTGATTCTTAACTTATGTAAACCCGGTGCTTTTATGCTGTGCAATGTTTTGGTCACATTAATTCGATTTGCCTGCCAGTTTTCCATCTCTTTTGTCGTATATTCCTGGTTGATATTGACAATTTGTTCTTCTCCTTCATCAAAGGAAATAGCATAACGCAATCCCTTGTTGGCATTGAAGTTTAGACTTGGTGAGACCAGAACTGACACGGGAAAACTGGCGGTTGATTTAAATTTTACAACATACTCCAGATAAACAGAATCAGTCATTGCCGGATACTGATTTTGCGGGAAAGTCGTTATTCCCGAACCGGTTTTCCCCAAGCCAGGGATAACTTCCCAACGGATTTTTCCCGTCCCTTTTGATCGCTGAAAATTTTCAGCTTCGATCGAAACATAACCATCAGCCTCGGTAAATGCTAATCCGGAATTTACCGGATACGGCTTTTCAACCCTGACTACAGCTGGCTTTTTGCTTCTCATTGGCTGTTGCCAGTAAGTGTATCCGATTCGGATTTGATCCATCAGGTGATTCCATTTTCCACCGGAAATTTGCTGGTTATAGTGGTTAGTCAATAGCGAATCTCTTGTGAAACAATCCTGCACCACATCGGCCCAGTGGTTTGCCTCGAGGCTTTGGGTTGCAGCCAACTTCCGGTTTTTCGCCACCGCGAAATACATTTCGTAGAGGTTCGAACACGCATTTACCGGAAATAGAACCAACTGATCGAATGCATCTTTGTACTCATTGGGGATAAGATTGTACAACCGGAAGGCATCCAAAGCCAAATCCCGGTAATCGTTGCGAACCGTTTCGAACTCGTTGTAATTTTCGAGACTGTAAGTATCGGCGCTCAGTAACTCTGGTGTCACCCGGTGGTTGTATTTTGTATATAGGTTAATGATTCGGGCGGTTTCTTTGCCAAATTGTGCCCCGAATTGCTCGATACACCAATTTTCGGTATGTTGCAACAAGTTTTGCGGGCTAAAGCGGGTTGGATCCCAGGCCATATCCAGGAAGAAACTGACCGGATATTCCATGGGTTTCAGGTCTCCCACATTTACAATCCATATCCGGTCCACCCCGTGGCTGTAGGAGAGGTTCATTTGCTCCCAAATACGCTGTATTTGACTTACATTAAGCCATTTGTAGTTTCGTGGACCACCAACATAGTCGAAATGATAGTATATGCCATATCCTCCGGGATGAGCAGGTGCATTCAAGTCCGGAAGTTTACGTACATCGCCCCAGTTATCATCGCAAAGCAGTAAAGTGACATCATCAGGAACCTTCATCCCTTTGTCGTAGTAATTCTGAACTTCCTTATATAATGCCCATAATTGAGGAGTTTCTGACGCCTTTTTGCCGGTTACCGTGCTAATGATTTTACGTTGGTCATTGACAATTTTTTCCAGCAGCGCGATATTAGTGCCTTCGCTCATTGCCTGATCGCCATCGCCGCGCATCCCGATAGAAACAACTTTTTCATAATCTTTCATCCGTTCCATCCCTTTGGTCCAGAAGTCGGTGAGTACTTTGGCATTCTTACTGTAGTCCCATGGACCAGTGCCATACCTGCGCCATTCGTCGTGAGCTCGACCCAGTGGTTCGTGGTGTGAAGTGCCTATCACAATTCCCAGCTCATTGGCCAGCCTGCCGTTTTCCGGATCATCATCAAAAAATGCGTTTCCCCACATGGCCGGCCAAAGGTAATTGCCTTGCAATCGTAAAATCAACTCAAATACCTTACTGTAAAACTGATGATTAAAGCCGCCGAACTTCTCCTGCGACCAACCCGAAAGTGCCGGTGCTTCGTCATTTAAAAAGATTCCGCGGTACTTCACTTTCGGGCTTTCACTGACATATCGGCCCGCTTTTACATAGAGGGCTTCCCGTTTCTTCACCGGCACATCCGCCCACCAGTACCAGGGAGAAACCCCCATCTGACGGCTAAAGTTGAGCATTCCATAGATGGTTCCCCGCTTGTCGCTACCTGCAATAACCAGGGCTTTTTCAACTCCCGGGAAAGGATTCAGAACCACCTGGACCAAAGTAGCTTCCCATTTATTTTTTATTTCGGATGCGTCAATTACTCCTTTTTGTACAAGTTCATCTAAGAGAGAACTGTGACCAAGTGTACCGATCAGTAAAATTTGTTTGGCAGATGGAATCTTGCCAACAACAATTTCAGGTTGAGGAAGTCCGACAAGTTGCATATCATTCTTGAGAATTCCGGCTACTGTTAAAACACCGGAAAGATCATTTTCGCTAATGACGAGTGGAGCTGTTTGCTTGTTTTCGGAAACAACGAAGCAATCACCTGTTTTTGAAGAGGTTAGGAAGTTTTCATGAATCTGGGCTTTTGCCCCTAAGAAACTAATTACCAATAAGTTTATGAAGACTACTTTTGGTGAGATCATAAAAATTCTAAATAATGAGATGAATGTCAGTCTGAATTTGGTTTTAAAAATAGTCGTCTCAATTTTCATCCTAAATATATTATTTGTTTTCAAGATTTTCAGTAGTGAATGGTGATGCAGGTAGTCCTTCCTTGTTGTACAGGTTTGCTCCTGCCGGGTTATCGGCCCAGGCATAGCGAACTATTTCCGGATATGCCACGTACTCATTCCAGACGACGATTTTATTTCCATTCATTTCTGCCTTAGCCCACCAAAATTTCTTATCGGAACCTGCAATGGCAAAACCGTTCAGTTCTTTGCCATCGTTGGTAGTTAATCCGCTTCCGCAGTCGGTAAATATAAGTTCAACCTTGTTTCCAATCTTTTTCATTGACTTGTAAATAGGTCCCGATGAAACAATTTTTTTGTCGCCATAGGCAAGTTTTTCAGCAGCCAGAGCCAGGCGACGACCGACCTCTTTTTTCCGAAGAGGATGAATATCGTTCCATTCACCAAATCCGATGGTAACAGCCATGGCCGTATTGGGTAGAGAAAGTGTCTTTAGCTGTTGATCGCGCAGAATGACCCATTCTCCTTCAGATGGATCCTTTTTGGGTTCCATAAAATCGGGAAGTTGGACGAAAAGAAAAGGAAGTTCACCTTGTTTCCTGAGTTGACGCCATTCGCCGATGAGCCTGGAAAGAGCCGTTTTGTATTCCCTGGCCCGTTCGGCATTCGATTCTCCCTGGTACCAGACTATTCCTTTGAGCGTATAGCTGACAGTGGGATAGAGCATGGCATTGAACAAGCCGAGCGGTTTACCAGGGAAAAAGGTGGCCAAAGGACAGGGACCGCATTTTGCACCAATGTTGTATTTCCATGCTCCTTTTAGGTTGAAAATCCGGCCATCTACATCAAGTTGGTAGGGTTTTTCTTTGATAAAACCTCCGCTAAAGGATTGGCTCACTACCCGTATGGTGATGTTGTTCTTTCCTGATTTCAATATACCAGAAGCAATATTGTATCGTCGGGGCGGGTATTGGTAACTCGTTGTGCCCACATATTTTCCGTTTATAAATACGGAATCACTATCAACTATCCGGCCAAGCTCTAAGAGTCCGTTCTTTCCTTCACAATTTTCAGGCAGTTCTATTTCCTTTCGGTACCATACTACTCCGCTCTTTATATCCATATTTGCCTCGCTAAAAGAAGATGGAATGTACACTGTGGGCCATGACGAATCGTCTATCGACGGATTAAGCCAGGGAGTTTCTTTTCGTCCAAGATCAATCTTTTTGAGTTCATCGAACCATTTTTTCTGCGCTTTTTGTTCAGAAATCAGCAGATTGCCCAGGTAGCTAGTGTCTGAAAGTTGTTTGGCGATCCGGTATTGTTCAGGAAAGGCTTTTAAAGACTCTTCGCTGATCCAGCTTTCGACGCTTGAGCCACCGGCAGCGCACAAAATGATCCCAATGGGAACCTTGTGTCTGGCATTCAAATCACGGGCAAAAAAGTATGCCACAGCCGAAAATGAAAGTACACTCTCCGGATTGGCTTCTTCCCATTTTCCTCCTTGAATCTCTTGCTGTGGTTGGATGAAGTTCCATTTAACCGGAACGATAAACTGTCGGATCATTGGATTTGATGAAGAGGCAATTTCATCACCATAAAGCAGAGCGACCCTACGCATGGGAAGTTCCATATTCGACTGACCGGAACAGAACCAAACATCACCGAACAGAATATTGTTCAGCGTAATCTGGTTACTTGCCGAAATTTTCATAACAAAAGGTCCGCCTGCCTTTTGAGCCGGAAGGGTGATTAGCCATCTGCCATCGACATCCGTTACTGTCTTAAACGACTCATTGTTGTAACTCAGACTGACCTTTTCTCCGACACTGGCCCAGCCCCAAATTTTCACTGGAGTTTCCCGCTGAAGTACCATCCCATCACTTACCAGCCGTGGAAGCCGTATCTGGCTAAAGGATACACAGGGGGTTAGAAGTACAACTGCAGAAATTATGATGTATAATATTCTCTTTTTCATTTTTTGAAGGATATTTTGAAAGTAAACTTTCACTTATTCAGTACAACTGTCGTAATGCTGTTAGCCTCCATACTGAGTTGCACCTGACCACTCGCAGGAGCCAGGGTTGCTGCGTCCCTGTTTTTAGACAAGGAGGTAGAATAGGCCATAGCCGAAGAGATGGTACCTGAAGTCAAGAGATTAATTTTGGAAATTGCCGCACCGGTTGGGTTAATTACCACAACAATAATTTTATTATCACCCTTATATGAAGTGATCTTTAATCCTGCTGCTGTATTCTCCGACTGCACCTTTACCCGAACATAACCCGGTCTGATAAATTTAGAAAAATGAGAAAACGCATAACCTCTTTTCAGGATTTGGCCTCGATTGGTGCCTTTTTCACCATCTCCCATGAAAGAATAATACCTCCTGATGTACCACCAAATATAAGCATTCCAATTAAGGCTCATGGCTGAATGTACTTCCTGCAGCATATTCATGGATTCGGCCCAGATCGTTTTCGGATCGGTGGTTGCCGTCCAGTTTTCAGGTTTATTTCCACTATCCAGATTTAGCAAGTGCTCGGTCATCCATATCTCTTTACCTTTTTGCTCAGCCAGGGGATAAGCTGCTAAACCTGATCCATACAGGTGGCCAGCCACGATATTAATATTATTTGCGGCAGTGGCATCGTTCAGAATGTTATCCGTATAGGAATGATTAAAGTTCATTGATTCGGCTGCGAGGACTTTTGCTCCCCGGATAGTTCCTGCATGGTTTTTGACGAAATTAAACATCTGATCTGCACTGTATTCGCATCCTTCGTAAGAAGCTTTCCAATCCGGCTCATTTTGAATGGAAACTACATCGATAGTCGCCGCCTGCGATTTCATGTATTCTATAAATTCATTGACATAGCCTGCAAAATTTGCATAATTGCTTTCCAGCAAATAACCTCCACCGACCACATCATTGTTACTTTTAAATTGTGCAGGAGGCGACCAGGGGGAGGCCAGTACCTTCACATTGTAACTGTTGGCACCCTTAACAGTTGCCGCTAATCCTGTCCAGTCATTCTTAACAGAGGATAGCCGAACCCTGAAAAGTGAGAGCCCAAGCCCCTCGTCTCCAGTACCAAAAGCCAAAGCCATCTCACCAGGTGAAAGATTATCCGTTCCCCAAATAGCATTTGCCCCGCCAAAACCCGAAATTGTTTGGCAGGTTGTATTGGAATCGATGGTTACATCAATAGGTGTAACCTGTTGAGGACTATTCTCAACGACATCTTTTGAGTCCTTGCCACATGCCATTAAAAACAACAAAGACACTGAAAAGAACAAGATTGATGATTGGAAATAGGAATTCATCATAAATTTGCATGAAGGTCAATATGTTACTGATCCTGGCTTCTTGCAGTTAATCTACCAATGGCCAAAACTCAGTAAACAGAATTCTAGAGGTAAAAAAAACCAACTTCCCGGCATGATTTTTACAGCTGAGAAGTTGGTATAATTTTGAATTGAAACGATAATGAATTAAGATTAATAGCCCGGGTTTTGGTAAGCTTTCTTTTCCGCGTCGGTCATGTCTAATCTATCAATTTGTCCTTGTGGAATTGGGCGCAGGTAATGAACCGCTTTGTTGATGACACGGGTAAACGTTTTGGGAGCATGGCTTCCCGCATCAGCGATTTCGTATGTACCGGCAATTTCTTCCCACTTTTGTGTCCGAACAAGGTCAAACCAGCGATAACCTTCGCCAAAAAGCTCCCGTGAACGTTCAGCCAGGAGATAATTAATATCTATTGTAGCTGGAGTAGCCGCGATCATGGCTGCACTACGGTCATCTACTTTGGCCTTATTTTCAGCATTGCTAAAGCTCCATTTTCCGGCTCTGGCACGAAGCACATTGATCAGTTCCCTGGCACTTTGGCCCGCTTTGGTGGTAGCGCCCTTTACGGCTGCTTCGGCAGCTACCAGGTAAAGTTCTGAGAATTTGGCAATGTCAAACGGGCGACAAGTACTGCCATTGGGAGTTCCTAATCCGGTGCCATTGTCGGTGCGATAGGTCCCAATTTTCCAGAGTCCCGGATAATACTGACGGTTTATAGCTCGTGGAGAGATGACATAATCGGCTCTTCCCGATATTTGACCAGCACCAATATTTCCAAGTCCGGCAGGGTAAGTTGTAGAACCTGACAGTGTTTCATCCGGCAGGAAAGATAATATGGCATCTCCCGGGTAAACCGGCATTTTGTTGGCATTATACATGACGCCAATTGATGCAGTACTTGCACTCTTATTCCAATTGCCACGGTAAACACTTGTAAAAGTTCCGTCATAGCGCGAATCATTGGTCTTGTCAGCAAAAGTATTGGTAAAGACTCCGATGGGAGGAGCCATTCGGGTCCAGGGACGACCACCCCATTGAACAGCCTCTCTTGGGACAGAGCTTGTAGCTCCTGTTCCATCCGCATTTTTCGCACTTCTGAGATTCTCCATCTGTGGTGTTACCATCCAGGATGCAAAGTTATCCGGTGCTTCTCCGTTTCCGTAAGAAAAACTGATTCCGCCGTTATATTGTTCGCTGGCATTGGTATGGTCGGCAAGCAGCAAGATTTCATTGTTGCGGTCATTCTGAGCTAAATGGACATTGTAGTAAGTGGGCTGCAAGCCAAAGGGACCAGGACTGGCGATTGCTGCGGTTGAAACATCATACGCCTGTTGGAAATACCAGGCTGCATCACGTCCGTCGGGGTCAGTACGGGCTGCTGTAGGATAGGTCGGAACATTATTCACATTCTGTAACCACCATGCATAGGTCAGATATGCCTTAGCCAAGTATAGGCGTGCAACTGTTTTTGTGGCAGCACCTACAATTCGGGGAGCATCAGGAAGGTCGATTACAGCTTGTTTCAAGTCTGGAAATATACCTTTTGTATAGACTTCAGGTACGGTATTGCGCACAGAAGTTCTGACGGTAGATTTGTTAAATTTCAAAATGCCTCCGCCCAAATCCAGAGGTACTCCACCGAAGGTTTGCACCAGCTGAAAATAGTCGAAAGCACGGAAAAAGCGGGCTTCAGCTATCAGGGAAGGAACCAGGCCAACTGCCTCAGCGTTTTCTATCACACCACTGGCGGTGTTGATATTCGGGAATGCAGCACCCCATACCACATCGGCACGTGAAGTGGATGGCGTCATTGTTCCGCCACTGGTCATGTCGGCATCTTTAAAGTTTGCATCGGCACTTGCAGCCCAGGTATATTCGTCGGTACCGGTAAGGGTAATATTATAGTAATAGCCTTGCCCGTAGATGTAACGCAAGTGAGCGTACATGGAGGTCAATCCGCTCTGAACACCCTCCTTGGTTGTGAAAAAACCCGGTTCATAAGTAGCGCGTGGCTGTTCTTTTAAGATATCGCTACAAGCCGACAGGAACAACATCAAAAGCGCTCCCATCAAAACTTTTATATTTATCTTTTTCATCATTATCTTTATTTAGAAATTATTAAAATGTTAAACTAACACCTAACATGTAGTTGCGTGTAGAAGGTGAGTTGGTACCGATTGTCAGGATACGATTGTTAACCAAGCCTGTCGTTGCAGCATTTTCGTTGCCGTAGGAGTTTGTTTCCGGGTCCATACCGGTTTCTTTGGTATAAGGAGCGAACAATACAAATGGATTTTGTACGGTAGCATAAAGCCTCAGATTTTGAATCCCAAGATCTTTAAGTGCCTTTTTATTGAAATTATATCCTAAAGTGATGGTGCGGATTTTCAAATAGGAAGCATCGAAAAGAGCCAGGGTATTTCCGTATTTCGGATTGTCACCGCTCAAAATGCCACCTGGTTTCGGATATTTTGCGCCGGTATTTTCCGGCGTCCAATAATCTACGTTCACCTGTCCCCTGCGTCCTGTCAACATATTGAGGTAACCGGAAGCCGCATATAGGGAACTCACCAGCGTACCACCGCTTTTGAAGGCACCAATTACGGTCAGGTCAAATCCTTTATAAGCCACATTGGTGTTGAAACCACCTTGAAAATTGGGATCTACTTCAATGACCTGGCGGTCTTTACCTCCTCCGTCTATTGCTCTGTTGGGTGTGCCATCTGCATTGTAGTCGCCGAGATATTCTACTTTAATCATACCTGCGTTTCCACCCGGCTCAAGAATGGACATATAAGGGTCGCCTACCTGCCAAAGTCCTATCTTCTTAGGGGCATAGATTACATTGATGGGGGAACCTACGAACCATGCGTTACCTTCGTCTTTAAGGCTTCCCGAAGCAAGGGATACAATTTTGTTGTGGTTCGAATACAAGTTAATACCGGCAGTCCAGGTCCAGCCATTGAGGTTGTCCAATATCGTGCCATTGAGCGAGAATTCAAAACCTTTATTTTGAGTTTCTCCTACGTTTGCCATATAACTTCCGACGCCTGATGTTTGAGGAAGGTTTACACTTAACAGAAGATCTTGGGTGTTGGTTACATAATACTCAAAAGTACCGGACAGACGATTCTGTAGCAGGGTGAAATCCAGACCATAGTTCCAGGTCTTGGAGTATTCCCATCCCAGCGCAGGATTTGGCAATGTACTTACATAGGTACCAGTTACAAAATTAGCAACTGCATCACCGAAGTTATAAGGTCTTGTACTCAACCCTCCCAGTGTAGCATAGGGAGCAACAGCCTGATTGGAGGTTTCTCCATAGCCAACTCTCAGTTTTAGAATGTTGAGCCAGTTAACATTCTCCATAAATTTTTCTTTTTTGACATTCCATCCCATAGATACGGCAGGATAAGTATGCCATTGATGGCCGGAGGCCAATCTTGAGGATCCATCCGTGCGAACAGTGGCAGATATCATATAACGGCTATCGTACGAATACATTACACGACCCATGTAAGACTGTAAGCCGCTCTTCTCATATTGTTGATCTCCTGGGAGAATAGACCTTTCACCATCAGTCATCCCCAAATTATACCACTGGAAGTTTTCGGCTACACCCTTTGCATTCATTCGTGACCTATTGAAGAGAGTTTCCTCGGCAGAGTACATTGCTACGGCATTTAATTGATGCTTCCCGGAAAAGGTGCGGTCGTAGGTAAGTAAATTTTCAATAGCCCAATTGGTTCTCAGTGAATTACTAACAGAAGCAGCAGAAGGATTGGTTGCAGAGGTGTTGTTTATTCCTTGTCCGGTATAGCTCCCACCCGTTGACATGCGGAAGTTTAAGCCTAGATTGACACGATACTTCAAACCTTCAACACCTGGTAGTTTTACCTCACCATATACTGAATTATAAGACCCGAAGCCCTTCGTTTGACTAAGCATACGATCTTTATTAGCTTCCACAACATCTCTCGTATAGACCCATATTCCTTTATCTGCCGGCATATCTACTGTTCTTTTCCAAGTGCCATCAGCATTATAGGGATAGAGAAGCGGGTCATTCTGCAATACTTGATACAATCCGCCTGAACTGGCTCCTTCGGTCACATTGTAGTCGTTGTTGGAAGTGAATCCGACGCGGAAAATTTTACCTACTTCCTGATCAACGCTGGCATGCAGCGAAATGCGGCTATATGCTTCCAGGGGTACCACACCTTCATTTTTGTAATAGCCCAATCCAAAGTTATATGCACCGCGGTCTGTTCCACCCGATACGCCAACATCATGGCTTTGTACAGCACCGGTTTTAAAATACAAGCCTTGCCAATCGGTATTTGTTCCCGGAATTTCATCTGCGGTATTATTTACGTAAGCAGGCATATTGGCATAAGCCCGCATCTCGGCAAACCTGTTACCATCCATCATGTCAAATCTTGAAAACGCCGCACTTGCACCATAGTAGCCATTGTAGGAAATTCTCGCCTTCTGGCCGTTTTGTCCTCTGTTGGTTGTTACCAGGAGTACGCCATTGGCACCGCGGGAGCCATATATTGCAGTTGCCGAAGCATCTTTCAAAATGTCTATGCTCTTGATTTCATTCGGGTTGATGTCACTGATGTTTCCGGCAAATGGGATACCGTCGAGTACTACCAACGGGTCATTACTGGCAGTCAGCGAACGTGAACCGCGAATACGGATTTGCATTTCAGCACCCGGCTTGGTAGATGTTTGAGACATTTCAACACCGGCAACGCGACCTTGTAAAGCCTGCGTAATATTGTGTGATGGCACATCCCTGATTACATCCCCTTTCATTGAAGCAACAGAACCAGTGACCGATTCTTTACGCTGTGTACCATAGCCAACCACCACAACTTCATCCACCTGCAAATTGTCAGGAACCAGTTTGACGTTGATCTCCTTTTTATTGGCCACAGGAATATCCTGAGCATTGTATCCAATAAAAGAGAAAGTAAGCGTTGATTTAGAATCGGCATCAATTTGATACTTACCATTGGCATCCGTAACGACACCGGTGTTTGTTCCTTTGATCACCACATTTGCTCCCGGCATCGGGGATTTGCTCTCGTCGGTTACTGTACCCTTTATCCTAACGGATTGGGCAAAGGTCCAAAACGACAAAAGCAACATGGGCAGCAGCATGAATGCAACCCGCACGAACCTGTTTTTTTTCATAAATCTGAGTTTAGTAAATTAATAAGCAAATAAGTTTAACGTATCATCGGCAGTTCTACCAGGTTTGATAACACTTTGAGCAGTGTAAATGTACTAGGAGGCTAAGAGGTAGACTTTCGATAATAGATATTTGATTGTTGATTTTGGATAAAATCAGACTTAAACTATGATATCGGTGTATTTATGGCGTTGACAAAATCATTCCAAAATCTCAGAAGGGGATTTTCCAAAGTGTTTCCGGAAAACGGTACTGAAATATCCTACACTTGCAAAGCCACAAAGTTCGCTTACTTCTGTGACAGTATTGTTTCCTGAATGCAACAATTCAAGTGCGTGATTGAGTCTGATGGTTTTGATAAAATCAGTCGGGGATTGATCGGTCAATGATTTGATCTTCTTGTAGAGCAATGACGAACTGACATTCATGGCAGAAGCGAATTCATCTTTGTCAAAATCAGTTTTGCTCATGTTTGCCTTTGCAATCTCCAGTATTTTCTTTACAAATTTGTCATTGTGCTCGTTGGAAAGAATTCGTTCATTTGAATCTCCTTTTATCAACCTCAACGTTTTTTCCCTGACAACCTCCCGGTTTCGGATAATAGATTTGATTCGCTGAACCAAAAGATTCATGTCGAAAGGTTTGGTCAAATAGTCGTCAGCTCCTAGTCCCAACCCATGCAGCTGATCTGTCTTTTCAGACAATGCTGTTAGTAAGACGATTGGGATATGCGAAGTCTCATAGGTTGATTTCATGATTTTACACAATTCAAAACCGTCCATATTGGGCATCATGATGTCGGATACAACTATATCTGGTATTTGTTTCGAAATGAATTCCCAGGCTTTTTTCCCGTCAAGTGCGATAAATACCTTAAAATCAAGACTTAGAGTAGCCTTCATGAAGTTTAGTAGATCGTTGTTATCCTCAACTACCAGCACTTTCATCTCTTTTGAAGTATGGATTTCATAGTCCGGCTCAGTTTGTTGAGAAGCTTCCTTAGTGTAACCGGAAACGGTTGATGTGCCAGATGTTTCAATCGTATCAATGGAATTACCAGGTATTGATCTAAACGGAATTACGACCTGAAACGTTGATCCAACATTCTCCATGCTGCTGCAACTGATTTTCCCATGGTGCATAACCACATAATTTTTAACCAATAAAAGTCCTATCCCTGAACCGACAATTTTCGAATTGATGGCATTGTCGCTTCTGTAAAATTCTTTAAATAACTGCCGCTGAGCTTTTCTGGCAATACCGATCCCATTGTCTTTTACCTGAAGCATCCATTTTTTATCATCGCACCTGAGATCAATCCGGATTTGACTGTTGATGTGAGAATATTTAATGGCGTTAGAAATCAGGTTATCAACGATCTTCTCTATTTTTGACTCATCTATGGCTGTCTGGTAATGCTCAGAATCAGCAACAAACAGGAGTTCCATTTTTTTGCTGGCCGCATAGGGAGCCAGCATGATCCTGCGATCGGAAACCAGTTTTACAAGATCAGTCATGGAGAGCGATAAATGTTCTTTGCCGATATCAACTTTCTGAAAATCCATCAATTGAGTAACCACTGAGGTGAGCTGCCTTGCGTGTTCAATGGCTAAATTTAAATAGTACTTTCCCGATTCGGTTAAATTCTTTTCTTTACTTAACTCCTCGACCGGGGCTTTAATTAAGGTTAAGGAAGTTCGGATATCATGTGCTGTATTGGTAAAGAACCGCACCTTTTCTTCAGTATGTTCCTGTTTAAGCCGGTTGATGTAATACAGCAAATAGAGGAAGATGATTCCGGATAAAACAATGAAAATGAGCACCCAGAACCATCCTGTTCTCCAAAACGGAGGGATTAAATTTAATCTTAAAGATCTCTCGGATAACACGTTGCTCAATGAACTGTCAAATAGTCTTATTCTTAATATAAAGTTCCCACTTGGGATGTTCGTATAGGTTATGATATTGTTTCCGGCTGGCAGACTCCAATCCTGATCAAATCCCTCTAATTTCCATGAAAAATTGGATCCGGATGTCTGGCCCAGTGCAAGCAATTCAAAGCTAATCGTGTTCTGGAAATACTTGAGATTAATCTCCTTCAAGCTATCTATGGGGGTATTCAGATTGAAAGAGTGGGTATCCTTGATTGAGCGACCCGCCACAGTCAGATCCTGGAAAAAAATTTTTCCTTTTTCCGTTGACTCATCAATAAGATCAGGCGCAAAAATTACCACCCCATTGTTGGTTCCCCAGGCTAGCTGGCCATTCTTCAACTTGGCATGGGAACAATTATTAAATGAAGTCCTTGAAATTGAATAGATGGAAGAATAGGTAAGGGCATTTTTGTTTTTTGGGTCAAACCTGCATAATCCGTTTTCAGTCCCTAACCACAGATAACCATTTGAATAGACAACACTATTAATAAAATTGGAGGGCAATCCCATTTGTGAAGTAAATTTTTCTGTTTCGCCCGACTTGTAATTGTACCTTATTAATCCATTTCCAGACGTACAAATCCACACATCCTGTCCTAATACCAGGATATCACGAACCAGGAAACCCTCTATTAATCTTTTGATTTCCCCGGTCTGTTTGTTTAATTCTGCCAATCCATAACTACACCCCAAAAGAATTTGATTGTTTGATAACCCGGCAAAGCATCCAATTGGCGCATCAGAATAAGTTCTGAATTTGTTTTCCTTTGACAAATAACAGACCACAGAGCCACTACCACCTCCCAACCAGATATCTCCGCTGTTGTCCTTATAGATATTAAATATAAAATCATTGAGCAATGGGGATCCTTTCCCATTTTTATTATAATGGGCCAGCTCTTTCCCATTTTTTCCATCGAGGATATAAACACCCGAGGAATAAGTTCCTGCCCAGATTCTTCCCTGGTTATCTTCACAAAGTGAGAGAAAAACCTGGGCCTGAGTCTCCTTGTCATTGTAAAAGCTACTCCACTTTTTCGTGTCTAAATTCCAACAGCTAATTCCATTATTTGTGGCAAACCAGAGTTTTCCCCAATGATCTTCAATAATACTGTTAACATCATTATTTATTAATGAAT
>JANYJT010000056.1 GCA_025358395.1 Bacteroidia bacterium
CTGGAATCGAACCTGAGGGTTTTACGTGCCGGATACAATTATGCCTGGAACCTGCAGCACATGACACCGCGGTATGTGGTTCATCCGGCTCCGATCGAAAAGGGTCTTTACAGAAATATCAGTGGAAACCAGGCAACTGCATGGGGAATTTTGGCAGCTGCAGAAAAATCAGGTCTAGAACTTTTCATTGGCTCATATCCAATTACGCCTGCAACTGAGGTGTTACAGGCCCTTGCCGAAAGAAAAGACCTGGGTGTCAAAAGTTTTCAGGCAGAGGATGAGATAGCAGGAATTTGCACAACTATCGGGGCTGCCTTTGCCGGCGATTTGGCTGTTACATCTACTTCCGGTCCAGGTTTTGCACTGAAATCTGAAGCGCTTGGCTTGGGCGTTATCGCGGAATTACCACTCGTTGTCGTAAATGTTCAGCGTGGCGGTCCATCTACAGGATTACCTACCAAAACGGAACAGTCCGATCTTCTGCAAACTTTATATGGCAGAAATGGAGAAAGCCCAGTTGTAGTTGTTGCCGCTTCTACACCATCCGACTGTTTTCATTACGCCTTTATGGCGGCAAAGATCGCCGTGGAACGAATGGTTCCTGTTGTACTTCTTACGGATGGTTTTCTTGGCAATGGAACTGAACCATGGAAAGTTCCTACACTAGCCGGTCTGCCTTCGATTACACCAAGAATAGCAAAAGATCCCGCCACTTTCAAACCGTACAAACGCGATCCGATTACACTGGCGCGCGAATGGGCTTTCCCGGGTATGGATGGATTTCAACACCGTGTTGGCGGACTCGAAAAGGACGCTGCCGGTAACGTTAGCCACGATCCCGCGAACCATCAGCTGATGTGCGAAATTAGAAGGGATAAGGTGGAAGCAGTGGTTGATATGTTGCCGGACCTTGAACTGGTAGGTGATGATTCAGGAGATCTTCTGGTAGTTGGTTGGGGAGGAACACTCGGCCATCTGGATACTGCCGTTCGGGAGTTGCAATCCAAAGGAACAAAAATCAGCCTGGCACACTTCAACTACATCAAACCGCTTCCAGGCAATACCAAAGCGATCTTTTCCAAATTCGATAAGATTGTCGTTTGCGAATTAAATCTTGGTCAGTTTGTCGGGTATCTGCGCGATAAACTGCCGGAACATCAATATCATCAATTCAACAAGGTTCAGGGACTTCCATTCACCATCCATGAACTTTCAGATCATTTCATTAAACTCATAGCGGAATAATCATGGAGGAGACATTAAACTATACGCTCAAAGATTTCAAGAGCGAAAACGAAGTAAGATGGTGCCCGGGATGCGGCGACCATGCAGTCTTAAATGCTGTTCAAAAAGCAATGGCGAATTTGGGTATACGTCACGAAAATTTTGCCGTAATCTCCGGAATAGGCTGTTCTTCACGTTTCCCTTATTACATGAGTACCTATGGCTTCCATACCATTCACGGAAGAGCCGCAGCGATAGCTTCCGGTGTCAAATGTGCCAATCCCAAACTTATGGTATGGGAAATTACCGGCGATGGTGACGCGCTTGCCATCGGCGGAAACCACTTTATCCATGTGATCAGGAGAAACATTGATTTGAATATCATCCTTTTCAACAACAAAATTTACGGATTAACCAAAGGGCAATATTCTCCAACCACCGACCGTGGCTTCGTAACCAAGACCTCACCGATGGGAACTATTGAAGATCCTTTCGTACCCGGACAGCTGGTTCTTGGAGCCGGTGGTACTTTTTTTGCCAGGTGCGTTGACAACAATCTGAAACATTCGCAGGAGATTTTCGAGGAGGCAGCCACGTTTAAGGGCACATCTGTGGTAGAAGTTCTGCAAAATTGTGTAATATTTAACGATGGAATCCACCAAACCATTTCTGACCCTAAAACCCGCGAGGAGCACCAGATCTTTCTGAAACATGGCGAACCCATGATCTTTGGCAACAACCGCGACAAGGGTATCGTTCTCGAAAAAGGGAAACTTAAAGTTGTCAAAATAGGAGAGGGCGGTACCGGTTTGGATGATGTGCTGATACACGATGCAGCTGATCAGGATGGATTCCTGCATCAGTCTCTCATTAGCATGAAGCTGCCTGATTTTCCAGTCGCGATGGGCGTTATCAGAGCAGTACCTTCCAAGGTTTACAACGAGGCGATGGAAGAACAAATCGCGGAAGCAAAAGCGAAATCCAAAATCAAATCGGTTGATCAACTATTTGCCAGCGGCAATACGTGGACTGTGGAGTAAATAGACATAAGACATGAGACATGAGACATGAGATTGAAGCTCACTCATGTCTCATGTCTTATATCTCATGTCTTCTAAAAAGAAAGGCCCTTTTCAGAGCCTTTTCAATTTTATAAAAGAGAGTAACCGTCCCTATACTGATAGTGCAGCATCTTGGTGGCAGCTCCATCCTTATCGTCAATGAAAACCTGTTTGATCGGATCCCATTTGACGGTACGTTTCAATTGGCAGGCGATGTTGCCAAGAGTACAAACAGTACAGCTGCTGTGACCAATTTCAACAGGAACAACAGGATCTTTGCGACCGCGTACGGCTTCCACAAAATTTACCTGATGAGGAATCTTGGTTTCGTAAGGCCCTGCAGATTCTTCTTTCTTTGCGGGCATCAATTTTGGGTCTGATGCATTAAAGTACCCGCGTGAGACTTCGATCCAACCTGTTTTGCCCCAGAATTTTACACCTTTCGTTTTCTTTTCATCGAAGGGTTCAGAGGTCATTACCACACCGTTGGCATATTTGAAGGTCATGTATTCGGTACCATCACCGATAGGAGACGCCTCAACCGGACCATTTCTATCCATACCTAAACCCCACTGGGCAATGTCGAACATATGAGCGCCCCAGTCGGTTGTGAATCCACCACCCATCTCTGTGTACCAGCGCCATGCACCCCAGATCTTCTCATTAACCTCGGGATCAATTGATATCGGAGGATCTAATTCGTGGTTGTACTGGATCTTAGCAGTAAGAGAGCCTAACCACAAATCCCAGTTAAGGTCTGCAGGTAACTCTTCAACAGGCAAGTTATATGGTTTAGGAGGTGCGCCAACGTAGGCATTCACTTTTTCAATTTTGCCAATGGCTCCGGACTGTACCATTTTTATCGCGTGCTGAAAGTTCGGGTCAGATCTCTGCTGACTGCCGATTCCAAGGATTCGCTTGTTGGCGCGAACACATTTTACCAATTCCTGGCCTTCTTTGATCGTAAAAGTCATTGGCTTTTCCAGGTACACATCTTTACCGGCTTTTAAGGCTGCAATCGCGATTCTTGCATGTGAATGGTCAGGAACGGCAATAACAACTGTATTGATTGTGGGAACTTTAAGCAGATCTTCAAATTTCTCGAAAGTGTCTACCTTAACTTTCTTACCGCTTTTGGCATAAAATGCAGTTACCCTTTTTTCGAATCTTTTGCGTTTGATGCCATAAACATCACATCCTGCAATTACTTCAACCCCTGGGATTTGGATGAAACCATTCAACAGGAACATGGATTGCTGACCCATTCCTATAAATCCCAGACGAACATCGGCACCGGCGGCAGTGCTGGCCTGGGAGCTGGTTATGATCCCCGGTAACAATGTTAATCCTGCCGCTCCCATCATCGAAGTTCCAAAAAAGGAACGACGACTTAATTTTTTCTTTTGATTTTCTGACATGGTATTTAGATAATGATTAAAAATTTTCTTTAAAAATAGCGTTTTTTTGCAATTAAACATCAAAATGGTTGTTCAACCAATATAATTAGTTACAAATTGACAGATTGTAAAATGATATGGTTTCCGGTTTAGGCGTGATGAAATATGACCAGGTTCAGCGCCGGCTATCTATACGTGGCATACTTTGTCAAGACGGAAATTTAAAAGGGCTGCTTCAATAAACATGAAGCAGCCCTTTATTTAAGTCAATTGTTGACTAGTAACCAGTATTTTGTTTTAAAACACCTGGTTGTAAGTCCATCTGAGTTTGAGGAATAGGTTGAAACTTGTCTTTCTCGTCAAAAGTAGCGCCTTTCATTACATCAGGTCTTGTTCTTAGGTCGTTTTTCGCAAAATCGTTCAAAGTTTTAGCCATAAATCCTGGAGCGGCTTTGTCCCAACGTCTCAAGTCAAAGAATCTGAAACCTTCTGTTGCAAATTCCAAACGATTTTCCCATTGTACAGCTTTCATTGCGAAGGTTTTGTCGGGGAAGGAAGCGTATTGACCAACTTTATAATTGGCAGCGGGTTTGGTAAAGTCAACATATTTCTTCCAATCATCACCGGTATTCACGCTGACAGGAAGTTTGTAAAGGTTAACCAGACCCATTACGACCTCGTTTCCGGCTCTGGCACGAATCATGTTCACATATTTCAATGCGGTTGCCAGATCGCCTTCAGAAGCTGCAATTTCAGCCCTCCACAGCAAAACATTGCCCAAACGCAAATAACGGTAGTTGTTTGCATTGATACCTGTTTGCCATCCGGTAGTTGTTGACAAGCTGTTGCGTTCAGATTTGTAGAAGAAAGTCTTTTCGACAGTCACATAAGGTCCGCCCCAGGATTGGTCGCGGATCCAGTCCATTCCACGCATGATACCCCAATCCATGTAAGGCAATCCTCTGCGGCCCATGGTGAAGTCGATGCGGGGATCGAGCAATTCAGTTGATGGAATAAAATCAGCTGTAGAAGCAATTCCCATGTCATTCTTTAAGTCAGTAGCATCAAAAGTGTCGAACAATGGCAAGCCATTCGCATCCACTTTGAAAGCATTTGCCAGGTTTTGAGTTGGCTGGTGGAAACCGCAGCACATACCAAGCTCAGGTGCATAAGGAGCATTCAAACCGATGCCCATTTCTCCATTTAAAGATTCATTAATGTCATTGACATTACGCTGAATTTCAAAAATGGACTCAGAGTTGTTGTTTTTCGCAATACGGAAGTTGTCAAAGAACTTAGGTGCAAGAGTGAATTGACCACTGTTGATGATGTTGTCAAGAAGCGGTTTTGCATTTGCATAATCCAGTACCTGCATGTAAGCGCGGGCTGCAAGCGCCATTGCGGCATATTTTGTTGCACGTCCTGGTTGAGCTTGTTTGGCAGGAAGATTGGCTGCAGCGAAAGTAAGGTCGTCAATGATGAATTTCAAGACCGCACCTGCCGGATTGTCATTGCTAATGGTAGCAGCAACATCTACTTTATCTTCAGGAATCAATGGAATTTTATCTCCAAACACCAACCATGATTCAAAATAATACATACCTCTGAGGAAACGGGCTTCAGCTTTCAATGATGATGCTGTTGCAGCTGGCAAAGTGGTAGTTTTAGCTATTACATTAAGTACCGTATTGCAACGGTTAACCCCCATTCCAATGTTCAATATCCATTTGTCGGCAGGATAGTTGTTGGTTGTAGAAACTTCCCAACGTTCAATTTCATTGATTGGAATCTGGTCACCTACGTAAGATCCTTTTCCTGCATCATCGGATGCAACAGAACCGTATGTCCAGTTGGTGATAGATGCACCCCAGCTGACGGTCCACAGCGCACTTCCTTTGACCATGCTGTAGGCTCCGGTCAGCAAGGCATTAATGCCTTTTTCGTTGTAGAAAACATCTTCGGAAGTCGATCCAAGCGGCTTTTTATCCAAAAATGAATCTGCGCAAGAAAAAGATATGGCCATAATAAAACAAGTCGCCACTATAATTGATAGTTTTTTCATATCATTCTTTTGTTTAAAATTAATAATGTTCATTTTAGATTACAAACCCAGGGTTAAGCCAAATGTAATCTGACGGGGAGTTGGCCAGGAACCCTGATCGACACCCATTGACATTCCGGATGAATCCAGCTCAGGATCAAGTCCCTTGTACTTGGTAATGGTGAAAAGGTTTGTTGCCTGCAAATACAAGCGTATGCTTTTCACTTTAATTTTATCAAGAACATTTTGAGGAACAGTGTAACCTAATCTAAGGTTTTTCATTCTAAGGAAGGATCCGTCTTCGATAAATGCTGTTGAGGCTTCCTGTGAGTGGGCTGCACCATCAAGCATCGGCAATTTTGCTGATGTATTGGAAGTACTCCATGTGTCATAAAGAGCAGATTTGCTCAAGCCTCCAACGAATTGTCCGTAATCGATCCAGCGACTAACATAGTTGATCATGTCGTTGCCATAACTTCCGTAGAAGAACATGTTAAGATCGAAGTTGGCATAACCCAAGTCGATGTTTAAACCTCCGGTGAGTTTTGGATGAGGATCGCCAATGTAGGTGCGGTCTTTGTCCATGGTAATTTTACCGTCTCCATTTAGATCCCTGTATTTGAAGTGACCTACCGTAGTGTAAGTATCAAATTTTGGAGCAGCGGCAGCTTCCGCGGCAGTTTGAATAATGCCATCAGCAATCAAACCATAAAACATTGGATAAGCCTGGCCCGTTGTTGCGCGGGTATATTCTACCTGACGGAGAGAATATCCAACTACTTCATTCAGGTTATTGGAAAGCGATACAACTTCGTTTTTATAGTGAGAGGCAGTAGCATTGATAGCGTAGGTAAATTTACCACCCATCAAAGTGTTATGATAACCTACTTCAACGTCAATACCGGTATTTTTCATTTTACCAATGTTAACGTAAGGAGGAGTGGCAATACCCATTACCTGAGGTACACTCAACCGATAGAGCATATCGGAGGTATTTCTTTGCCAAACAGCTACTGAAGCCGTTAATTTTCTGTCAAACATGGCTGTATTAACTCCCATGTCAACGGTTTGCGTAGTTTCCCAACTTACATCAGGGTTACCCTTGGTGGAAGGTTCAAATCCGGCGATTGCCGAACCTGTCGTTCCATTTAAATTGTAGGCAGCAGTATAACCATTTGTTCCGAATGTAGAGTACATGTTGTATTCTCCAATTTGGTCATTACCTGATTTGCCCCAACCTGCTCTTAATTTAAGAACATCCAACCAGCTTTTAGAACCTGACAAAAAGCTCTCTTTAGTCATATCCCATGCAGCCGATCCGGCAGGAAAAATTCCATATCTGTTGGCAGAACCAAACCTTGAAGAACCGTCACGACGTACCGTTGCTTCAATAAAATATTTCCCTTTCAGGTCATAGTTTGCGCGACCAAATTGAGAGAACAAAGACCAGGCAGATCCACTTCCACTGTTATCCTTGTTCAATTCTCCGGAGCTAAGTTGCATATAATCCGGAGCCATTGAAAAATACTGACTGCGTCCCGCACTCATCCACTGATAAGTATTTTCAACAGCCTCTGTTCCGATTACCACATTGATTTTGTGGATATCCTTGAAAGTTGTTGTATAATTTACAGTGTTAGACCAGTTCCACAAAATTGAGTAGTTGGAATCAACAGTTAAACCTGCTACTTTATTGGGTTCCGCATTTTCGTTTGTGGGCATATTGTAAGATTTAGCATTCCACTGTCCCAGGTTGTATCCAAACAAACTTTTGAAGGTAAGTCCTGGCATGATTGTAGCTTCTCCGAATATATTTCCCAGAACACGCAGATATTTGCCATCATTGTTTTGTCCGTGTGCCAATTGTGCAACGGGGTTGGCTGCATTACCCGTGCCGGGGGCCCTTGTTCCGGCAAAATTTCCCTGAATGTCATATACAGGAACGATAGGTTGCATCCGGTAAGCCATAGAGATGGCATTCCCTTCACCATTGTTGCCAAGGTCACCTTTCTGATGAACCAAACTTGCCTGCAATGACTCTCCAATTTTCAACCATGTACTAAATTTACTTTCAGCATTGACGCGGAAAGTGTATCTCTTGAATCCTGTATAAATAAGGAATCCTTGTTCGTCCAGATAATTACCTGACAATGAATAAGTAGATTTCTTGGCTCCGCCTGAAACAGAAAGATCATATTCTTTTACAATGCCCTTGCGATAGATCTCATCATACCAGTTGGTACCCAGCTTATTGGCTTTAAATATTTGATAATCAGGATATTTATAAAGCGCATCAGCTGCTGAAGGATCACCCGTGAAGGTAGCTGCAGGCAATACATAATCCGGAATAACCGGATTTGTTCCTTTGCCATATTGAGCAGAGTTAGGAGCATTTCCAAGGTTTTTAGCCTGCAACCAAACTGCCTGACCATATTCTTTTGTATCCAACATACGGTACTGGTTGGTCGCTTGAGTGGTTCCTGTGCGAATGGATAAAGTTACAGTTGGTTCCTGATTTTCGCGTCCGTGTTTGGTTGTAATGAGGACTACCCCGTTGGCACCGCGGCTACCGTAGATCGCTGCCGAAGAAGCATCCTTCAAAACAGAAATTGACTCGACATCATTTGGGTTGATGTTGTTACTAGGTCCAACCGGTACACCATCAATTACATACAATGGATTAGGATTATTAACAGTTCCAATACCGTGGATACGGATGGTGGCCTGAGATCCTGGTGTATTGCTTGATGTAACAGTAATACCAGAGATTTGACCCTGCATACGGCTAACAACACTTGGTGCACTGGATACCTTCAATTGTTTGTCGGAAACGGTTGAAACAGAACCTGTAATCTGTTCTTTCAAACGAGTACCATAACCTACAACGACAACTTCTTCAACACCAATGGTTTCGCTTTTTAAAGTTACATTGATGACACTGTTTGCACCAATTGCTACTTCGGTTGAAACCATTCCGATGAAAGAAAAGGAAAGGGTTTTGTTGAAATGATCAGCAACTTTAAGTTCATATTTGCCATCGATGTCAGTAATGGTTCCGGTAGTAGTTCCTTTTACAACAACCGAAACACCCGGTACCGATGAACCGCTCTCATCAGTTACTTTTCCGGATATGGTCTTTTGTGCAAATGCCATACCGGTTGTCAAAACCATAAGCAATACCAGAGAAAGTAACATTCTGGTCCATTTGCCTTTAGGTAGAAAAATCGCTTTTTTTTGTTTCATAGATTCATAAAATTAAGATTGGTAATTATAATAACGAGGGCTTATTTTTAATAGAATTTTTTTTATCTTAAATATCCGGAATATAAAAAGGTAAAATAAAAATGGTAAAAATCTTGCGCAACCATAAGTTATCAAAAATGTAATTTTCTAGTTTAGTTGAGCAAATTTAATGATTAGAAGTTAAAAAGCAAGCAATTTTTTAATTAATTATTAACATTGTTTAACAAAATTTTAACAAATATTTAGTAGTGAGGAAAGTAGGGTAAAAATAAATTGTAATAATTCCATTTTTGCAATTTCGGGTAAATTGAAAATGAAATTCAAGAATTTTTTACAAGTTGATTTTATTTGTCCTTTATCAGTTTATCTTCGTAAACAAAATTTTGAAACCGCTAGTCATGACTTTAAATCAATTTAAAAAGCTCTCTCTTTTATCCATATTGCTTATTTTGATTTCTTTTTATTCTTGCAGAAGGAATGAATTAAAGATAGTTACTGTTACCGGAGAGATATCGGTGTCTCACATGGGGGTGACACTTCCGCATGAGCATGTAGTTTTCGACCTGGCTATGATTGATTCTATCGGGTCTGCCCGATACGACAAGGATTCTGTTATTGGTAAAGTTCTGCCAATGTTGGAAGAGCTAAAACCATTTAAAGTTCAAACCTTTGTTGATGGTTCACCTGAATTCATGGGTCGTGATCCCAAATTACTGGCTGAGTTGTCAAAGGAAACGGGAATTAATATAATTACAAATACCGGTTGGTATGCTGCTGACAATGAAAGGCACCTGCCAAGAGAGATCAAAGAGATGAGTGCGGAAGAGATAGCTCTTCTTTGGATTGCAGAAGCAGAGAATGGAATTGGAAACACAGGCATCAAGCCGGGTGTCATTAACATTGGAATCTCTGGTGCTTCGTTAACTGAAAATGACAAAAAATTGGTTGCTGCTGCTTGCCTTACCCATCTGAAAACAGGACTTTCCATCATGTCACACACCGGACCCGCAGAGGGAGCGATGGCCCAACTCCGAATTCTTGAAAAATATGGCGTTGATCCTTCGGCCTTTATTTGGCTTCATGCAATGGAGGAGTTCTCAAAAGGCCGGTTACTTACCATCGCTGAAAAAGGTGTTTGGGTTGCCTTTGATGGGGTTATGCCGGACATGGAAGCATCTGTCAGAATTTCTGAAATGGTTAAATACATGAAAATGCTTCGGAGGATGGATCATGTACTGTTATCGCAAGATGCCATAGGGTATGAATGTGAATTACCGGGTGGAGGACAATCGCGTCGCTATACTGAACTTTTTGAATCGTTCCGGTTACTTTTACTTAGCGAAGGAATTACAAAGGAAGAGCTTGATCAAATCATGGTAAAGAACCCGGCAGAAGCTTTTGCGGTTAGGGTGAGGAAGAAAAAATAGCGTTTAATTCCTGCTTGAATCATTTTTTGTAAATTCATTTTGGATAATTCTTTTAACTTTACCGTGAATTCTGCTATTCATGCAGCCAAACTAACAACATAAACGTGAATTTTTCAAGCAAAGAAATATTGCTTAACGTTGTATCGGGTGATAAATCATCCTTCGAAGAGGTTTACAGGTACTATTTCCCAAGGTTAAATTATTTTGCAAAACAATATTTACTCGATCCTGAGGTTTCTAAAAATATTGTTCAAGATGTTTTTACTGAATTGTGGGAAAACCGTGAATCGTTAAGAGAACACACCAATTTGCAATCATGGCTTTTCACGGTCACCAAGAATAAATCCCTGAAAGTAATCAGCCAACTTAAATCAAGGCACAACTACGAAAATTTCATCAAGTCGAGACAGCTTGATGCCAACTATATTTCATTATTGGAATTCGATACGGGGAGTATTGTTTTTGAGGAATTGCAAACCAAGATTGAGACCGCTCTGAAGAATTTGACTCCCGGTTGCCGTAAAATTTTTGAGATGAGCCGATTTGAGGATAAAAAAAACAAAGTAATCGCACTGGAATTGAAACTGAGTATTAAAACTGTGGAAGGCCAGATTACCAAGGCTCTACGCTCACTAAAGGCTGATTTAAAAGATTTCCTTCCCTTACTGTACATCCTTTTTCTCCTTCGCAAATAAAAAAAATCTCCTCGTTCGTAAGGGTAAATGGGATTGATTAGGTTATATATTCAAATCTCAAAAATTAGATGAACGAAGAAATACTAATAAGTTATATCAAGGGAGAAATCAATTCAGAAAAAGAAATCCTTGAAATTCTGGATTGGATTGAGTTAAATCCTGAAAATCAGATAAAGTACACTCAGCTTAAAAATTTGTGGGTTATTACCGGGCTTGAATATCCGGAGCCGATTGAAATTCCTTCTTTTTCTTACCCAAAGAAAATGAGAGATTCGGTTTCCAACTCATTTTTCGGTACTCTTTTGAAATATGCCGCAATATTCATTTTAGCTTTTTCGCTTGGTTCCGGGAGTATTTACATGATCAATAAAAGAGAAAGAACTGAATTATCGAATTTATATAATACAGTTGTAGTTCCTTATGGAAAAAGGTCTCAGGTAACTTTGTATGATGGGACAAAAGTTTGGCTGAATTCAGGAACTACTCTTAAATACCCCGTGCTTTTCAGCCCGTATATGCGAAAAGTTTTTATTGAAGGTGAAGCCTATTTTAAAGTTTCGAAAGATGATAATCATCCATTTATTGTTAATTCCGGTAAGCTGGATATTAAAGTTTTAGGTACTAGCTTTAATATTTGTGCCTATCCTGAGGATAATGAATTCTCTGCAACTTTGGATGAAGGCTCAATATGTGCAATCAATACATCAATTGATAAAAATATTATGCTGAAACCTGGTGAACAATTAATTCTAAATCGCGCTACCAATGGAATGGAATTACTAAAAGTGAAAACCGGCTTGTATTCATCATGGAAAGAAGGCATGCTGAAATTTGAAAATGCGCCATTTGAGGAATTGATTAAGAAAATGGAACGCTGGTATGATGTTAAGATCATTGTTGATAGGGCCATCAACACAAAAGAGCATTATACCATGACTATTAAGACTGAAAGTCTGAGAGAAATGCTCAAAGTAGTTTCAAGAACAACATCAATAAAATATGAGATAAAAGAAGATACAATTACGATAAAAAGGCCATAAAAAAGGGAAAGTGCTCGAACACTTCCCCTATAAGAATCATGCGGTTGCATGAAAATGGCTAAGATAAACCCGTGTAGATGGGATATGTTTAACCTTTCCAATTGCAAATTTATGAAAAAAAAATGGATTAATGATGAGGGGTACCACAGCTCCCTCTTAAAATGGTTACGTGTTATGAAACTAACTATGCTATTTATCCTTTTTGCGCTTATGCAGGTAAGTGCAAGTGTCTACTCCCAACAAACAAAATTGACCCTTTCTCTGCAGAATGTTACTGTAAGGGAAGTTTTAAAAGAGGTAGAAGACCAAACTGCTTTCTCGTTTGTATACAGAAATGCAAACATTGATGTGAGCAGAATTGTATCTGTTGAGATTAAAGAAAAAACTGTTGAAGGACTTTTAGATCAGATCTTTAAGGGAACTAATGTTTCCTACGAGGTGATTAATAAACAGGTTGTTTTGGTTGACAATGCCATAAATAATCCATCTCCATCACCTGCTGTTCAACAACAAAAGGTAGTGACTGGTAAAGTTACTGATTCTTCCGGGGGTGAATTACCTGGCGTTACCGTATTGGTAAAAGGTACCACAACCGGTACAATAACTGATGCTGACGGGAAATTTTCATTGTCCGACGTTCCCCCAAATTCTACGCTTATAATGTCATTTGTTGGTATGAAAACGGTGGAAATTGCACTAAGCGGGAAAACATCCATTAGTATCAAAATGGACGATGAAACTCTTGGTATTGAGGAAATTGTGGCCGTTGGTTATGGTACTCAAAAGCGCGCTGCAGTTGTTGGAGCAGTTGCATCAGTTACTGGTGAAACTATCCGTTCCATTCCAGCTCCTGACGTAACGAATGCCATTGCGGGTCGTCTTCCGGGTACAATTGTGCGACAATCAAGTGGCGAGCCAGGACAGGATGCTGCATCTATTTTGATACGTGGCCGTGGCACTTTAGGTGGAAACACAGCTCCACTTGTAGTCATTGATGGTATCCCTGGTCGGACTTTATCTGAGGTAGATCAATCAGACATCAAAAGTATTTCGATATTGAAAGATGCCGCCGCTGCAATCTATGGAGCTTCGGCAGCCAATGGCGTTATTTTGGTCACTACCAAAAAAGGACAGGAAGGTAAACCGAGCTTGTCCTATCAATTTTACCAGGGGATGATGCAGCCAACGATGATTCCAAAAGTATTAAGTGCTGGCGATTACACTACTTTTCTTGAAGAGTACCATGTTCAAAACGGGAAGACACGCATGTTTTCAGATCAAGATATTGCGCTCTACTACAGTGGTGCTGATCCGTGGAAACATCCTAATACCGATTGGTACCATGATTTGATAAGGGATTGGACCACAAGTTTCAGGCACAATGTGACCCTAAGTGGAGGTGCGAAGGGGGTAAATTACTATCTGTCTGTCGGTATGAAAGGTGAGAATGCTATGTATAAACAAGCTTCTACCAAATCAAACCAGTACAATATTCGTTCTAAAATTGAATTACCTATCACTGACTGGTTAAAAGTCTCCGCCGACCTCACAGGATTTCAAACTTACCTGCGATATCCGACAAAATCTGCTGGAGATATTGTTGGCCAGTCCACACGTCTGATGCCTACCATGGTATCGTTTTGGCCTAACGGTCTACCTGGTCCGGATATAGAGTATGGCGACAATCCTGTCGTTACTTCAACCCTTGCTACCGGTACTAACGAGACGAATGGGTACAAAATACAGACGACTTTCAATGTTTGGATTACCCCTGGTTTTATCAAAGGGCTGAAGTTGAATGCTTATTACAATATGGATGTCAGCAATCAATACAAGAAGATATTTGCAAAACCATGGGTACTCTATTCACCGGACTGGACAACAGCCAAATATGATGCTACAACAGGTTTTGTGACCGACATGACACCGGTTCCTGCATTAAAAGGACTGGCATCACCGCAGCTCACTGAGACTTATAACAGGGGGATTTCCAAAGTTGTCAACGTCAATTTTTTCTATGAGCGTAAATTCGGGAATCACTTTGCTTCATTATTTGGTGGTTACGAGCAGTACACCAATGATGGCAATTACTTTGATGCTTTCCGGAAATATTACATAACAGATGTGATTCAAGCGCTGAATGCAGGGGCAAATCTCGACAAAACCAACTCAGGCTCAATGACCATTTATGCCAGAAAATCGTATATTGCCCGATTGAACTACAATTACAAGGAGAAGTATCTGGCAGAGGTTGTCGTTCGCCGTGACGGATCCTTAAAATTCCCTGTGAATAAACGATTTGGTAATTTTCCGGCCGTAATGCTTGGATGGAATGCCTCTTCGGAAGAATTCTGGAAACAACATTTGTCCTTCATCAACTACTTTAAGTTGAGGGCTAGTTATGGTGTGGTTGGTATGGATCCGGGGGATTTGTTCCAGTATTACAACAAATATCAGCTAAGCACCGGACTTGTGATGAACAAGGTGTTAACGACATCTGTGTACCAGTCTGTTGTAGCAAACCCTAATATTACCTGGGAAAAACAGATTACACAAAATCTTGGGTTCGATTCGAAATGGTTCAATAACTTGATTACTTTCAATGGTGAAGTTTTTTACAACAAGCGCAAAGACATTCTGGCACCCCGAAATGCTTCAGTTCCTACTTATACAGGGTTGGCTCTTCCCAACGAGAACATAGCACAGGTAGATAACAAGGGATTTGAAGTCGAAGTTAACTTCCATAAGAAGATCAACAACGATCTCAGCTTTGACCTTGGTGGTAACTTCAGTTTTAACCGAAACACGGTTGTATACAATGATGAACCCGCTAAGACACTCGAGTGGCAGAAAACAACCGGACACCCCTATGGCGCTATTTTGATGTACAATGCAATAGGAATTTTCAAGGATCAGGCGGCTGTTGATGCTTATCCTCACTGGTCAAATGCAAAACCTGGTGACGTAATCTTTCAGGATGTTTCCGGCGATGGCAAAATCACCGCGGATGACAAGATTATGCTTGACCATGCAGACGCCCCGGAGACTTACTATGGGATTAATCTGGAAATAAATTACAAAAATTTCAGTCTGCAAGCCCTCATACAGGGCGCCGGAACTACCTATTCCATGAATACCCCCGACGACAGGCGCGGAGAGAGTGGCAACTATTTTCAATGGAATTTCGATAACCGTTGGTCACCAACCAACACCGATGCCACAGTAGGCAGGCCATGGGACCGGACCAATTTTTACTGGGCCCAGTTGAACAACAATAGTACTTACTGGTACAGTGATATGGCTTACTCTAGGTTAAAGAATGTAGTGTTGACCTATGATGTGCCTAAGAAGATCTTCTCCCGTTTGGGGATTTCAAAGGCAAGTATCTCAATTTCAGGCAATAATCTGTTTTTAATCTGGGCTGCCCAGCATTATTACGACCCTGAAATTGCCAGTCCAACCTCTTATCCGGCTCTGAGAACATTCGCCATCGGGGCAAATATTACATTTTAACCAGTTGAGAACATATAAAGTATTATAAGATGAAAAAGATATCAAAATATGTAATAGCATTAGGATTACTTTTGTTTATGTCAGGATCATGTACTGATGTTCTGAATCAGAAGGCTGTTGATTCATTTGACGATTCTTCGGTATTTTCTGATTTTAACCTTTCAAAGGCTTATATTGACAACTGCTATAAAAATATAGCCGGTGGTGCAGATTATATATTGGGGCTAAACAGGCGTCAGATCGGCTGTAACACCGACCAGATGTTATCGACAAATGGCGCGCCAAATATGCTCTTTACAAAGGGTACGTTGACTCCCGATAACTACGGCCATTTTGACGACTCAAATAACTATATTACCCAGACCAGATGGCCCAGGCTCTATTCCAACATTAAAAACTGCAATGTTTTTCTTGCAAATTCGGACAAGTTGTTAGTTGGGGCAACTGCAACCCAGGCAAAGGTGGATCAGTTAAAGGGGGAAGCCTATTTTATCAGGGCCTATGGATATTATTTGCTCATGTCGGCATATGGCGGAGTAATGCTGGTCGATAAACCATTTGAACTAGGTGGAGACTACCTGAGTATGAAACGGTCGTCAATCAAAGATACAAGGGATTTTATCCTTGCCGACCTCAACAAAGCAATAACTCTTTTGCCTAAAAAAACGGATGCTGTTTACCAGCAGGGTCGTGCGTCAAAAGCGGCCGCCGCGGCCTTAAAGGCAAGAATGCTGCTTTTCTGCGCAAGTACGTTAACCAATGGCGGTTACGATCCGGCCAATAACCTGGTTAGTTTTACAGATGGTACCCGCACCGAACGCTTAACCGCCGCCCGGGATGCAGCCAAACAGATCATGGATGGTACCTACGGAAGTTATGCTTTGGTTGGGACAACAACTGATCCGCCGAAAGTCATGACCGAAGATATTATCAAACAATATGCAGATAATTATCAATATATATTTATTCAGAAAGGAACCTGGCTCAGTGAATCGATCTGGGGTGTTGATTTTGATGCTGCCAACGGATTTTTAAACCAGTGGAATTTACATCAGGGGCCCAGTAGCTGGCATTTATGGGGCAATGGGGATCCCGTGGAAGACGTTGTAAGGACTTACGAAATGGCTGACGGTACTCCGTTCAAGTGGGATGCCTATAAATCTGGTGACATGGTGCTGCGTAAATTTACAGCAGCTGAACTTGCTGCTGACCCTAACAAAAATCCATACAATGGCCGTGAACCCCGTTTTTATGCAACAATATTTTACCATGGTGCAAAATGGATACCACGTCCGGCTGACATGGCAAAATTTTACCGCAATTCTGACAACGCGATTCAGACGGGAAGTTTTTACGAAAACGATGAAACGACACGTATCGCATTCGGGATGGATACAAGGACCGCTTCAACCGATGCTGCGAATGCTTCAAAGACTTCCTATTTCTTGAAAAAATTTCAGGATCCTGCAGTGGATGGTGTGTTCTTTAACAATACCAACTCATACATTGATTTCAGGTATGCGGAGATTTTGCTCTCATATGCGGAAGCGTGTATCGAATTGGGAGGAGCCGATCTGCAAAATGGCCTTGACGCTCTCAATATGGTTAGAAACCGGGCAGGCCTTCCCGACCGTATTACGACGGATCAAGCAACAGCCAGCACTTGGGTGCGGCACGAAAGGGACATCGAATTGTTTGCTGAATTGACCCACTGGTATGATATCCGGCGCTGGATGACGCCCAAAGATGTTTTGACCAATGTCCGCTGGATGGGGATCAAGGAGATGAGAAACGGTAACATGGAATGGAAATTGGATATGGGCTCGATTGTTGATACCAGAGTCTGGAATCCGATCAATATCTGGATGCCTATTCCACGCGTTGAGTTAAATAAGGCTCCACAAATTGTACAAAATCCGGGGTATAATTGAAAGTTTTGTAGCTCAAATAGTAGTTTAATTTTAATAAGGGTCGGTCGAACCAGACTGGCCTTTATTTTAACTTTTCCAACGAGTCCAATTAGATTAACTAACTATTAGATAGTTAGAATAGTAAGTCCATGACAATATATTTCCTGTCAGAATGTACTAGATTGAAGCATAAGTTGATTATTATTAGATATTTATAGAAATATTTTTACTCTTTCCTGTTCGGCTAATGATACAAACATGAAAAAAATTCAAATAAAAAAATTAACTGCAGAAAATTTTAAAATTTATGGCTCGTTTTCCCGCCTGATCAATCCAGCGGCACCTCGGCTTGGTCCGGAACCCATTGAATTTTATCGTGATATGGAGCAACTAAGCCTGGGTCAGACAAACACTGCTTCTTTTTCAGTGTGTCGCGTTTCAAAAAGGCCATTGGTCATTCAAAAACTGGAATTTCACCATCATTGTGGTGAAGGATTGTGTCCCTTGGATGGTGATGTGCTAATTCATGTAGCACTTGCAACGAAAAAGGGAGATGTCCCTTTGGATAGGATCGAAGTATTTCGGGTTCCAAAGGGAACTTTGGTAACACTTCGTCCGGGTGTTTGGCATCACGCGCCTTTCGCGATTGATTGTGATTTCGTGAACGCAATGGTCGTATTGCCTGAGAGAACATACATGAACGATTGTTTTGTTTTTATAATTCCTGAAGAAGATCAAATTGAAATCGAACTAGATAAATAAGTTATGCTGGAACAATTCACAAACAAACACAAAATCAAATTGGGACTGGCTCCAACAAGGAGAACACTGACTCGTCCGAATTTCTTTGACAAAGTTGATGCCATCGCGATCAAAAAGCAAATTGAAGAGAAGCTAAAGGAATTTGACATTGAGTTTGTTACACTTGATTTCCTCAATGAAGAGGGTCTTCTTTTTAATGGAAATGATGCTGGAAAGGCTGCACAAAAGTTCATTGATGAGGGTGTTGATGCAATTTTTGCTCCCCATTGCAATTTTGGAACAGAAGACGCAGTGGCCAAAATGGCTAAGAAGGTAAATAAACCCTTGCTAATTTGGGGTCCACGGGACGAAGCTCCTCTGACTGATGGCCGAAGAACCAGGGATTCCCAATGCGGACTCTTTGCTACGACCAAAGTTTTGCAACAGTTTAGTGTACCTTTTACCTATATTACAAATAGTCATTTGACTGATCAGGTATTTGAAAGAGGAGTTAAGAATTTTATAGCAGCTTCCTCGGTAGTGAAGTCATTTAAGAGTTTCAGACTTGGTCAGATAAGTACCCGACCCGGTGCTTTTTGGTCGGTCAAATACAACGAGCTAGAACTTTTAGAGCGGTTTGGGATTGAGATTGTCCCCATCACACTGCAAGACATCAAGAAGCAGATGGATACTATACTCAAAGATAAATTCAATGAAGTCAAAGATGAGGTTCAAGAGATTACAAAAAAGATGAACCGGATAATTATCACCAAAGACCAACTGGAAAAGGTTGCAGCCCTGAAGTTGACTGTCAGATATTGGGCAGAACAAGAGGGCCTCTCAGCCGTAGCTATACTGTGTACTGCGCCAATGCGCGAAATTACTGGTGTTTCTGCTTGTTTTGCAAGTGCTGAACTGACCGACATCGGGTTGCCCGTTATCTGCGAAACGGATGTGCATGGGGCAATCACTTCTGTCATGTCACAAGCCGCAGTCCTGGGCAAAACGCCAACATTTTTAGCCGACCTTACGATACGTCATCCGGAAAATGACAATGCGGAACTATTGTGGCATTGTGGTGTATTCCCCAACTCTTTAAAGAAGCAAGGAACCGAGTCAGTGCTAAACAATCATTATGGTGCAGGGACTCCCGGCACGATTGAGTTGGAAATTAAAGGGGGCGATATCACCATTTCCAGGTTTGACGGAATGAGTGGTGATTATCGTCTGCTGATGAGTCAGGGAGTTGGTGTTGAGGGACCAAAGACCAATGGTTCATATGTATGGGTAGAGTTTAAAGATTGGCCAAAATTGGAACATCGACTTATTTACGGGCCGTATATCCATCATGTTACCGGTGTTCATGGTAAAATTGCCCCTGTCCTGTTTGAGGCATGCAAATACATCCCCGGACTTACCCCAGATCCGGTAGATCCAACTCTGGAAGAGATTGAAAAATATTTAAGGGGTTAAGCGCTGAGGTGTTAAACCGCTGTTTAATTGATAATTATAACAATAGTATAAAATATTAAGAGGAGCTGTCATGAGTGAAGTAAAAAGGCTGAAGTTTTTTGCCAATGGAGAATGGCGAGAATCAAACACTACAAAATACATGGATATTTGGGATCCCAGCACAGGGTTGAAAATTGCTGAAACACCCTGTTGCACAGAGGATGAGGTGAATCTTGTAATCAAATCTGCCCATGATGCGTATCCATCCTGGTCAAATACCCCAGCAGTAAAAAGAGTTCAGATTCTGTTCAAATTCAGGGATTTACTCGATGTTCATATGGATGAACTGACCCATCTGGTTTGCCAGGAAAATGGTAAAGTATGGGAAGAGGCTAAGGGTGACGTTTTGAAAGCAAAAGAAATAACAGAATTTGCCTGTGGTATCCCTACATTGATGATGGGAGAATCATTGATGGATGCCACTGCAGGATTTGATACAGTGTTATACAGGGAGTCTGTGGGAGTGTTTGCAGGTATTGCACCTTTCAATTTCCCAGCCATGATCCCTATCGGGTGGATGATGCCACTCTGTCTGGCAACAGGAAATACGATGGTTTTAAAGGCAGCCAGCATGACCCCTATGACTACCATGAGATGTACTGAATTATTGCAGGAGGCCGGTTTACCCAAAGGCGTTTTAAATGTGGTTACCTGTAGTAGAAATGAAGCGGAAATATTTTTGAAACATCCTGATGTGAAAGGTATTTCCTTCGTTGGCTCGACCTCTGTCGGATTGCATATTTACGCTACTGCCGCTTCGAATGGGAAACGTGTTCAAGCTTTGACCGAGGCAAAAAATCATGCGCTTGTGTTGGAAGATGCAGCACTTGAAAGAACCGCAAGGGCTATCATCAATGCTGCTTACGGATGTGCAGGGGAAAGGTGTATGGCCTTACCAGTGATTGTTGTTCAGGAAAGCATTGCTGACCAGCTTGTTGACTTACTTTCAACTTTTGCCAACGAACTAAAGATCGGTCCAGCGTACGATAAAAACTCAGAATTGGGACCTCTGGTAACTGAAGCTCATAAGAATTCAGTTATAACCTGGATTGAAAAGGGCGTAAAAGAGGGGGCCAAACTTATACTTGATGGCAGAGGTAAGACCGTTTCTGGTGCTGAGAAGGGATTCTATCTCGGTCCGACAATCTTTGATTATGTTACAGAAGAAATGTCTGTAGGCAGGGAAGAAATTTTCGGTCCTGTGATGTGTATCAAGCGGGTCAGTGATTTCGAAGAGGGACTGACTATCATGAATGCAAGCCGGTTTGCCAATGGATCCGCCATTTTCACCCAGAATGGATTCTACAGTCGCGAGTTCGCCAAAAGAACACATGCTGGGATGGTCGGCATAAATGTAGGTATTCCTGTTCCAGTTGGAATATTCCCTTTCACAGGTCACAAGCAATCTTTCTTTGGAGACCTGCACATGATCGGAAAAGATGGGATCAGGTTTTATACAGAAACTAAAGCCGTAACAACCAGATGGTTTGACGAAGTGGAAATGAAGAATAAAAAGGTAAATACCTGGGATTAAAGCTTCTTCCAATAGATAACAAAAGAATAATAAAATTGAGGAAATCATGAAGTATACTGTTGAGCAATTGGAATCAATTGCGAAAAACATTAGAAGAGACATCGTTCAAATGATCGGATATGGAAAAACAGGCCATTTTGGGGGTGCATGTTCATTGGCTGATATAGTAGCTGTATTGTATTTTAATAAAATGAAGCATGATCCCTTGAATCCCAAAATGCCGGAACGTGACAGATTTTTGTTAAGTAAAGCACATTCGGCACCCGTGCAATATGCTGCCTTGGCACAGTGCGGCTATTTTCCAAAAGATGAACTGTCCAATTTGAAGAAAATTGGATCCATGCTTCAGGGTCATCCTGACATGCACAAGACTCCGGGAATAGAGGCAAATACAGGGTCCCTTGGGCAAGGACTCTCTATTGCCGCTGGGATCGCGGCTGCAGGAAAGATTGATAAGCTAAATTATAAAACTTATTGTGTGATTGGTGATGGAGAGATGGCAGAAGGACAAATTTGGGAAGCCGCCATGGCCGCATCATGCTATAAGTTGGATAATCTCGTTTGTATTCTGGATCGCAACGGCATCCAGGCTACCGGCTGTATCGCGGAACGTTTCAATTATGGTCCGGTTGTACAAAAATGGGAATCATTTGGCTGGCATGTATTCGAGTGCAATGGGCATGATATTAAGGAAATAATCGAGGTTTTTGATAAAGCGGACCAGGTAAAGGGTAAACCTGTGATGGTCATTGCCAATACCATTAAAGGTAAGGGAATATCCTTCGCGGAAAATAATGTGGCCTTCCACAATGGAGCCATGACGAGTAAGCAATATGAGTTGGCAATGATAGAATTGGCCGATACCATTGATGTTAAACAATGAAATACCAAGGGAAAATAGAACTACGTTATGGTTGCTGTGTAAATATGGTGACAAAAACCGAAAATGTTTCCGGAGTTGATATTGTTCCTGTATTGAAAGAACTTGGATTCGATTATGCGGATTTGTCACTTTCTCATTTGTGTGCAATGGATGACTGCACCTTCTCTGAGGTGAAATCGGAGCTTCTAAGTTTCGGATTCCCATTGGAAGCCTGCAATAATTTTTTCCCGGCTGAAATACGGCTTACAGGTCCTAATGTTGACAAAGAGTTGATCGTTAGGTATCTGGATAAAGCTTTCCAACGTGCTTCTGACTTGGGAATCAAGGTTATTGTATTCGGAAGTGGAATGGCCAGGATGGTCCCTGAAGGATTTCCTATGCATGAAGCTGTTGATCAAATCTCGGAATTGTTGAAGATTATTGATCAATATGCGCAGCGATATACCATTGAAATAGCCATCGAACCCTTAAGGTTTCAGGAGTGTAATATTGTAAACACCTATTTGGAAGCGATTATATTGGCCGACATAGCCAAGTCTGACAAAATCAGGTGTCTGCTTGATTCCTATCATTTAAATTCTGTCGAGGAGGATATTTCTGTGATTCAAACCGGAAAAGATATGCTGGCTCATGTTCATTTTGCGGAGCAGGTTGGCAGGGTATTTCCGCGATTGGATAACAAACAGACATATAAGGATTTTATAAAACACCTGCAATTTGCGAAGTATTCGCAAAGGCTTAGTATAGAGGCATATTCAGAAGATTTTGTGAGTGATGCAAAATGTGCTCTGGCCTTATTAAAAGAAATTGAAGTAGAACTGAATTATCAATAAGAATCTGAGAGAAAACATATTATGAGTATTCAAAGTCAGAGAAAAATTTACGGAGAAACGCTGGTTGAATTGGGCAAGGAGAATGAGCGGATCGTTGTTCTGGAAGCCGATCTTGGAAAGTCGACCATGAGTAACTTGTTTCAGCTAGCTTACCCGCAAAGATATTTTGAAATGGGCATTGCTGAACAAAATATGACCTCGTTTGCTGCAGGTTTGGCCGTTTCGGGTAAAATTGCCTTTACAAATTCGTTCGCAGTATTTTCAACCGGTCGTTCGTACGACCAAATACGACAGAGTATATGTACTGCGAACCTTAATGTGAAAATTAATGGATCCAGCGCTGGTTTGTCCGATTTTGGAGATGGTGCCACCCACCAGGCAATAGAAGATATCGCGACGATGCGAGCAATTCCCAACATGACAGTTCTGGTTCCAATGGACGCAATTGAAACAAAAAAAATAGTAAAAGCAGCTGTCGAACATGAAGGTCCGGTATACTTACGCATAAGCCGCAGTGATATGGAAGATCTCTATCCGGTAGAAGCTGAATTTAAAATTGGCCAACCTTTTAAGCTGCGTGAAGGCAATGATATAGTTGTTTTTGCTTGTGGAATTATGGTTTCCAGGGCACTTGCTGCTGCTGAGATTCTTTCAATGGAAGGCATCTCCCTGAGGGTTGTCAATGTCAGTTCCTTAAAACCATTGGATGAACAGGCCATAATGGAAATGGCAGGCGGAGTGAAGGGTATTATTACGGCTGAGGAACATTCTGTCATTGGAGGACTTACGAGCGTAATTACCTACATATTGAGGGGGAAAGGCACACCAATAGAACCTGTTGCTATCATGGACATATTTGGTCAATCCGGAGTTAGTCATGATGAACTGCTTGAAAAATATGGGCTTACGACGAATAGAATCATTGAAACAGCAAAACATTTACTTAATAAAACGGATGCTTAGAAGGTATCAAAAATATTAGGAGGAGTTACCATGAGAATAGGTGTAGTTACTGAAGCGAGCACAGTTGAAAGAAATAAGGATGTCATTGAAGCATTGGATGGGTTTGGACATGAGCTCCTCAATGCAGGGATGAAGAAATCTGAAAACGAACCTGTGCTGTCCTATTTGGAGACCAGCATCATTAGTGCCATTCTACTTAAATTGAAGGTCGTAGATCTTGTTGTTGGCGGGTGCGGTACTGGTCAGGGATATTTTAATGCGGTAATGCAGTTCCCGGGAATATTCTGCGGACTCCTGCAGGATCCGGTGGATGCCTGGCTTTTTGCCCAGGTAAATGCAGGAAATACCATCTCCCTTGCGTTGAATAAAGGGTATGGATTGGCCGGAGGTGTAAACCTGAAATTCATCTTTGAAAAACTGTTCAGTGTAGAATTTGGTTGCGGCTATCCTGAGCACCGGAAAATTCCTCAAACCGAGGCCAGAGCTGCACTCACAAATTTGTCAGAAAAGTCCCATATCCCTTTCGAAGTAATTATGGAAGAAATCGATGAAACTGTTATGAGAAAGGTTTTGACCTTCCCGGGTATGATGCAAATTATTGAGAGTGCCACGGATGATAATTCGAAACTAAAGCGTGTTTTGCAAAACAGGTTTAAGAATCTCTGAGCAGGAATCATTCAATTTTGAGATCAGCAATTGTTAAAATGATTATGATGAAGAAGATAAAATATGGCATGATAGGTGGCGGAATAGGTGCTTTTATCGGTGATGCGCATCGTCGGGCTGCAAGATTGTGCAATGATTTTGAGCTGGTAGGAGGTGTGTTTGATGTTGATTATGAAAGAAGCAAAGAGTTTGCCCAACAGCAGGGTATCGATCTGAAATGCTGTTATGAGAATATCGATTTGATGATAGCCGCTGAACTTCAGCTTCCTATCGAACAACGTATGAAGATGGTTTCTATTGTTACCCCTAATACCTTGCATTATCCATTTGCAAAAAAATTGCTGATGAATGGTTTCAATGTGGTTTGTGAAAAACCGATGACGATGTCGGTAGAGGAGGCAATTGAACTGGAAGAGCTAGTAATGAAGACTCAATTGACTTTTGTTCTTACCCATACTTACACGGGATATCCGATGGTGCGCCAGATGCGGGAACTAATCCAAAATGGCACGATCGGAACTGTTCAACGTGTCGATGCCCAATATTATCAGGGCTGGGTCAATGCCATTATCCACAGCACCGATAATCGGATTGCAAATTTCTGGAAACTGGATCCAGCCCAAAATGGAATTAGTGGTTGCATGGGCGACATTGGCGTACACGCCTTTAACCTCCTGGAATATACCACAGGGAGGAAAGTAAAGGAGTTGCTGTCTGATCTTAACACCATTAAGGATGAGGTTAAACTGGATGTTGACGGAACTGTATTGTTGCGATTCGATAACAATCTGAAGGGTGTCATCCGGGCAAGCCAGATTTGCACCGGTGAGGAAAACGACATTACCCTTGGAATATATGGTTCAAAAGGCAGCCTGAAATGGGGTCAGGAGAACCCAAATTATCTCTACCATCATGCTTTTAATGAGCCAATGAGGACCTATAAGCCGGCACATACTTACAATGGAGAACTTGCAGAAGCAAGCCATACCATGAAAGCCGGTCACCCGGAGGGTTATTACGAAGCACTTGCCAATATTTACAAAGGTGCTGGCAGGTCTATCCGGGGCGAAGAGGTCAAACAGGGAGAATATCCGACAGTTCATGATGGCGTACGCGGGATGAAGTTTGTCCATGCGGTAGTGAAATCAAACGAAACAGGTAATCGATGGGTTCAGATTAACGAGGAGGAAGAAAACTAAAAGTTGAGAGTTGAATGTTGAGAGTTGAAAAAATGTAATATACAGAATATTAGTAGAATAAAAAAAAGATAACCAATAAAAGGGAATATTAATTAACAACAATAATTCAAAATTATGACCACCTATAACAACAAAATCAGACAGTTTATAATAGATAGCGTCAATGAAACAAGAGTAATAGGGAAACCAAATCCATTCTGGACTTCTCTAAAAAATACCGGGACAGAACTTTGGCTGGACACAGGCGACATTCAGGAAGCCGAATTAAACTGGTCGAGTGAAATGAGCGCTCTAACCACCAACAATACCCTGTTAAACAATGAAATACAAAAGGGAATTTATGACGAATTCATAGCCGGAGTCAGTAAGTTGGTCAAGGATTTACCGGAAGAGAAAAGGGTTCAGGAGATTGCATTTATTCTCAACGCTTTACATGGTTTGCGGTTGGTCACGCGTTTTGGCGGGAGTGTCAGCGTGGAACTTCATACCGATACGGCCCACGACATTGAGGCAATCGTTGATTATGGCAAGAGGTTTCATGAAATTTGTCCTGAAGGATTTGTGGTAAAAGTGCCGTATACTCCATCCGGTTTTATAGGCGCCAGAAAGCTCAGGGATGCCGGGGTCCGGATCAACTTTACCCTTGAATTCAGTGCCAGGCAAAATGTACTGGTTACGATGATGGCAAGGCCGGATTACCTCAATATTTTTCTTAACAGGGTCGATGTTTACCTGGCGATTAACAAGTTGGGCGAGGGCACGGGTGCCGGTGACAATGCGGTACTTTCTTCTCAGAAGTGGGTGACAAAATTATCGAAGAACAATCCATGGCCTACGAAACTTATAGTTGCCAGTCTACTTAACTACAAACAGTTGGATCTTCTTGCCGGAGCGGATGTTTTTACCATACCAACCTATGTTGCTGCCGAAGGCATCGCCAAACTTTCTGGTGTATTCAAATCACGACTTGAAGAGAACTATCCTGTAAACCTGTATGATTCCGCTCTCGATGCTTCCATTGAGAAATTCTATGAGGTGGATGACAAGGTTTTAAGTTTTGGAACGCAATTGACTTCAAAACTACCTATATCGGGAGATGAATTTGTTGAGAGAGCTCACAAAGCAGGTTGTGGAGATATGTTCCCATTGCTTTCAAGCCAGGAATTGAGTGTTCTTGATAAGGATGGCAAGATTCCGGTGCACAGCAAATGGGAGGAAAAGATCAAAAGAGGAGTACTGGCTCCTGACACCCTTTTGACATTGGCCGGTTTGGCGGTATTTACAAACAGTCAGAACGAGTTGGATAGCAGGATTAAAAGCATTATTAGTTAACAATTGGTTTTCAGTTTTCATAGTTAAAAGATTAACTATTCCCAAAATTTATCTCATGAAGAAATTCCTTATATGGTTCCTTCCGGGCCTGATTCTCGGGGCAATGCTGATCCTGGGTGGAGGGAAGGCAATCACTATGACCTCGACCAATGAGTATTGTATCTCCTGTCACATCCACCCGAAGGCAGATGCATCCTGGAAGAAATCTGTCCATTATGAAACAAAATCAGGTGTTCATGTTGCTTGTGTTGATTGTCACCTTCCGCCGAAAGGGCAAGGTTATTTATGGGCAAAAAGTACTACAGGAATGAGGGATCTCTGGAGTAAATGGACAAAAAATGCAGCTTCTTTTAATTTTGATGCACGAAGAAATCTCGAAGCAGCTCACGGATATGTTTACGAAAGTAGTTGTGTTAAATGTCATGAGAATCTTTTCCCTTCCAAGTTGACCAAAGATGGCGAAAATGCGCACCTCTATTATACACAAAACAAAGATTCAAAAGATCTGAGTTGTATCAATTGTCACCTGAATGCCGGACATCTTATGGAAGGCTATACTCATGGCAGTAATTCTACATTTGGTAGTACATCGTCTGAGCCCAAGAAATTATTTATTGAACCTTCGAGGGTTACTGAGTTTAAAAATTATACCGAAAATATTCCAAAATCCGCGGTTTCATTCAACATGGTTGCCATTCCAGGGGGAACCTTCGAAATGGGAAGTCCAGCCAACGAACCATTCAGAAAAGAGGATGAAGGACCGGTGAAGAAGGTTGAAATAAGTCCGTTCTACATGGCAGAGATAGAGGTTACGTGGGATGAATACCTCACTTTTTACGCTCAAACTGCAACATCTGAACGTACTGCGGATATTAAAGTGCTGAAGGGAGATTCGTCATCGAAGGTAGATGCTATATCAGGAGCAACACCGCCTTACGGACAACCTGACCAGAACTGGGGTCTGGGTCAAAGACCGGCTATTACCATGAGCTACCACTCTGCGGAGACCTACTGCAAATGGCTGACTTTTGTTACGGGCAAGACTTACCGGCTCCCAACAGAAGCCGAATGGGAGTATGCCAACAGGGCAGGTACTAATACTCCCTATTTTTTTCCGGGCGATCCCAACAAATTTGAAAGAAGCGGGTTAAAAGCAAGACTGTTCAAAAACGATACAACTATGATCAATACCTATGTACTCTACAGAGGAAACAGTTCGGGGAAGACACAAACGCCTGATAATGTTAAACCAAATCCTTTTGGGCTTAAGAATATGGCAGGGAATGTTGCTGAATTTTGTTCGGATTGGTACGCCGCTGATGCCTATTCACTCCTGACCGATGGGGTAAAGGATCCAAAAGGACCGGAATCCGGTTCAGAAAGAGTCATCCGTGGCGGATCCTTTTTGGATCAGGCAAGTGCTGTGCGCAGTGCAAGCCGTGATTTTACCAAAAATGATCAGTGGCTGAGAACCGATCCCCAGATGCCCAAGAGTATATGGTGGTATTCCGACTGCTTCAATGTTGGATTCAGGGTTGTATGTGAATTTGACCAGAATACAGGGAAACGCGATACTAAATAAATCACTCATAAAAACTTCCAGACATGAAAAAATCCGGTATCTCCAGACGTAATTTTTTAGGCAACGCAGCTGCTGTGGGAATGGCAGGCGTTGTGATCCCAGCGCTTTTCAATAACTGTGCCGATGGTAAGGCAAATAAAAGCGTTTCAATACCTAACTTCCTCGATCAGGCACCCGATGGCCCTGTTTTAAAAGCCGGGCTGATAGGTTGTGGTGGACGCGGTACAGGTGCAGCTGTTCAGTTTCTAAGTGCAGGTCCAAATCTGAAAATAACTGCTCTGGGTGATGTTTTTCAGGATCGCCTGGACTCTTGCAGAGAGAGGATTATGAAGGCAAAAGGACAGGAAGTGCCAATTTCCAATTGTTTCGTAGGATTCGATGCTTATCAGAAAGTAATTGATTCGGGTGTGGATATCGTTTTGCTGGCAGCACCACCCTTTTTCCGTCCGGAGCATCTTGCAGCGGCCATTCAGGCAGGAAAGCATGTATTTGCAGAGAAACCTGCCTGTGTCGATCCTGTTGGAGCCAGGTCTATTATGGCTACTTCCAAGAAGGCTGAAGGCAAAGGACTGTGTATTGTTGCGGGCACACAACGCCGCCACCAACGCGACTATGTGGCAACTTATCAGCAAGTGGCTCAGGGTCTGATTGGTGACATTGTTGGGGCAAATGCTTACTGGAATGGGGGTAAAGGCTGGTACATCAAAGATCCCGATCCGAAATGGTCAGAAATGGAGTACATGATCCGTACATGGTCCAACTGGACCTGGACCTGCGGTGACCATATTGTCGAGCAGCACGTCCATAACATTGACGTAATTAACTGGTTTACCGGGAAACATCCGATAAAGGCACTTGCTTTCGGAAACAGAATCCGTCGAACCTATGGCAATCAATATGATAATTTCAGTACCGATTTTACTTTCGAAAATGGTATGCACGAACACAGCATGTGTCGCCAAATCAATGGTACCTCCAACAATATCTCAGAATTCATTCAGGGAACCAAAGGATCCTCCAACTGCCAAAATACCATCTGGGATCTGAAAGGAAACGTGATCTGGAAATATGAATATCCGCTGGACAAACAAGGCAAGCCATCCAGGACTGTCAGTGTAGATCCCTATGTTCAGGAGCATATTGATTTAGTAACAGCAATCAGAACAGGCAAAGTAATCAATGAAGGTGAAAATTTTGCAGTTTCGACATTGTGTGGAATTATGGGCCGTATTTCTGCCTACAGCGGAAAGCAGGTAACATGGGATGAGATGATGAATTCCGATCTTAAAATTGGTCCAAAGGTGATTGAATTTGGTCCGGTCGACATTGACAAATCGGTGCCGTTGGCCGGTGAAGCATATACTCCTGAACCAAAAAGACCTGACAGTCAAAGACAAACATAGGATGAAAATAACTGCTTGCAAACCGAAGAACAACGAAATTAATTCCATTTGGCATCTTAAATAATAATTTGATCATGAAAAATTCAAGAAGAGATTTCTTTAAAAAAGCAGTTATAAGTGGTTCCGCTTTAATGGCTACCCCCTCAATCTTTGGCGCTACAGAGCCATCGAAGTTGGAAGTACCTACAAATGCGACGGCACCCTTCAAACTTAAGTATGCACCGACTTTTAAGATGTTCAACGGACATGCCGGAACCGATCCGATTGACAATATCAAGTTTTGCTACGATGCGGGTTTCAGGGCGATGTATGAATTGCGAATATGGGAACGGCCTGTACCCGAACAGGATAAGATTGTCAGTGAAATGGCCCGGCTTGGCATGGATTTCGGACCTTTTGTAGCACTCTCATCAAGCCTGGCACCCTCTTCTTTTGTACTTAATAAGCCAGAAGTTCGTGAGATGCTGGTCAATAAGATGAATGAAATGGTTGAGGTTTACAAAAGAACAGGAATAAAATGGGGCCTTGTCAGTTTGGGCGATTATGATCTGAAGCTGCACAAAGATTTTCAGACTGCCAATGCGATTGACAATCTCAGGCGTTGTACAGAAATAGCAGAAAAAGCTGGATTGATCCTTGTATTGGAACCATTGAATGCTCTGCATGATCATCCGGGCAAATTTCTGAATGGAATTCCACAAGCCTATTCAATTTGCAGAGCCATCAACAGTCCTTCCTGCAAGATCGTCGAGGATTTTTACCATCAACAAATTACCGAAGGAAACTTAATTCCGAATCTTGAGGCTGCCTGGAGTGAAATTGCCTCTTTCCACACCGGCGATAATCCTGGCAGAAACGAACCGACAACCGGCGAAATCAATTACAAGAATATTTTCAAATTCATCTATGACAAAAAATTTAAAGGTGTCATATGTCTAGAGCATGGTTTCAGTGTGAAAGGCAAAGAGGGTGAGGCCAAGGTTATTCAGGCCTACCGCGAATGTGACAGTTTTGAAATTTGAAATTAAAGAATACCATTCTGATTAATCGCAATATGAACCAACACTAAAATTCAACTTATGTTAAGAATCCGCTTGTCTTTGATGATGTTCTTTCAATACATGATATATAAGGCCTGGTGGTTCCCTCTCGCAGCCTACCTGACCAATATGGGCGTCCAAAGTACCCAAAAGGCACTTATTATCAGTTCTATGGCTATTGGTTGCATGGCTTCACCCATTATAGGAATGATTGCCGACCGTCATTTTGCCGCGCAGAGAGTTCTATTTGTTTTGAATGTTTTGGTCGGATTTCTCCTCATTTTAGCAGCACGTGCCAATGACCCCACGATGCTTTTTTTCATTTTGTTGTTTACCATGTTGTTCTACATGCCTTCTTGGAGCCTTACGAGTGCCATAGCGATGTCTCATGCTCCTTCCGAAAAATTTCCAAAAATCAGGGTGTTTGGCTCAATCGGAGCGGTGGTTGCAGGGATCTTTAGCGTGATTTCAGTTAAAGTATTTCATATTCCTTTTGACGGGACAAATGTGACATTTTATGTCGGAGCCTGTGTAAGTTTCATAGCTGCATTGTCAAATCTCACGCTTCCTCATACACCTTCTAAGGGGAAGGGTGCACCTAGCTCATTTATTGATGCCATGGGTTTAAGAGCGGTTAAATACATGAAAGAGAGGAATTTTGCAATTTTTGTAATACTATCTTTCTTTTCCATGATTCCATTTGCGATGTACTTCGCCTATTTTTCTGAATACCTCCTGGATATAAAGACTGAATTTATGACGGTCACGATGAACTGGGGTGTTGTTGCAGAAATGGGGTTTATGTTATTGATTCCTATTTCGATTAAGAAATTTGGTTTACGCAAGGTAATGATTATTGGGCTGATCGCATCGATAATACGATTTGTTTCATTCTATTTGGGAGGCGTATTAGATCAACATTGGGTAGTTTACATTGGAATTCTTGTGCACGGTTGCATCTTTGGATTTTTCTATGTGGGAGGACAGATCTACATTGATAAAAAGATTGAAGGAAAACTAAAGTCACAGGCGCAAGGATTCTTCTTCCTGGTAACATTCGGATTGGGAATGTTAGTTGCCAATATCATCAATGGACAAATAATCAGAATCTTTACTGATACTTCTTCGGGTAAAAGAATTTATGATTGGAACAGTATATGGGGTTTGACTACCATTTTTTCGATCATTATGTTGGTCGCCTTCATCGCGCTGTTTAAAAATGGAATCACAAAAGAAGAAACTTCAACACCTCTATACAAAGTAGCAGATAAAGAAATCGAGTAAGGTCTCAGGATTGTGGCTTAGACACTGGATCGACAGTAATTAAGTAAAAAAACCAGGGATACTCTATCAATGTCAAAACATCAAATTAAAAAACTAATATCATGAAAAAACAAGATTTCTCCAGACGAAATTTTTTGGGCAATGCCGCAATGGTAGGGCTTGCCGGAGCTGTCATTCCTTCTTTGTTAAATAGTTGCTCGGATAGCGAAGCGAAAAAAAGTGTGGCCATGCCAACTATGCTTGACCAGGCACCTGATGGTCCAGTGCTAAAAATGGGACTTGTGGGATGTGGTGGACGCGGAACAGGTGCCGCAGTCCAATTTCTCAGTGCAGGTCCAAATCTTCGGATCGTTGCGATGGGCGATGTATTTCAGGATAAGCTTGACACTTGCCGGGAGCGGATCAAAAAGGAAAAGGGTCAGGAAGTTCCTCTCGACAAATGCTTCGTTGGTTTCGATGCGTACCAAAAAGTTATTGATTCAGGAGTTGATGTCGTATTACTTGCAACTCCGCCATTCTTCCGCCCTGATCATCTCGCGGCAGCCGTTCAGGCAGGCAAGCATGTGTTTGCGGAGAAACCGGCTTGCGTCGATCCAGTTGGGGCAAGGTCAGTTATGGCTTCGGGAAAGAAAGCTGAAGGAAAGGGGCTTTGTATCGTTGTCGGCTCACAACGCCGTCATCAGCGCGATTATGTTGCCACCTGGCAACAAGTATCGCAGGGATTAATAGGAGATATCGTCGGTTCAAACTGTTATTGGAATACGGGTAAAAGCTGGTACATCAAAGATCCGGATCCAAAATGGTCCGAAATGGAATATATGCTTCGAACCTGGACCAACTGGACCTGGACAGGAGGCGATCACATTGTCGAACAACATGTTCACAACATTGATGTCATTAACTGGTTCACCGGAAAGCACCCAATTAAAGCTGTTGGATTCGGATCAAGAGTCAGACGTACTTTTGGCAATCAATATGATAACTTCAGTGTTGACTATTCATTTGACAACAAAACCCATGAACATAGCATGTGCCGCCAGGTAAATGGTTGTTCCAACAATGTTTCTGAGTTTATTCACGGTACCAAAGGATCCACCAACTGCCAGAACACAATTTGGGATTTAAATGGAAAAGTGATCTGGAAGTACGAATACCCATTAGACAAACAGGGAAAACCTACAAGAACAGTCAGTGTTGATCCATACCTTCAGGAACACATTGATTTCGTTACAGCTATTCGTACCAATAAGCCGCTAAATGAAGCAGAAAGTCTGGCAATTTCTAGTCTTGTGGCAATTATGGGCCGTGTTTCCGCCTATTCGGGGAAGGCTGTAACCTGGGATGAAATGATGAATTCAGATCTGAAAATCGGCCCTAAGATTATTGCCTTTGGCCCTGTTGATATCGATAAAGCTGTGCCTCTGGCAGGTGAAGCATACACTCCGGAACCCAAAAGGCCTGACAGTCAAAGACAAACATAAGAAGTGGTTATCTTTAATGCACTCATGATATGTTATTAATAATTTCTCCTTTTAAAATATTTATTTTTCTTTTTACTAAAACTTTCCAATATGAGCTTATCAAACCGTCGTAAATTTTTAGCAACCACTGGCCTTGCTTCTGTGACAGCGTTAGGCAGCTATGGCATGACCTTGAATGAAAATGCAAGTTCGGCAAAGAAAAGCAAAGAATTGCTTGATCTGACAGATTTTCCTGTCATTGACCATCACCACCATGAGCTTTCGGTAGAAGCGATGAATAATCCAGAACCATGGAGGTTTGCACAAATGTTCTACCATGGCGACTGGAACGATGGACTCCCTGCAGAAGGAAAATCCGGGATGAGTAAATTATTGAACTACAATCTTTCGAATACAGGTATTGTTCTTGCAACAGTCGCCGAATTTTCAAATCTGTTTGGCTGCGAGGATACACTGGAAGCCGTAGTCGCTGAACGGTACCGTCGCGTTTCGGCCAATGCTGCAGAATACACTAAAATGCTTTACAAGAAAGCCAGGATAGAATCAATAGTGCTGGATTCTAACAGAACAGAGGGTGTACCTCCACTTATTCCGGCAAAAATATGGAGACTGGTCCCCAACGATATGATCTTTGATGAGTGTCTGAAGGAATGCGAGAATCTCGCCACTTTTCGTACTACATACCTCGAAAGAATAGCAAATAAACTTAGCGATAAGCAATACATTGGTGTCAAAAGCCATATTGGAGAACAATTCGGTTTGTTCGTGGATGATTCAATGGTTGATTCTCAGGGCACTTACGAAAAAGCACATGCGAAAGATCCCGAGGCAAAAAAGAAAATCTATGCTTATTCTTTCAATGAACTTGCCCACTATTGCTGCGAGAAAGGAGTCCCAATCCATATTCATACAGGCACAACCGGAGATTTGCGCTCTGTTCCTCCTCTGGGTCAGACGCTTGATCCTTTTCTTTTGGCTCCCTATCTGAAACGCAAGGAACTTAGGAAACTCAAAGTCGTGTTGCTGCATGGAGGATTCCCCTGGGTAGAACATTGTGCAATCATGGCCTACAATTTTCCAAATGTCTATATGGATATGAGCTGGATGTTCCCATGGAACGTTTTGGGATTAAAGAATTTGCTGCATGATGCCATGAGTATTGCCCCAATTTCTAAAATCATCTATGGCGGCGGATGCCATACGGGGCCCGAAACTGCCTATATGGGCGCTATTGTTCTTAAAAAAGTTGTAACAGGTACTCTGACAGAGCTTATGAATGATCAATTCCTTACATTTCGCCAGGCCACCGAAGCCGCCCATATGATCCTTCACAGGAATGTAGAAACTTTCTATAATTTTTAACAAACGACTTTTGATTCAATACATCATGAATTAATGCTTTGAATAATATGACAACCAGAAGGAATTTTCTTAAAACCACGGGTGCAGCATATGCTGCATCCGTTTTACTGCCTTCCATGGCTTTTGGTGCGGCCAACATCAAAACGGGATTAGGGCTCTATACTGTTAGGGACAATATGCTTAAAGACCCTGATGCAACTCTCAAGGCAGTTTCAGAAATGGGTTATAACTGGATAGAAGCCGGAACGGATGCCAACTGCTTATTCTACAATATCAAACCAGCCGATTTTAGGAAAAAGATTGAAAATTTCGGCATGAGTTTTATCAGCAGTCATAATTCTTTTACACCTGAAAATACAGATAGGTTGATTGCCGGATTGGTAGAGGGTGGACTGAAATATGCCAATCTGCGATCTATTCCGGAGGCCAGGGGCAAGTCGATTGATGATTACAAGAAAACTGCAGACTTTTTCAACAAAACCGGAGAGAAATGTAAAAAGGCAGGAATGAAATTCAGTTTTCACAACCATTGGACAGAATTTGTCAAAGTAGATAATCAGGTTCCATACGATGTACTTATGGAGAATACTGATCCTTCACTGGTAACTTTCGAAATGGATCTTTGTTGGACGACCGAAGCCGGAGTTAATCCTGTTGATTATTTCAAAAAATATCCGGGTAGGTTTGAACTCTTTCACATGAAAGACATTACTTCAGAGAAGAAGGTGGCTACCATGGGTGAGGGGATAATTAACTTCAAACCCATCTTTGCCAATTTAAAGGTAGCCGGCATGAAGTATTTCTTTGTAGAACAGGATAATTGTGTTACTCATTCGCAACTTGATAGCGCACGAATCAGCAGAGATTTCCTTGTCAACAACCTGTAATTGGATGGAATTAAATCGCAGGTTATTTATTGGTCAAACAGCTGTGATTACCGCTGCTGCAACGACGTTGGCCTTTATGCCTCAACACATATTCTCAAAACCCATGAATAAAAAAAACAACTTTCGGTTTAGTCTGAACACCAGTACCATCAGCGGTCAAAACCCGGGTCTTATCAAATACCTTGAAATCGCATCGAAGGCTGGTTACGATGGGATTGAACTGTGGATCAGGGATGTGAAAGCGTACCTCGATCAGGGGAATCCGGTGTCTAAGTTAAGAAAACAGATCGATGACAGTAGATTAACCGTCGAAAATGCCATTGGTTTTGCAACCTGGATGGTAGATGATGATGAACAGCGAGCGGCAGCAATGATTCAGATGAAAGAGGAGATGGAACTGATGGGCCAACTTGGCTGCAAGAGAATTGCTGCCTGTGCGAAGGGAGTGGTTCAGGGAAGCCACGTTGATTTATTGAAAGTCGGTGAAAGATACAAAAAGGTCATTGATCTCGGCCGTCAAACCGGCGTCATGCCGATTCTCGAATTCTGGGGCCATTCTTCTTTTTCCACTCTGGGACAGGCCATGATGGTGTGTGCAGCAGCCAACGATCCCGATGTTCATATCCTCGCCGATGTCTATCACATGTTCAAGGGAGGAGCCGGATTCGAGGCGTTGAAAATGTTGAGGGGAAATGTCATTGAGGTATTCCATATGAACGATTATGTTTTGTCCATTCCCAGAGAGCTGCAAATGGATAAAGACCGGGTTTATCCGGGTGATGGTGATGCACCCTTGAAGCAGATTTTGACCGATCTTGCGAATATGGGTGGAACGAAGGTGCTTTCGCTGGAGTTGTTCAACCAGGAATACTACAAACATGATCCATATCTGGTAGCAAAAACCGGACTTGAAAAAATGAAAGAACAAGTAGATTTAGTCTGAGAAAATTAATTATGTGAAAGAAGTTACATCTCAACACCTAATTGACCGGACCAAAAATAAGATTGGAAATTCTGGGAAAGATCCATTTACTGATGTGATTAATATATGTAATGAAGAGGATCTGGTTACTGATAAAGTATTGACCTCTACACTGTCACTTGAAAGGATGAAGAGTTCTGCGGTCAGCTGGTTGAGATTTTTTATTGCCGAAATTCCCACCAAATGGATTTCTACTAATGAATCAAGCTGGATACCCTGGCATATGTAGTTGCCAATGATGAAGCGTTTAACCAAATAATTGAAAGTCTTTAAAGAATCAACTATGAAAAATTCTGTACCGACTCTTTGTAAGCTAATGGCAGTCATTTTTCTGATACCAATTTTCAACCATTCTTGTTTTGGCCAATCAATGATTCCCTATTTGAAAAAGCAAGGTACTGCCATACAATTGATAGTGGACGGAAAGCCGTATCTGGTTCTTGGGGGAGAATTACATAATTCCACCTCCTCAAGCATTGCTTACATGGAGCCCAGATTGGCCAAATTTTCAGTTGGCCATCTCAATACTGCCCTCGCCGCTGTTTGTTGGGATCTGATTGAACCCGAGGAGGGCAAATTCGATTTTAGTCTGGTTGATGGAGCTATCGAGGCTGCCCGACGCAATAACCTGCGGCTAATCTTTCTATGGTTCGCAAGCTGGAAAAACGGCGTTTCTACCTATCCTCCCCTTTGGGTAAAAACAGATCTGAAGCGGTTTCCGCGCGCCCAAAATAGAGAAGGAAAGAATTTAGACATTTTGTCTACTTTCAGTGATGCAAGCAGGGATGCCGATGCACATGCCTTTGCAGCCTTCATGAAACATGTGCGCAAGGTAGACGGAGAGAAACATACGGTCTTGATGGTTCAGGTGGAGAATGAAGTGGGTGTTCTTTCTGATTCACGTGACAGATCAGCGGCAGCCAACTATGCCTTCAACCAACCCATTCCGAAGGAGTTAATCGATTATCTTCAGAAGAATAAGGAACGACTGGTTCCGGGATTCCTCAAAAAGTGGGAAGCCGGAGGATTCAAGACTTCAGGTACATGGGAGGATATTTTTGGTGCAAGCGAATCGACTGACGAAATCTTCATGGCATGGAACTATGCACGCTATCTGGGAAAAGTAGCGGAGGCTGGTAAGGCGGAATATCCACTGCCAATGTTTGCAAACGTTTGGCTGGCCGACTGGAGGGAAAGTGCTCAGATGAAACCTGGCAGCTATCCGAGTGGAGGCCCGTTGCCCTATATGATGGACGTCTGGAATGCCGGAGCCCCCCAAATTGACATTCTTGCCCCTGATATTTACAGCAACTTCGAGGAGCGTTGCGCCCTATACTCCCGTCCCAACAATCCATTGTTTATTCCCGAAATTGTCCGAGAAACTCGAACTTGCAGCCAAATCCTCTATGCTTTGGGGCAATTTGACGCCATGGGTTTTTCTCCGTTTGGCATGGAAAGCCTGCCCGATTTCTCAGAGGAACTCGGCAAAACCTATGAAGTTCTGGGACAAATTGCCCCCATCATTTTAAAATACCAGGGAAAAGGGGTTATTGGTGGCGCTATGCTCGACAAGGATCATCCCAGGCAATCGCTAAAAGTGGGAGATTATACGCTAAACCTTGAAATTGCCAGGCATTATTCATTTCCAACTCCTGAGTTTCCCGCCGGAATCTTTGTTCAGGTAGCTCCGGACGAATATCTGATAGCAGGCAGGGGATTAATCATCACTTTTACAGCCAGTTCGCCCGGTGATCCAAATGTAAGTGTTGCAATGGCAGAAGATGGCGTTTACAAGGAAGGGAAATGGGTCCCAAGCCGTCGTCTGAATGGTGATGAAATCCAGTCGGGAAAAGGTCTTCGCGTTAGGGGTGATTATTACATGGTAATCCGCATAAAACTTTACCGCTATCCTTGAGAATTTCATCAGTACTGCTTTCAATTTCTAGATTTCGAACAAGTAAAAATATGTATATCGAATAGTATGGATACTTCCGGGATCAATCGCCGCGATTTTTTATGGCGTACCTCCATGGCTGCATTTTCCGGTATCGCAATTGGAGGATATGCATGGGGACAAGAGACAAAGTTTATCACCGCAGAGACAAGCTTTGGGAAGATCAGGGGAACCGAGAACCTTGGCATTAAAGTTTTCAAGGGTATTCCATACGGTGGTAACACTGGTGGAAGCAACAGGTTCATGCCACCCGTCGATCCTGTAGGATGGAGCGGTATCCGGGATACCCTTGAATATGGATCCAGCGCTCCGCAAAATTTACAGAAGAGCACTCCGTCTTCCCTACAAACTCCTACGACTCCCAAAGCAACTCCTTCCACATCAAAAGCTGCTCCCGGGCCATCCATCTACAATGCCCTGGGAGTCCCGGGAGGAAAACCGACCGGAGAAGGAGAGGAATGCCTCCTCCTGAATGTATGGACTCCGGCACTTAAAGATGGTGGCAAACGACCGGTGATGCTTTGGTTGCATGGCGGTGGCTTTCGCGGAGGTTCAGGATCTAATCCCGGTTGGGATGGAACCAACCTTTGTCTTCGAGGCGATGTAGTAGTAATCACCATCAACCACCGGCTCAATGTCTTCGGCTTTGCGAACCTTAGCCAATACAGCAGCGACTTTGCTGCTTCCGGTCAAGCCGGAATGCTCGACATTGTCCATGCACTCAAATGGGTAAAAACGAACATCGAACAGTTTGGCGGAGATCCGAACCGGGTCATGATTTTCGGACAGTCGGGTGGTGGCAGAAAGTGCGAAACCCTTCTCGCAATGCCTTCTGCCAAAGGTCTCTTTCACAGAGCAGCCATTGAGAGCGGTGTCGCCATCAGAGTAGTCGACCGGGAACGGGCATTTCAGAATGCGGAGATGCTGCTCAAAAAGCTTGATATTTCAAAGACTGATGTTCACAAGATTCAAAATCTTCCGGTCAATCAGATATTGGCTGCCCATATTGATATCAACCATGCATTGGGCAACAACGATCTAGATACACTGGGTTTCGCACCCTCTGTGGATGGGGTGATACTTCCCCAGCATCCTTTCCATCCATCGGCATCTGCTGTCTCGCCTGATATCCCGATCATAATAGGTTCTACCCGGACCGAATGGACGGGTTTGACTACCGATGGTGCCCTTTGGCAATTGAACGAGGATGGATTACAATTGCAAATCAATAAACTGCTTGGCGATCAGTCGGCAGCCATGATCGACTTGTACCGGAGATGCAATCCCGGTGCCTCACCTTCTGACATCTACTTTTTGATTGCCAGCGATCACAGTTACAATGCCAAGACGATGAAAGTTGCCGAGCGCAGGGCTATGCTCGGAAGAGGGCCTGTATTTTTGTACTACTTTGCCTGGGAGTCGCCGGTTCAAGGCGGTAAGTTGAAATCTCCGCATAACATCGAATGGCCGTTTGCTTTCGATAATGTCAAAATATGCGCCAATCTGACTGGAGGCGGTCCGGATGCGATGGCACTAGCCGATAAAGTCAGCGATGCCTGGATTGCCTTTGCCCGCACAGGGAATCCCAATACGCCTAAACTGCCGAAGTGGCCGGAGTTTAACATCCACGACCGTGGCACCATGGTCTTCAACAACGAAAACAAGGTGGTAAATGATCCGCTGCGTGAACAGCGCATTGCCATGTTTCGTGCCTTGGACTTGGCAGATTGAAATAGTCTAACTTTGGTTCAATTCCATAACAGACTTCCGGTGCTGAAATGGATGGATTTCTGGATCTTGGATTTCTTTGGTAAATAATAAAATTTTACCGCTGAGCTCTAAAATTGTCCCTTTCAATACCATGAATTGCTCTCTTAGATATAAATGTTGATCAATGCGAATTTTGCTAAACTAAACATTACATGAAAAAATTACTTCTAATTGTTTCAATCGCGTTATTCTCTATCTCTTTTCGTGGTGAAGGAATCAATCATTCCAATAAAAATGTGGAGATTAAATCTGCCGTACCCGACTCACAATTAGCAGAAAGCAAAAAAGATCCTGCCTTTTGGAACAAAATGGCGGAAGGCATGAGCAGGGCGCTGATTACTCATTTTTGGGGAGCAAATTTTGCCGGTTATCCCGATAGATACTATTTCAATTACGGAAGCGATTTATCCAACATGACTACCAACCACTACTGGCCACAGGCACATGCCATGGATGTTGTTGTTGACGCTTATCTCCGCACTTCTGATCAATATTACCGAAATTTTTATCCCTTGTGGTGGGAAGGAGCCCCAAAGTTTAATTTTTCGGGTAAACCGGAAGACCGGTGGTGGAATGTATTCGTAGATGATATGGACTGGATTGTGCTTGCTCAGCTTCGCATGTTCGAATCCACCCAAAATCAGGTTTATCTGGCCAAGGCTATACAGATGTACAACGACTGGATCTGGCCGACCTGGGGTCCGGAAGAAGAGGCGCCATGGAATGGTGGAATTACCTGGAAAACGGATGCCCGGAAATCGAAAAATGCCTGTTCAAACGGGCCATCTGCCATCATCGCCGCCAGAATTTTTACCATGTATGATAAGATCGCTGTCCCCGGGATGAAACCCAAACAAGCCTATCTGGATGAGGCAATCAAGATATACACTTGGTTGAGGGAGAGGCTTTATGAGCCTACCGAGGGGAAAGTCTACGACAACATGAATGCAAGTGGCAATATTGGCCGGGCTGTCTATACCTATAACCAGGGGACATTTATCGGAGCTGCCCATGAGCTTTACAAAATTACCGGCAAAAAGCAGTATCTGGATGACGCAATAAAAGCTGCAGAGTATGTTATCGAAAAGATGTCAAACAATGAAGGTGTTCTTAGCAATGCGACATCCGGTGACGGAGGCCTTTTTAATGGTATTTTCTTCCGCTATTTTGTCAAATTGGTCAATGATCCTAACCTCGATCGACCTGTCAGAGAAAAGTTTCACCGGTATATAACCAATTGTGCTACTGTAATGTCCGAACAGGGAGTTAATCCTGAAACAATGCTTTATGGTGGTGACTGGCATAAGGCTCCCGCAACAGGCGAAGCAGTTTCATTGACTCCTCAATTATCAGGTTGTATGCTGATGGAGGCCATGTGTGTACTTAAGCCATTACCAATAAAATGAGACATCCAGTCTGCCAGTTTGAATGGATCGAAGCTTAATAAACCATGGATCACGAATGCCAATATGGTCAAGGGTGGAAAACTTGTTTTTCAGATGGGTTCGCGACCAAATAAAAATTGGGGTAATTCATCTGACGCGGCAGCTCCATCCATGTCTGCAGCTGGTTCAAATTAATAACAATCTTCATTTGAAATAATATGATCAAAAAGTCGTTTTTAGTCGTTACTCTTTTGGTTGGGGTACTTTTATCTCAAGCACAAAAACATTTCACGGATCATGTCAATCCATTTCTGGGTACTGCCACTCTTTGGGACAGCATAGATATTGGCTACAAACCTACCCATAGAACCTGGGGTGCCGAAGTTTTTCCGGGATCATCGCTGCCTAATGCAATGGTGCAGCTCACTCCTGTTACCAAGTTTAAGAGTGGATCCGGTTATCAGTATGAAGATAGTGTTATCTATGCCTTTGCCCATACAAGCAAAGGGCATTGGAATTTGTGCAATGTACCTTTGCTACCCGTAACCGGAACAATCTCACCGGATAACTATTATTCCGCCTACAGTCACAAAAACGAGTCGGCGCACCCGGGATACTACCAGGTTTTTCTTGAACGATATGGGGTGAATGCTGAACTGACCTCCACTTTACGTTGTGGGTTTCACAAATACACTTTCAAGACCGGAGTGAGCAAAAAATTGATGGCCGACCTTGCCACCTCCAACGAAAGAGTCAGGAAATGGGAGATCCACCAGGAAGGCGATAATGTGTTCAAAGGATTTCAGCAAACCGGCGATAAAATCTATTTCTATGCCGTCTCGAATCATAAAATTTTAAACATTGATTCATTGAAAAGTGAGAAGAAGACTATTTCCATTGTGAATTTCCAGAATCAATCAGGACCACTGGAAATACAAATAGGCTTTTCGTTTGTCAGTTTAAAAAATGCGAAGGAAAATCTCGAAAAAGAGTTGCTGGGAAAGAGTTTTGACCAAGTTCGAAAGGAGGCCACAGAGACCTGGGAGACTTTGTTGTCGAAGGTCAAAGTGTCGGGTGGCACCGAAAGGCAAAAGGGATTATTCTACTCAACTTTGTACCGTTCTTTCCTTTGGCCCGCTTTGAGAAGCGATATAAATGGTGATTTTACAGATCAAAAAGGGAATGTCGTAAACAAAGGATTTAGTTATTATACTGAGCCATCTTTGTGGGATGATTACAGGAATAAACTGGTTTTGCTAGGCATGTTGTCGCCTAAGGTAACCGAAGATGTGATCAAATCGCTGATCGACAAGGGCGAAAAATCAGGGTTTATGCCCACCTTCTTCCATGGGGACCATGCAGCTCCGTTTATTGCGGGATCCTATCTTCGGGGAATCAGGAACTTCGATGTAAAAAGCGCTTATAACCTGCTTTTGCGAAATGCTACGATGGAAAACAAAAGCAGACCCCGCGTGATGGAATACATTGAAAAAGGCTTCATCCCGGAACCTGATCTTGCAAATCCCAAACTTGAAACCGTAGCTGCTGCAGGAGTTACAAAAACACTTGAGTATGCTTACGATGATTATGCTGTGGCCTTGTTATCCAAAGAGTTAGGCGATACGGATAATTACAATATGCTGATGAATCGCACCGGAAATTACAAAAATATGTTCGACCCGTCCACAGGACTGATGCGGGGTAAATTGGCCAACGGCGAATGGATTAAGAATTTCGATCCTCAGTTTATATATTATGAATACATGTATCGTGAAGCCAACGCCTGGCAATCTTCATTTTTTGCCCCACACGATGTAAAAGGATTAATCGGACTTTACAAGAGTCCCGCTGATTTTGAAAAGAAACTGGATGATCTTTTTTCAATACCCTACAAGGGAGCCGAAGCCTACAACATTTCTGGATTTATTGGGCAATATTGTCATGGGAACCAACCCGACCACAGCTTCCCATGGTTGTATTATTTCGTCGGCAAACAGGAAAAATCACAGGTAATACTCGACAGCATTATGGATCGTTTTTATGATATGGGTAAAGAGCGTCTGGCTTATTCCGGAATGGACGATGCTGGTGAAAATTCATCGTGGTACGTGTTAACCTCCATCGGATTATACACTTTTTCGCCGGCTGATCCTGAGTACATCGTCTCAGTGCCACTGTTCAAAAAAGTAGAATTTAACCTTGGTGATACGAAATTTACCATCATCAAAAAGAAAGCAGGGAAGAAAATCAGTTCAATAACCTATGATGATAAGAAGTTAGAGGGCTTTTTTATATCTTCACGTGACTTGATGAAAGGGAAAAAATTGGTAATAACAACCATGTAATTGAGTCTTGATTTGAAACAATAATAAATTCTTCACTAAAAAAGATACTTATATGACCTACGTTGCTGATAATAATCGTTACAGTCAAATGCCTTACAATAAATGTGGAAAATGGGGGTTGAAACTTCCAGCCATTTCATTGGGTTTGTAGCATAATTTCGGAGGAGTTGATGTATTTGAGAATGGTCGTGCCATGTGTCGCCATGCTTTTGACATTGGCATTACTCATTTTGATCTGGCCAATAATTATGGGCCACCTCCCGGATCGGCAGAAGAAAATTTCGGCAAGATCATGCAACTCGATCTGGCACCCCACCGTGATGAACTGATTATCTCCTCCAAAGCCGGATACCTGATGTGGCCCGGTCCTTATGGAGAATGGGGAAGCCGTAAAAATTTACTCTCCAGCCTTGATCAGAGTCTGAAAAGAATGAAGCTCGACTATGTGGATATTTTCTATTCCCATCGTCCAGATCCCAATACTCCGCTTGAAGAGACAATGATGGCACTTGACCAGGCTGTCCATCAAGGAAAAGCGCTCTATGCAGGTGTTTCGAACTATTCGGCAGAAAGAACAGCCGAGGCTTCACGGATATTGAAAGAACTCGGAACACCTTGCCTCATCCATCAACCAAAATATTCCATGTTCGAACGTTGGGTAGAAGATGGTTTACTTGATGTGCTAGGTAATGAAGGAATTGGTTGCATCCCTTTTTCACCGCTGGCTCAGGGGTTACTGACGGATAAATACCTGAAAGGAATTCCGGAAGGTTCAAGAGCATCCAAGTCATGGGGGTTCTTAAAACCTGCTCAGGTTGAACCTGCTATCCAAAAGGTAAAACAATTGAACCAGATAGCCCTGCAGAGAGGGCAGACCCTGGCACAAATGGCCCTGGTCTGGTTGCTCAAAGATCCCAGGGTAACTTCTGTTTTAATTGGAGCCAGCTCGGTCGCTCAATTAGACGACAATGTTGCAGCCCTCAAAAATTTGCAGTTCACAAATTCAGAATTGCTGCTGATCGAACAAATTCTCTCGATAGCAAACTAGAGGTAGATATGGGAAATTTAAAATCACTTACAGTATTCAAATTTAGATTTGAATCAATAGCCTATTAATCAGAACAATAGTACCAATAATGAATTCATATATGTCATCACGAAGAAATTTTATCAGCAGCAGTAGCTTAACTTTTGCAGGATTAGCCTTAGCAGGAACAAGCAAATTGATCGCAAATCCAGCCAATGCACTCAGTTTTGTGAGCAAGCGTCCTGCACCCGACAAAAGAAAGTTTACGTCTGAAGTCGTCGAAAAGACAATTCAGCAAACAAAAGCCAACCTGAAAGATCCCAAAATGGCCTGGATGTTCGAAAACTGTTTTCCAAATACATTGGACACGACTGTTGAGCACAAGATGAAAAACGGTAAACCGGATACATTCGTCATTACCGGTGATATCCCAGCCATGTGGTTACGCGATTCAGCTGCCCAGGTTTGGCCTTACTTGCCGCTTGCAAACGAAGATCCAAAGATTAAATCACTGCTGGCAGGTGTCATCAACCGTCAGACACAATGTGTCCTGATTGATCCCTATGCCAATTCATTTAACGAAGGCCCAACAGGATCGGAATGGAAAACGGACGCCACTGAAATGAAGCCCGAATTGCACGAACGCAAATGGGAGATAGATTCGCTATGTTATACGGTAAGGCTGGCCTATCATTATTGGAAAACTACCGGGGATGTGGCAGTCTTTGATGCAGATTGGCAAAAGGCGGCAGGACTAATCCTTCAGACATTTATTCAGCAGCAGCGCAAGGAAAATCTGGGACCCTATAAATTTTTGAGAAAAACTGATCGTCAATTGGATACAGTTTCGAACAATGGCTGGGGGCAGCCTTTGAAACCAGTCGGACTGATCAACTCCTCATTTCGGCCCTCGGATGACGCGACTACCTATGGATTTTTAATTCCATCCAATCTATTCGCAGTTAATTCGTTACGTCAATTGGCTGAAATCAGCAACAAAATAACCAACGATAAAATTTTTGCCACAAAATGCCTTGCTTTGGCTAAAGAAGTGGAAGATGCCATTCAGAAATATGCCATTATAAATCACCCAAAATATGGCAAAGTATATGCTTTTGAAGTAGATGGTTTCGGAAATGCTACCTTGATGGACGACGCGAATGTGCCGAGTTTATTGGGTTTACCCTATCTGGGATGTGTAGAATTAAAAGATCCAATTTATCAGAATACGCGGAAACTGGTCTGGAGCACTGATAATCCGTATTTCTTCAAAGGCAAAGCCGGAGAAGGCATAGGTGGTCCGCATGTGGGCTTGGATATGGTCTGGCCTATGAGTATCATCATATTGGCCCTGACTAGTACCAACGACAAAGAAATTTCTACTTGTCTGAAAACGCTATTGGCAACTGATGCGGATACCGGCTTTATGCACGAAACCTTCCACAAGGATGATCCAAAAAAATTTACCCGTTCGTGGTTTGCCTGGGCAAATACCTTGTTTGGGGAGTTGATACTGAAACTGGTCCGCGAGGGAAAAACTAACTTGCTTAATATCTGATGATAAAAAAAGCTCTTAGGACACTGATATTGGTCGCAACACTTTGCTTAGCGTTACCATTATTCTCTCAGGAGAAAAAAGAGGGTGGGGCACTGCCCCGCAGCACTCCCAGTGCCGAGAATGTGAATACAGATGATATCGACAATTATTTGAATGCTGTAAAGGAAAGTGGTCAGGAATTGCAGGCTGATCTCAACCTGATCTGGAAATATCTGCTTCCTGCCCTGTCTGAACCCTTACCTGGTAAAGGTTTGTCCCAGTTCGATTTCTTTTATGCAGGGGAAGCCAAGGAGCAAAATATGTACATTGTGAAGAACGGCGCAATAGCCTGGGAATACAAAGGACCCAAGGACAAGGGCGAGATCAGCGATGCTGTTTTAATGTCCAATGGTAACATATTGTTTGCCCATCAGTTTGGGGTTACACTTATTACCCAGAAAAAGGAAGTGCTATGGAACCACGATGCACCCAAAGGCAGCGAGATTCACACTGCACAGCCCATTGGAAAGGATCTTGTTGTATTTATCCAGGGAGGAGATACCGCCAGGGTATTTGTGGTAAATGCAAAGACAAACAAAACGATGCATAGCTTCATTATTCCGACAAAAATGCCTCCAAGTGTTCATGGCCAATTCAGGCATGCCAGACTTACATCCAGTGGTACCTACTTGGTAGCCCACATGGATTTAGGCAAAGTTTGCGAGTACGATGTAAATGGAAAAGAACTTTTCACATTCAATGCGCCGGGAATATGGTCAGTTGAGTCGCTTAAAAATGGCAATATGCTGATTTGTTGCAGATCGCAGGTAATAGAAGTCAATCGCAAAGGAGAAACGATATGGGATGTTCAGTTAAAAGATCTTACCGGATACAACATCAATAGTCCGCAAATTGCTAAACGCCGGCCTAATGGCAACACTATTATCAACAATTGGTTTAATCAATGGAACGGAACAGTAGATCTGAATAATCCACCGATACAGGCCCTTGAAGTAACTCCTGATAAAAAAGTGGTGTGGGCATTAAGGTCATGGGTCGCTCCGGCAGCACTTGGTCCTTCAACGACAATTCAAATACTTAATGAAAAAGGAATTACTGAAAAAGTAAAGTTTGGAAAATTCAAATAGATTAAATTCAGGTTATTATGAAAAAAATTATCCCCAACTCTCAGTCAAATATCCACCCCGGACGCAATAAACTAATTCTTTTGGCTATTGGATTTGGAGCCCTGTTATGGTTTTTAATTCGTGTGGTTCCCAAACCCAGCCGGGCAAGTTATCCTTGCCAGCGAGCAGCATTTCCGATAGCCAGTGCATTTGTAATCTGGCTGACCGGGGTTGTTGCAAGTGTATTTGGCATAAAATATCTCAGCAAGATTATACCCAAGAACCAAGGGTTCATCATTGGTACCTCAGCATTATTGATATTGGTTTTATCATTTTGGGTTTCCATTATACCAACGACTATTGATCACTCATTTGCGGCTGTTCCAGATACTACTTTTAAACCTGCCATTGGTTTTGACTGGAAACCTGGATTGTCAAATGTTCCAATTGGAGAGGCCAAAGGAATTTTTCCGGGTCGTGTTGTAATGACGCGCGATCCAAAGGCAACCAAATGGATGGGTAACTGGAAACTTAACGAGGATCAGTGGTGGCTGGATAAAAATACTGATGTTGACAAAGTGAATGAAATGCTTGCGGTTACCCTGCAAAAACTTACTGGAACAAAGAAAGACAACGATGCATGGGATAAAATTTTCAAATTTTACAACCAGAATTCGCGTGGAATGGCGAATCAAGGTTATAAACCCGGAGAAGTGATTATTGTAAAAATAAATCTGAATAACAGCAGTACAACAAAAATTGACAACCAGACTGATGCTACGCCTCAAATGTTACTGGCAATGGTTCGTCAGCTGGTCTACAGTGCCGGTGTAGTCCCGAAAGACATTATGATAACCGATGCGCGTCGTCCTATGTATCCCTATTTGCTGACCACCATTTGGAAAGAGTTTAAGGATGTACGTTTTCTGCAGGAGAAAGCACCTGATAAGGCACAGCCTGTTAACCCGGCTTATGGTGATTACACAGGACTGGAAGCGGCTGATTGGGTCGAGGGGATAACCTATTCGGCTGGAAATTTCAAAGAGGCAAAACTTATTCCGAAACAAATAAAGGAGGCAACTTACATAATAAATTTGGCACTTCTAAAGCTTCATTCTTACCCATACAATTACATGGAAGATGGCGATGAAGGACAAACGGCACTGACGATGTCCGGTAAGAATCATGCCGGATCGATCAAAGGTACGGCAGAGTTGCACAGTATTTTGAATACAAAAAAGGAGGGAGTGAAAAATGCCTGGTCACCCTTGGTCGATCTTGCCGCTTCTCCCAACCTTGGAGGTAAAACAATTTTGTATCTACTGGATGGATTGTATTGTGGCCGGAAATGGCGCAGTTATCCTTTGCACTTCCCAAATCCACCGTTTAACAACAAAGTGGTGCCTTACGAAAACCCGGAATGGCCAGCCTGTGTGTTGGTATCATTGGATGGTGTGGCGATCCAATCGGTTGGTCTGGATCTGATGTATGCTCAGAGCAAAAATAACAACGAATCAACCTTTCATAATGTTCCACGTATTCTGGTTCGTGAAAATGCAGATGATTTTCTCCGTGAAATGGCTGTTCCTGATCATGCACCCTCCGGCATCACTTACATGCAAAATGGTAAGCCGATAAATAGTCTGGGGGTATTTGAACACTGGGATGGGGATGTGACCATGAGATACTCCCGTAACATCAATCCCAAAAATGGGAAGGGTATTGAGTTTATATATTTAAGCAGTACTTATCCAATGAAAAATTTGAGGGCGAGATAAAATATCGATGGGCATAGCAAACAACCTAGTCCAGTGTAAAAAGTAGCCGTTAATGCACCGTAGGGAACTAATTTTGGATCTGTGGCAGCAAGTCCTGCCACCACACCACTAGTTGTCCCCATTAAGCCACCAAACACTATGGCAGCATGCGGATTGTCCAGACGAATTTTTTTTGCAAAGAGTGGAGTTCCAACTGTAACCAAAATGGTCTTTACAACACCTGCTGCAACACTTATTGCGATTACTTCAGACCCAGCGCCCAAAGCAGAACCAGTAACAGGTCCAACAATGAAAGTACATGCCCCGGCTCCAATGGTTGCCAGGCTTTCAGCATCTTTAAAACCCATTACAAGGGCAAAAGCTACCCCTACAACAAATGATAAAATTACACCCACAAAAAGTGATACAATTCCTGCTGGCCCTGCCTGCTTCATTTTGCTAACTTCGGCTCCCATCGCCGTGGCAACAACTGAAAAATCTCTTAACATCGAGCCACCAAGTATGGCCATTCCTGAAAACAAGGAAATGTCTGCTAATCCTTTTTTATTACCTAAAGAAGCCAATCCCAATCCGATTATTACAGCAAGGGCAACCCCTGGAATTCTCTTTTGGGTCGCATTATTAGATATCCAAAAAGAAAACAACATAATTAGACCCACTAAAAGGAAAGCAAATACCAATCCATTTTGATCTGTAATTGTTTTAATAATATCCATTTTCTAGGTATTGAGGTTTTGTGGAACAACTTTCCTCCCAATTTTGGATATCAAAGGTACCAGCATAAAACAAGCAAGAGTTGCGCCTGCACCAGCCAAAATTGCTAAAAAGCCACCGGACATGGCTGCTTTTACGTTAAGTGTAGCCGCCATTGCGACAATTATTGGAATATACATAGAACTCCAAAACATAATTCCGCTCTCGGATTCCTCAATAAGCCATCCTCTTTTTTTCATGTATGCACTTGAAAACATGATCATGATCATTGCAAAACCAACCCCACCAATGTCACCATCAAAATGAATAAGGATCCCCAGTATATTTCCCATAAGTTTCCCTAGAAGAAAACAGCCGGCTAACAAAGCAACTCCGTAAATTTTCATGCTTAATTTTAAATATTTGTGAATGCGCTTTTTAATTCATTCTTTGTGACTTTCCCCATTGCATTTCTAGGCAATTCATCTTGAATGATATATTTTTTGGGAGTTTTGTAGCCTGGAAGTTTCTCCTTGACCCACTCTATCAACTGTCCAAGATTAAAATCATTTGTCTTCAAAATCAGGCTAGCTCCAATAATTTCTCCCCACTCTTCATCAGGAAGACCCACTACTCCACAATCTTTAATCTTTGGATGAGCTCGCAATACCTCTTCAATTTCCAGTGCCGATATTTTAAAACCTCCGGATTTAATTATATCAACTGAATTTCTTCCCAGTATTTTATAACTGCCATCCTCAAATATTGAGATATCACCCGATTTAAACCACCCATCTTTCGTGAACGACTCATTGGTCTCTTTCGGTTTATTCCAGTATTCCTTGAAAACATTTGCTCCTTTTATTTGAATTTCACCAGGAGTTCCTACTGCAACCTGTTGGTTATTGTCATCGGTTAACCTGATTTCCACCCCTGACAATGCCTGTCCGATGTATCCAGGTTTTCGCTCACCATGATATGGATTGCTGATGGCCATTCCGATCTCAGTCATTCCATAACGTTCAAGTAAAGTATGGCCACTAATTTGTTTCCATTGTTCAAGAACACTTATTGGAAGTGCTGCAGACCCTGAAACCATGAGTCGGAAGTTTTTTAAATGTTCAGATATCAGTTCTTGTTCTACTACGGGAAGCTGATTCCAATGCGTGATCAGCTTAAAATATATGGTAGGAACTGCCATAAAAACATTGACCTCCTTTCTACAAAATATTCGAAAAATATGGTCGGGATTGAATTTTGGAAGAAATTCACAACAGGCACCACTCCACAATGCACAACATAATAAATTAATAATACCATGAACGTGATGCATAGGTAGCACGTTTAAAACATGATCATCTTTATTCCATTCCCAGGAAGTTGTCAATGAAGTTATCTGGCTTTGGATATTGTTATGTGTCGTGACAACTCCTTTGGGAGAGCCAGTTGTTCCACTGGTATATAATATCATGGCTCTTCTTTCCGGATCAATATCAGGTAAATAACCTGTTTGTTCTCCTATTTGTTCCAATGGGATTAATCTGGCACCTGGCGTATTTGACAAGGGAGACAAGAATAATTCAAATTCTTTTGAATATATGATTGCAGATGCAGTTGTGTCGTCAATCACATATTGTAAGGAAGGAAGCGGATGTTTTTCGCAAAGGGGAACAGCGATTCCTCCAGCCCGCCAAATTCCCCATTGGATACAAACATAAGCATAACCAGAAGGGACAAGAAAAGCAATTCGAGCCTCATGCAAGTCTTTTTCTCCGTGTAACAATTCCAAAGCAATACTTTCAGAAGTATCCAGGAGTTGTTTGTAGGTGTAACTCTTATTCTTATTTTTTACTGCAATCCTTTCCTGAAAATTTCTGGAGCGTTCTATCAATTTTATCATACAATTTATTCGATTATCTGATTCCTTATGCTTAAGCAGTTGATCCCATTTGTTCGTCTTATTGACGGGAACATATGGTCATATTTACATTATTGTACATCAGTAAAAGTAAGAAAAAATCGTTTTAATTGCGGATATTTCTAACTGTTTATGAAGGCTATTCATCTCCAAAAAAAAAATCTAGAAATTTTTTGTCCCGAAATAAAAAAAGGTTGCCATTTCTGACAACCTAAGTTTTTTTCGGTACATAAACCGGTTCTAAATACCAAATTTTCAGTACCTATTCGTCGGGGTACCAGGATTCGAACCTGGGACCCCCTGGTCCCAAACCAGGTGCGCTACCGGACTGCGCTACACCCCGATGACTTTTGATTTTTGTTTTAAGGATTTGGCTTCCTTCAAAAGTGTTGCAAAAGTATCCATTTTTTTAAAAAACACAAGCGTTTTGAAAAAAAATAATAAAGTCCCACGCAAGCGAGGCTTTAAAAGATTGGCGGAGGAATGGGGATTACTTACAGTGATCCCTGAAGGGGGATGCTAAACCAGTTAAAAACCCACTTCGCTTCGCTCAGGGTCTTTTATTTCCCCCTCAATCCATAAACACCTGCGGTGTTGGGATTGAAGGGGAAATAAAAAACCCCGCTGTCGCGAGGTTTTTAACTGGTTGCGGAGAGAGGGGGATTCGAACCCCCGGTACAGTTTCCCGTACGGCAGTTTAGCAAACTGCTGGTATCAGCCACTCACCCATCTCTCCTTAATCCAGAGGTGCTAAAGCAAATCAGCTTCTCTTCACTCAAATTATTTGAGTGGTGCAAATGTAAAAACCTTTTTTAGTTAGGCAAAATTTTTGTAGAAAATAATGTTGGAATAAATATCCTGAAATCCTTTGAAATACAAGATAAGTGATGTAGATTTGAATCATCAACCGACGTTCTTTCACA
>JANYJT010000076.1 GCA_025358395.1 Bacteroidia bacterium
AGCTACAGTTGGAGATGTCAAAGCCTTTCATCAAAAATACTATGCACCCAACAATGCTACTTTGGTCGTTTCGGGCGATATCAACAAAGCTGAAGTAAAAGCGATGATTGAAAAGTATTTCGGTGAAATTCCTAAAGGTGCATCGATCGAAAAACGCAAACCGATGCCGGTGAGCGTACCAAAGACCATCAAGCTTTATCATGAGGATAGCTTTGCCAAAGCCCCCATGCTGACGATGGTATTTCCAACCGCCGAACGTTATTCAAAAGACGCTTACGCCCTCAATTTTCTGGGTGAGCTGATGGCAGGAACAAAAAAATCCCCGCTTTATACCATTCTCGTAAAAGATAAGAAGCTGACATCGCGGGTCAACGCCAGAAATGGTTCACAAGAGCTTGCCGGTTCATTTACCATTTCGGTAACCGCCAATCCGGGCGTAAATCTTTCAGATATTGAAAAGGCCATTTTTGAAGGTTTTGACAAATTTGAAAAAGATGGTTTTTCTGAAGAAGATCTTACCAGGATTAAGGCCAACGATGAAACGCAGTTCTATAACTCATTTAGCAGTGTTCAGAGCAAGGCATTTACCCTGGCAGAATATAATATTTTCACCGGAGATCCTGAATATTACAAGAAGGACCTTGCAAGTACTCAGGCTGTTACAATGGCAGACGTAAAGGGTGTTTTTGCGAAATACCTTAAAGGCAAAAATTTTATTGAAACAAGCTTTGTTCCGAAAGGTGATCTTAAACTTGTCGTTCAAGGGTCCGTTAATGCAGGAATCGTTGAAGAGGATGTTACAAAGGCAGCAGAGGTGAAAGCCGCTCCTGTTGCGGAGGAAGCAATTGTCAGAACAAAGACGAAACTTGATCGTACTGTTAAGCCCGCCGCCGGACCGGATCCAGAGGTTAACATACCGAAACCATGGTCAGCCTCTCTGTCTAACGGAATGAAAATCTCTGGCATTACCCAAAATGAATTGCCTTTGGTACAGTATACTCTTTCAATTGAAGGAGGTCATCAACTGGATAAGGTTGCAAAAGCCGGAGTCGCCAATCTAATGGCTAGTATGATGAATGAGGGGACAAAAAATAAAACTCCCGAACAACTGGAAGACGTAATCGGATTGTTGGGATCTCAGATACGTGTTGGCTCCGGCAATGAAGACATTACCATCGAAGTTGGCTCTGGTGGTTTCCGTAGTTCAGGTGGCATGTTAGTACGTAATTTTGAAAAGTCTCTTGAATTGGTTGAAGAGATTTTGCTTGAACCAAGATGGGACAAGGAACAGTTTGAACTTGCCAAAAGCCGTATAATCAATGGTTTAAAACGAAGTGCTGCAAGTCCTGATTATTTAGCTTCCAAAGCTTTGAACAAATTGATTTTCGGTGATAATATTCTTGCCGTCGATGCATCCGGAACAGAGAGTTCAGTTGCTTCTATCACGATAGATGATCTAAAAGAATATTATGCTAAATTTATTTCTCCATCAGTCGCGAAATTTCTGATTGTCGGTAACATTGACCAGGACCGTGTCAAAAAGGCATTATCTTCACTGAATTCCAAATGGGCTGCAAAAAAGGTCGAAATACCAAAGCTTAACGTTCCTGCAGCGCCCGAGAAATCACAGATTTATTTTGTGGATGTTCCGGGAGCCAAACAATCGGTCATTTCTATCGGTACACCTTCTATTCCACGTACCAATCCTGATTTTTATCCGGCATATGTTGCCAACTATAAACTTGGCGGTTCTTTCAATGGTGTCTTTAACATGATTTTGAGAGAAGAAAAGGGATTTACCTACGGAGCCAGATCAAACTTTTCGGGATCTAAGGAATACGGTCAATTTGTAGCATCTTCAAGGGTCAGGACAAATTCTACCGTGGAGTCTGTTACTATTTTCAAAACTGAAATGGAAAAATACCGGAAGGGATTATCTCAGGAGTACGTAGACTTTACCAAGTCTTCCCTATTGAAGGGGAATGCCTTGCGTTTTGAAACCCTGGGCGGACTGATGGGCATGTTAAATACCATGACAAGTTATGATCTTCCTGCTGATTACATCAAGAAGGAGGAGGCATATGTAAAAGGCCTGACAGTTGAAAAGGAACTTCAAGTTGTCAATAAATACATCGATCCTTTTAAAATGTATTACGTCGTTGTAGGCGATGCAAAAACACAGATGGAACCGCTCGAAGCCGTTGGCTTTGGCAAACCAATATTGTACAAATAGATTGATATTTAAATAAAATGGGGCTGGGTAATTTTCCCGGCCCTTTTTATTTAAATATGGCTATTTGTTTCTCTCCATTTGATTTGATAAATCCCCTGAACATCCCGGAAGTATTGAACTCCATGGCAATGTTGCCGGCTCTGTCCAGTCCGATCACCCCACCTGTACCGCCAAGTTGGGTTAGTTTTGAGATTTCAGCCTGACAGGCTTTTTGAATATCCAGCTTCTGATATTCCATCATTGCTGAGATGTCCCTTGCAAAGCCAAGCCTTATATAATATTCCCCATGACCAGTGCACGAGAATGCACCGGTTGCATTGTTTGCATAGGTTCCGGCGCCTATGATAGGTGAATCGCCGATCCTGCCATATTTTTTGTTGGTCATACCACCTGTTGAAGTCCCGGCAGCGATGTCTCCATTTCTATCCAGGGCAACACAGCCAACTGTGCCATGTTTGTCATTGGTACCGGCTTCCCGCTCTTTATTCAACAACTCCTTCAGTTGCTGATATCTTTTATCTGTGTAGAAATAACTATTTGGAACAAGCTTAAACCCCTGCTCAACTGCAAATTGAGAGGCTCCTTTCCCGGTCAGGAGAACATGTTCAGACTTCTCCATCACAGTTCTTGCAAGCAGAATAGGATTGCGTATATCAGTGATTCCGGCCACTGCACCTGCTCCAAGCGTTTTACCTTCCATCACTGAGGCATCCAGCTCGACAGTTCCATCGTGGGTAAAAACGGCTCCTTTACCTGCGTTAAAGAGGGGAGAGTCTTCCATCACCATGATGGTTTTCGCCACTGCATCCATGCTATTCCCACCGGATTTCAGCACTGAATCGCCAACCTGAAGAGCCCGGTTCAGGACAAGGATGTATTCCTTCTCCATCTCGGGGGTCATTGTATTTTGCGACATCACTCCTGCACCTCCATGAATGACCAGGGCATATCTTGATCCAGATTGCGCATAATTTAACTGAGAAAGCAGAATTGAAAGGGAAAAGACAATAATAGTTTTCATGGTAAATTGTTTAACTTTGATACAAAATTAGCATCATATTTGTAGGTTGATGCAAATGTTTGTCTTCATATCTTAAGGGTTTATTAGCTGTGAAATACTTTTGTATATTTTTGATTTCAATATTGATTGTATCCTGCACAAGCAGTGACTTAGTTTATCAGCAACCCATACCCGAGCTAACCATCGCCGATCTTGCCATATACAAAATGAAAATCATACCTGAGGTTCCAATAGCAAGTGAGGACATCAGATTAGTCGTTTATGATGATTGTAAATACAACAAGCTTGTAAAAGTGCAAAAGAACGGTAGTTTTATTGATATTGAAAAGCAGTACAACAGCATGATTATGGCGCCTTGTATGATCACCAATGACACCATTTTGATTGGTAGACTGCCCATCGGTACCTATGGCGTTAATTACAGGCTTGTAGATATTGCCCGGCAACCGGAATTGAAAACCACCTTTTCAGTTTCATTTAAGCTTTCTATATCCAAATAATTGAAGTGCTTTTCGATCTGATTTATCAAATTTTCTTTTCAACCAGAAGGTGAATTACCGAAAAATTGGGCATCTTAAATTTAATATTTCCATTGATAATGGTAGATCTGGCTTTGATTGTTTCATAATTTTCGGGGCCGCCCCCCTCTGCTGAGGTTGTCAAACCATTTACAAATACTTTTCGTGAAAAGAGTCCGTTGTCGGTTCCGCCTGTCAAAATATAGGCATAGTAACGTGAACCGGGTTTGAAATTTTTAAGTGTAAGTTCCACGACTTGTTCGGCATTACTCTTATTTACCAAAACGATACCAGCTTCACCGGATGAAAACTGGGAGGCATAGGCAACTACATTGCTATTGTTGGAGGATGACTCTACCATGATATCGCCGAAATATTTTTGAAAATAATACATATAATAGAAGGCAGGTCGTGCAGCATATTTTGCGACGCCCGGCTCATCACCAAAAGAAAACAGACCATGGTCATTCCCATTGTCGTATCCGTTTGCAAGATCCCACCTGACGGCAGCCTCATATTTATTGGTGATCAATTCGCCGAGGATTAACGTCGCATGCATCCCATCGATAAAAGATACTTGCTGCTTAGACCCTTCTGCAAAAATATTCCATTCGGTCAGGAATACCGGTGCTATCGGTTTATTTTGCATGGCAAGTTCTGCCTGGACATAAGTTTTGTAAGACGAAATTTTCTGTGGTGAATTAAGGATGACATCAGGCGCAGAATTTGCTTTGTAGGGGGTGAAATAGGAGTGCACAATATAGAAATCAGCTTTTCCTCCTACACGGCTTATCAAGTCCTTGTTCCAACCGGGCATTTCATTGTTAACCTCCTGGTCGCAAACAACTCCAATATAGATTTCTTTCCCAATCTGACGGGCAGCATTCTTCATTGAATCAATAAAAACGAGCGAATGCTTTCCATAAAGGTCACCGGTAATGCGCTTTGGCTGACCATCTTTGTTTAGCGACAAATCTATTTCATATCCTGCCTCCCATGAGCCGGACACTTCGTTACCTATCTCCCAGAATTTACTTCTACCATTGTCGTATCTAACCCAATCAGCCGCGAGGTGTGCTGCCTGGGCTACGGGATTTGCGCTGGTCCCATATCGTGCATACCCATAATTCACAGTTACCATTCCGGTGATTTCTGCTGTCTGCATCATCTGGTAATATTGGTCGACACCCATCGACCAATTTTCATAATCCTGCACTCTTTTCCCTATCCAGGGAGATATAGTTGAAGGAATATCGAGTAGGGGAGGATCGTAGGATTTAATGGCATAATTCTCATAAACTCCTTTTCTATTCCAAAAGTATACATCCGACAGACTTCCGCCCGGTATACGCATCACACCCATTTTCAAATTATTGATGTTCTTCATCAGAGCTGCATCATTTTGCATCCATCCGGTGAAAGGGTTGGCATTGTTGCCATTCACATATTTGGAAACTTTGGTGATACGCTTTGAGAAGTTAATTGTAACCGCAACTTCCCTGAGTCCTGAAAATTGAGGAACGTCATCGTAAACAGCAGGTATTAAAGCTAATTTGGAACTCCATGCATTGAAAGCAAGATCTGGCACCTCATTGGGTGTTTCTATGACGATTACTGGAGGAATGTCCGGTACTACTGCTGATTTTTCTTTGCAGGAATTCAGGCATAGTACAAACAAAATTGAACTTAAAAGAATATTATTTTTGAATGGATACATTGATTTTAAATTATTTAGCAATAAGAATTTACTATTTTAGATTCGGCATTTCATCGCGGCTAATGACATAACTGTGGTTCATTATTTTTTGCCAGTGGGCGACCGGATTGATCGTTGATTTTCGGGTATAGTCACCATACCAGGGCATAAACCAAAGCCATCCTGCTTTGTCGTTGACCAGATTGTCAGGATCTGGAAGGGAGCCATTTTCGCTGAGCGTAATCATTTTTCTTCCTTCAAAATCTGTTTTTAATTGATTGAAACTGGTTACTTGTGAACTAAAATCGCCATTGGTTGCATATATGTCCATGCTTAATATGTCTACATATTCATCTCCGGGATACCAATTAAGATGATCAGATTTTACATCAGAAGTCCAGATCCAGACCAGGTTGTTTAATTTGTGGTAATTGACCAACCTGTCATACATCACTTTCCATAATTCCTTAGTGGCATCCGCCCCTTTGTAGCCCCACCAAAACCACTTGCCGGATGCTTCGTGCAAAGGCCGCCGGAGAACAGGAATTTTTGCATCCCTTAATTGTCTCAAGTAATGGGCAACTGTATCGATATCCATAATCATGGCAGCATATTCCACCGAATGAGGATCAGATATTTTTGATACATCGAAGGCCGTTCGCTCACTGTAATTCGTTGCCATAGAATAAAATGCATCATTATTTTTTAGCGGATCACGCCAATGCCAATGGCAGTTCACCATTCCGTTTTGAGACCACCATGTCAGTGCATTTTTCACTAAATCTCCCTTTTTTCCCATGAATAATTGCGCGTATGGTTCATGAAATCAAAGCCTGCCAATGCCGGATACTTTCCGGTTTGCAGGAAGATCCAGTTCTCTTCATCAAGGCTTGATGTGATAGCGGTTGCACCAGAATGAATCTTTTTACCATAGCTCTGTTTTAGGTAATTATACAGATTTACCGCTTCAGGCGATGGATTGGGAGTTACCAGATTGGAGACAGCAACTCCCGGTGAAAATGGTTCAATCCGAATATAATCGCCCGCCAATTCATTCACCAAGCTGAAAATGAGTTTGTCATTTGTACTACTGAATGAAGCGACATAACCAGCTCCCGAAAATCCGCCGACCATGGTTGAAACACTCAAAGTGCCCTGTCGGACGCCATTTTCGGCCTCAAATTTCAATCTTTCTGAAGGAGAGATAACTTCACCTTTATCTTGTTTACAAGCAAAAATGGCGAGGATTATTAACAAGATGGTGCAATAATTTTTCATATTTTACAAAATCAGCAAGTCAATAGATTTAAAGATATTATCCCCGTAATTTTCTAAAATTAGGGCTGTCTCTATATCCTTTCGGTCTGAGACAGCCCCAATTTAATTGGTGCAGTTATGCGCTGAATTTCTGGAGTAAGTATTGCTATGAATATTATCTCAATCCAACATGATCCAAATAATAAACTCCAGCCCAACCAGCTTCCTGAAAGACCAAATCAGTTATTTTCGTAGGATTTCCCAGGTTAGCCTTCGTCAGTTTGTATTCAACCCACTTGCCTTCCTGAATAACGATGTCATATTGTGATCCCCAATTAACAGCTACTTTGAGAACCTTACCGTTTGTTCCGGCTTTACCGAAAAGAGCAAATGTGAACTCGGAATAAGCCGACAGATCAACATTTCCACCCCCCATGTATAACGCACCCCATGAACCATCGCACGAAACTTTAATTGACTTATCGCCATCACGAACATTCTCCGTGTTGTTAAAATCCCTAGAACCTCCCCAACCCCAATCTGACCATCCATTCATTAAGGCATCCTCATAGAAGGCATATTTTAAAGGCGCAAGGTCAGGAAGATCGCCGACAATAAGTAATTTCTGTTGAGAGTCAATCGTAACCCCTGAATAAGCGACCAATGTAATCAATCCCTTGCTCGTCAGCGGAGGAACTTTGAGCACAAGTTGTGTTGCAGTTTTACTTACAAATGCCGTAATGGGCGCTGTTGCACCTTTTACCCTTACCTCTTTTGTAAGATCAAGGTTCGTTCCGGTTATGGTCAGATTTGCACCAATGTCAACAGGAATTGGTCCAAATGAAGTAATCGCAGGTAAAGTAACAATCAGGTCTTTATCCGAAGTGATTGACAAAGGCTTCACGCCTCCGGTATTCATGACCACCGGGCCCGATTTAGCCTCAGTTGGCACCTTAACTACCAGTTGGGTCAACGATTTACTTACAAATTGAGTGACCAACAGATCTTTGGAAAACCATACCTGGGAAATCCAATTCATATAATTTCCGGTGATTGTAATATTGTCACCCGGACGCGCCTGAGCAGTTATGGAAGTTATTGAAACCGGTACCAACATGTCCAATACTGTTTTAGAAACAATACTTTCAGTCGCGGTTCTAAGCGTTACCAGACCTCTTTCTGTTTTTTGGGGAACGACGATTACAATGTTTTCAGAAGTTTGTGAGACAAATGATGAACTCGTCACACTGTCGCCGGCTAATGCAATAGTCAGAACCTTGTCGAGGTTCTTGCCAATAAATGTGATCTGATCGCCAAGTTTAATTCCCGATGGCCCAAAACTGAGTAGTTCTACCTTCCCTGAGTTTAACGAGGAATCATCCTTTTTACACGAAGTGCTTACTAATCCTATTGATAAGACCATGCAAATCAATGAGAACAGTCGAATGTTATATTTTATATTCATTTCTATCAGTTATAAAATTTAAAATATTTACTTCTTAATCGTTTTGGGTACCACACGGAAATTGTCGAACGACATGTCACAATCAAGCGTGCCAGGTCCTTGCATGAGTATCCTTGTCCAATAACCTGTCGGATTTACGGCAAGTTTAGAGCCGGTACTTTCATAACTGGCAGTAACTTCCTCGAATGGAATGACAACAGTTTGCCATTCGCCTTTGGTGTCAAAAGGAGGCAACCATTTGTATGCACCATTATTTTCAGAATTCAGACCCGCATTAATTACAATAATACTATTGTTGTATGGTTTGATTGTATTGACTTCGAACTTTAAATTGTACAAAGCAGGTTTGAGAATGGCCTCATCAGGAATATTTTTACTGATATCTCCCATTGCAGATGCAGGACCACCTGCCAATTCATTCCAGCTCCAGCTCGAAATTACTTTCTTAACCCGAATATAATTACCATTGATGGAAGGTACATCTGCTGTTCCCGGACTATTTACAATAAAAGACGCATTCCACCATCCGGTAAAGGGATCGCTGCTGATGAAAATATTCCTGTTGTCCCTGAACCAGAAGTTTGATTTGGTTGTGCCAAAATTTGTTGTCACAGTTATCTGGCCGGGAAGTGCCCCATTGGGGATTTTTACCTTAATGATCTTAGGTTCAACAGAAACAATTTCTCCATTTACACCTCCGGTGAATGAGACTGTAAGTGGCTTATAGAAGAAATCTCCATTTATTGTAGCCACTCCGCCTGCAGGAACATACTCACTTATCATGTTGCTGATGATCGGTTCACTAATCAGGACTTTGAAAGCGTACTTCAAGGTATCACCATTGGCAAAAACAATTTTCAGTTTGTTATCAATGACTTGAGGTATAATACTTGGAACACTTACCAGGATTGTGGTATTGGTAATATATGTAGGTGTCAGAGAGGCTCTCTGGTCGTTAAACCACACCTGTTGGGCGTTCTGTAAATTAACCCCTATGATGGCAATCAGGTTACTTTGAAATGCTCCTGCCAACAAAGAATCAGACTTTAAAGGTTCGGTAACCCGGATATAACTGATACTTGGAACCCCATTGTTAGGGCCTGAATCCTCTTTTTTACATGAAGCAAAACTTCCCAGTAATAAGATGGTTAGGAAAAGCAGGGGAATGTATTTTTCTATTTTTTTCATGAGATTTTGTTTTAATGTTTGCTTTGGAATTACTTTTTAAAATAGTCTACCGCAGGTTTTCTCAAGTTAGGCGCCTGGCTCATTTCAGCAGCTGGTATAGGTAACAAGAAATTACCATCATAAGCATTTATCTTTCTATCTATGGTATTCCATTTGGTTTTAAGGATGGTCCATTGCGTCGGATTCGGAAATACATCAGGCTTAACCGCGAACAATCCTCTATCCTGACTATTCAAAATGGCGTATGCCTTTGCCGGATTATAATAATGCAAACTAACCAGATCGTACCATCCCATTCCTTCCATGGCAAACTCTAAAATCCTTTCCTTAAAAATCATGTCTTGCGTCAGAGGAACTATTACCGCTGCCAATCCAGCTCTGTTGTGCACAAGATTGAAATATCCCAGCGCTGTAGCATCCGTGGTAGAAGCATTGTTCCCCAACGTAGCATCCGCGTAAATAAGGTACATTTCTGCCAACCGAAGCATATAGGTATCTTGACTATATCTTTGGGATGAAGCCTGGCCTCCCATGTCTTTTGCTTTGCCGCAAACATACTTTTTAATAGATGAAAAACTAACGTCACCGGTACTATTTGGGAAAATTAATTTTTGATCTACCCCATTTAGCGTTTGGGTTATTTCCGGATAGTATGCACCTGGCAACATATAGGTTGCTTTAAGTCTTTGGTCCAAAGTCCTGCCTTTCAACATGGTATCACCAGAAGCAATAAAACCTTCGTATTGACTTAACATCCAGAATGTTGCGCTCTTGTCACCACCCCAGCCATCTCCTTCCGAAATATCGGCACTATAGGCAAGATAGGCTTGAGAAGAATTTTGTGTGCCCCACACATCCGGTAGAAAAATCCATTGCAATTCGAACAAGGATTCAGAATTGTTATCGTACGGAAAGAGAAAGAGCTTCGCGTAATCATTCAATAAGGCAGCGCCGCTTAGTTTGATTACCCTGTCTGAATAATATTTTGCACTATCCAGAAAGCTTTGATTTCGGATACCTCCTACCGCTTCAACACCAGCCCTGGTCAGGTAAAATCTGGCCAACATACCTTCGGCCGACCATTTCGTGATTCTGCCTGCAGCGATGGGTGTTTCGGGCAAATCATTCGCGGCAGCACGCATCTCATTGGTGATAAATTTCCAAACGCTTTTTACGGTATTCCTTTGGATCGTTGTGTCCGATAGCAGCGTCAAATTGTTTTCAATAATTGGCACTTCCCCCCAGTTCATAACCAGAAATCGGTAGGCAACTGCTCTCATAAACCGGGCTTCTGCGATGGCATAATTTTTTACTTTGTCTGATACTCCGTTGCCGGCATAAGTTTTAATATTATGAATGGCCAGATTGGATTGCCCTACAACAATAAAGAAAGCCCGCCAGGAAGCAGAATTTTCACCGTTTTCGGCGGTTGTGTTGAATAAAACATTGCCTCTGTCGTTGTAAGCTGAGAAGGTAGTTCCAGACCTGAAATCGCCCAAATTATAGGAAGCTTTGTCATTGTAATCGAACCAAACCTTGTTGTACAATAACGACGTGGAAGCCAATACTTCATTGTCAGTTTTATAAAAACCTCCATCAACAATTGAATCTTTGGGTGGTCGACTTAAAAAGTCTTTGGTACAACCGAAAAGGGACAGGATTGGAAGAAATAGTGCAATCCGTATTATTATATTTTTTAGATTTTTCATGTTCCAAATATTTTAGAAGTTCAACACTAAATTAAATGAATAAACAGGCGTCAGAGGGTATCTTCCGTAATCAAGACCCTGGGCCTGATTGCCTGAACTGGCATCTCTGCCGACATAAGCTCCAACCTCCGGGTCAAAGCCTGTATAATGGGTTAGAGTAGCCACATTCTGAGCACTTAGGATAATTTTAGCATCGTTCACAATTTTTTGTTTGGAAAGGATTTTGGCGGGCAAATTGTAAGCCAAGGACACATTTTTGAGCCTGAGAAATGAACCGTCTTCCACCCATTTTGAGGTGAATCTCGACTGATTTCCATTGGGACCGTAAGAAAGTCTTGGAACATCAGTCCAGGGATTTGATAATCCAACGGAGCCATCTGCCAGCGTAGTTGGCTTTGCATAATCCATAACATGAAGCAGCATATTTCGACTCAGGTTGATGTTGTTTGGGTTGGTATTTGCACTTGCCAAGTAGTTGTAAATGTCATTCCCATAAGTGAAGGTGAGCAGTACGCTTAATTCAAATCCTTTGTAGGTGAAAGTATTGGTGAACCCACCGTAAAGTTTTGGCCAAGGATTACCAATAAATGTTTGATCATTGATATCAATCTTTCCATCAGGAACTCCATCGGGACCACTTATGTCCTTGTATTTAACATCGCCTACCCAGATATTATCCACATTGGTCGGCAATCTCTTTCCCGTGTTGTCAACAGGAACCGGACTGTTGTTTATTTCATCAACTGATTTAAACAAGCCTTCTTCCACGTATCCCAGGAATAACCAGGGAGCTTGTCCAACAACAGAACGTTGGGTCCAGCTATTCATCCACCAGGAGGTCCTATCTACTATTGCAGCATCCGAATAGAATTTTGTAATTTTTGTTTTAACACCTGAAATGTTAAAATTGGAATCCCATTTGAAATTTTTCTTGTTAATATTAATTGTAGTTAAGGTAAATCCCCAACCATTGTTTTGCAAGGCGCCAATGTTTACGGTTGGTGATGCGACTGCACCCGTGCCGTTTGTTCCCATGTAATAGGGTAGGGGGTTGGACATCAGAAGATTACTGGTGTTCTTTTTGTAGTAGTCGAAATCCACCTGAATTCTGTTTTTAAACATTCCAAGGTTCAACCCCACATCAACTGTTCTTGTTTCCTCCCACTTCAATGCAGGATTGCTATATTGTGAAGGTAAGAATCCTGTTCCCCACTGTGAAGCTCCGGTACCCATTGGAGAATAAATTCCGCCCCCCCCTTGATTTCCTGTTACTCCGGTTTCGAAACGGAGTTTTAACTCATTTACCGAAGGAAGTTTGAAAAATGATTCTTTTGAAATCCGCCAGGCAGCCGAAAATGCGGGGAAAAGTCCCCATTGGTTATCAGGACCGAAATTGGAAGAACCATCATTTCTTAATGACCCTGCAATGATGTAACGGTCACGGTAACTGTAATTTAAAGTTCCCAAATAGGATTCCATCGCCCATTCACCCTGGCCTCCGGAGTTGGATGCGGTCGTTGGGTCACCGGCATTCAGGTCTAAAATATCACTGGTAAGAAATCCTGTTCTTCCTGAACTGGTATTTTTCCACCTTGATTCCTGTGATTCGTGGATCGCTTTCACATTGATGAAGTGGTTGCCAAATGTTTTATTGTATTCAAGCATTTGGTTCAAATTCCAGTATGTATTTAAACCATTCCAGTCGGATAAGGTAGCTTTGGTGTTTTTTGCCCATCCAATCGAGTAGGTAGGAACATAATATATACCTCCCGAATATCCAACATTGGTGTTGACAGTTGTCTTGAAAGTCAAATCTTTTCGAAGTTTAATGTCAACATTCATGCTTCCAACAAACTGTCGTCTGGTGTTATTGTTGGTCACCAATTGTGAGATAGCGATGGGGTTAACTGGTGCATACAGGTTTGCACCGTTTGTCAGGTCTCCGCCTCCCCATGTTCCATCCAGGTTCTTTACCGGAATTTGCGGAGTCAATTGTAAGGCATTCGATATTAAATTCTCCTGACTGCTGGTTAGGTTCTCTTTAGTTTGATTGAAACTTAAACTTGATCCAATGGTTACCCATTCACGTGGTTTATTATCCAGGTTTAACCTAAAACTAAACCTGTCAAAGCCTGAACCTGCTGCAACTCCATCCTGGGTTAAGTATTCGCCTGACAAATAGTAATTGGTTTTGTCTTTTCCGCCACTCATACTTACCTGATGTTTTTTCATCGCGGAATTTCTGAATAATTCACTCTGCCAGTTTGTTCCGGGTCCCAATAAGGATGGATCTAAAAATTCACTTGGCGTAGCACCTCCCTGCTGAGCGTGAAACTCCTTAACCATCTGGGCATATTGAGGCAAATTCATGACTTTTAGCTGTGACGGAGGAGTCTGCAAATTGTATTGAAAGTTGTAAGTAATTTTACTAATACCCTCTTTTCCCCGTTTTGTGGTAATCAATATAACCCCATTGGTTGCCCGTGAACCGAACAATGCTGTAGCAGAAGGTCCTTGTAACACCTGGAAGTCTTCGATATCAGCCGGATTTAAACCAGCAAGCGGATTGGATGAACTGCGCGCTCCAAATGATACTGACTGACCAGGAATTTGCACTCCATCGATAACATACAGAGGTTCATTGGTGCCATTGATTGAATTGACACCCCTGATATTTACAGAGATCCCTCCTCCGGGTTGTCCTGAGTTCTGCGTAATGTAAACACCGGATGTTCTTCCTTGTAGAGCCTGTTCAATCGTTGTATTAACAGTCTTTTCAATTTCTTTTGAGGTAACAGTAGTCTGCGCCGTTGTCAGATTTGACCGCTTTGTGGTTCCGTAACCGACAACAACAACTTCATCGAGACCCAGAACCAGCGTTTTAAGCTGTACATTTACAAAGGTTTGATTGCCAACAAATACTTCTTGTGGTGCAAACCCGATAAAAGAAAAGATGAGTGTGCTTTTATCGTTGGGTACCAAAATGGCAAAACGACCATCTGAATCTGTTACTGTGCCGGTATTTTTATCTCCTTTAACCAACACATTAACACCGGGTAAAGTCTCTGAATTGCCAATGTCAGTCACTTTGCCGGTGATTTTAATCTGTGCCCATGCACCCATAGACAAGAAAATTAATGAGTAAAGAATAATTAGTTTACTTTTCATAAATTTTAGATAATTTGTTAATACTCTGTCTTTTGAAATTCGATGGTTTGTCAGTCATGTGGAAATTATTGATTCATAAATTATTGATTAAGAGAAGAAAAATGGAGATGATAATCAAGTAAATAATTCCCTCAATTATCAGATAAGTATGTTTTTTGTTCTTCATGAAACAAAAATGAGATGGTAGTTTGATTGTCTAAACTTGTTAAAATACGTTATCAAATGTACTTTTTCCTTAAGAATACAGGGGGGTATTTTGTTCACGAAACTATCTCGTTTGTTGTTATTGGGGGGTAATTTGTTCGAGCAATGGAAGTCAATTGTTCACAAATTGATTTTTCAGCCTAAATCACTTTCAATTTTGTATCTTTATAACGAGAGAAGGTTTATGAAAAATATAGTTGTCATTTTATTGCTTGGTTTACTTTTTTCCCATAGTCAATTAACGGGACAAGAAAATCGTTTCGTATTTTCCCATATCAATGTCAACGATGGTCTATCCCAAAATCAAATCAATTGCATTTACCGCGACATGAATGGGTTTATCTGGTTCGGTACAAATGCCGGACTTAATCGATTCGACGGTTCTAATATTGAATTGTTCACAAATGAAAAATCTGTCAATGGTTCAATTAGGGATAACACTATTAATGCCATCGCAGAGGATAAGAAGGGTAATCTTTGGATTGGTACCGGTAAAGGTGTAAGTGTTCTTAATATACAGACTTATCAATTTAAGGATTTCGAATACAGCTCACTTTCACCTTTTAGTTGTGGGGATATTTATTATGTTAATGCGCTCTCTTCTGACAGTGAAGGAAATATCTGGATTGGTACCAACAATGGCATTTTTTACAATGACATCCAAAGTGATTTAATCCAGCGGATTCTGATTGACGAAACCAATTGTAATTCTCCAATAAATTCAATCACTTCCATCGTCAATGACCAGCTTGGGAACATTTGGCTGAGTACAAAGAATGGATACATTATTAAATACAACATTCGAAATAAGACCAAAGAAAAAATCAGGATACCTGATGAGTCCAATAGCCTAAGCAATAGTTTAACCAGATTATTTGTTGATCGGGACAATGACCTTTGGGTCGGGAACCTTTACAGTTTACATCTTTTTGAAACCAAAACAAATGATTGGAACAAAAAATTTAGGAAAAAATTTGATGGATTTGAGGGACTGAAAAGAGTCTGTGCTGTTTCGCAAAACAAGGATGGGTTAATATGGGCGGCTACTGATGGAGGTGGTGCATTCATTATCGATAAGAGGGGGCAATCCATCACAAACATTAAACACCAGGCTTTTGATGACCAGAAGCTATCTTCAAATGGTCTCAATTGTGTTTATTGTGACCTGAATGGAATCGTTTGGATTGGTACCACTAAAAAGGGTATCAATTATTACAAGAAAGACATCAATAAATTTAGGATTTATAAGAATTTATCGGGTGATGACAATAGCTTGAGCCACAATGATGTGAATGCAATGGTAGAAGATCAAAAAGGCAATATCTGGATTGGTACGGATGGCGGAGGTCTAAATTACCTGGATCGGAACAACCAGAAATTTACCCGGATACTTCAAAACAGTTCTTCAAAAAATTCGTTAAGCAGTAACATTATTGTCTCCCTTTATTTGGATCACCTCAATAAATTATGGATTGGAACCTATTTTGGAGGTCTCAATGAATTGGATCCCGAGCGTGGTACATTCAAGGTTTTTAAACACCTAGCGGTGGATTCTACGACCATATCAGACGACAGGATCTACGGCATTTGTGAAGATGAAAAAAATAATATTTGGGCTGGAACGTGGGGGAATGGTGCGAATCTTCTGAATCAAAAATCAAATAGTTTTGTTCGCTTAAATTCCAAGAACAGTGGCTTGTGTTTTGACATGATTACCTCAATTTACCTCGACAAGTACAAAATTTTATGGTTTACAACAGAGTATGGATTGTCATCATATGATCGAAAAACGAATGCCTTTAAATCCTTTCAATCGCAGACGAATGACATAAATTCTATCAGTGATAACAATGTATACAATTGTTTTGAAGACAGTCGGGGTTTTTTCTGGATTTGTACAAAAAATGGGCTAAATCTTCTGAACAGAACCAATAATACGTTCCGACATTTTACCACCGATCAGGGATTGCCATCTAACAGTATTCATAGTATTGTTGAAGACAAAAACAGAAATTTGTGGATTAGTTCCAGAAATGGAATTTCAAAAATGGAGATTGATAATATCAAAGATTCAAACAATTTTGATTTCAAATTCACAAATTATGGAATTACCGACGGACTGCAAGGCAAAGAGTTTAACAGATCTTCTGCGCTGTGTACAACAGATGGAGAGATTTTCTTTGGCGGTCCGGATGGTCTGAATGCATTTTTTCCGGATGAAATCAAAGAAGATACCCTTGTTGCTAAAATGATCTTCAGGGATTTTAGAATTTTTAACAAAAGCATTCTTTATGGTCAGAAATACAATGATCGCATTCTTCTTAAAAAGCCCATTTTTAATACGGATAAAATTGAATTGAAGTACAGGGAAAACTCCTTCACCATTGAATTCGCCGCACTTAACTATTTCTTTCCTTCAAAAAATATCTATTCGTATAAACTTGATGGATTTGACGATCAGTGGATAATTACTGATGGTAAAAACAATTCAGCGACTTATACCAATTTAAATAATGGCACCTATACTTTTAGAGTAAAGGAGTTGAAAGGAGACACCGGGAGAGATGAGATCTCTATGGTAGTAGTTGTACTTCCACCTTTCTGGAAAAGTTGGATCGCCTATATCATATATGCTATTCTGATCTCTTTGGTATTTATTCTATTGAGACAACTCATTTTGAATCGGGAAAGAATTAATATTCGTATTGAACAAGAACGAATTGAAGCACAGCATATTCACGAAATTGATTCTTTAAAGATTAAGTTCTTCACCAACATCTCTCATGAATTTCGAACACCATTAACCTTGATTATGGCGCCCCTCGAAAAGCTGTTAAACGACCTTCGGGGAACCGGGGAGGAAAAACATCTCAGACTTATTGCACAAAATGCCAAGCGATTATTACTTATGGTTAATCAACTGCTTGATTTTAGAAAAATGGAGGTTCAGGGATTCAATTTCAATCCCTCTTTTGGTGACATTGTTGATTTTCTTCGAGAGGTTGTTTCTTCTTTTAATAACCTGAGTGAACAAAAGCATATAAAACTGGTTTTCACCACAAAAATCAAGGAATTAAATACCTATTTTGACAAAGACAAACTGGAAAAGATCATCTTTAACCTGCTTTCCAATTCCTTTAAATTTACGCCTGATCACGGTACGGTTTCCGTGGTATTATACATCGAGACCAATATTAATACGCTATATAACAATGAGATAAATACCAATTTTTTTATTGAGGTTACAGACACAGGTATCGGTATTCCGGAGGATAAATTGGATAAAATTTTTACTCGCTTTTTTCAGGTTGATACAACCGGTCAAGTTGAAAAGGGTACAGGAATTGGTCTTTCACTGGTTTCTGAATTTGTGAAATTGCATGGCGGTGAGATTGTTGTTAAAAGCGAAATAGGGAAGGGAAGTAGCTTTACGGTCATATTGCCGGTAAAACTATCCGGAATATCCGCGGATAACGTTGATGATCCGGCAGAAGAGGTAGCAATTTTAAATGAAATAGCTATTGAGAAGCTTTCTCAGCAGGTTAATCCGGAAAGACCCGTTATCCTTATTGCAGAAGACAATGATGATCTTCGCTTTTACCTGAAAGATAATCTGCTGAGACAATTTGAAATTATTGAAGCTTCAAATGGTGATATCGCACTAAAGATCATTCAAAAGTATGCACCTGATCTGATTATCAGTGATATCATGATGCCTGGAATTGATGGACTGGAATTATGCCGTAGAATTAAAACAGACCGGACAATCTGTCACATTCCATTTATTCTTCTTTCAGCAAAGTCGTCAGAACAACAACAATTGGAAGGGATCGAGGTTGGAGCTGATGATTATATAACAAAACCATTCAACTTTCAGATACTTGAGGCAAAAATCGCCAATATTATCAATTTAAGAAGGAATATGAAGCTTGTATTTAAAAACAAACTTCAAATTGAACCCGGGGATATTACCATTACCTCTCTGGATGAGCAGTTTATGCGTAAAGTTCTTGAATTGGTTGAAAAAAACATATCCAGTACAGACTTTTCGATTGAACTTATGAGTCGGGATTTAGGAATGAGCAGAACCATGTTGTACAAGAAAATTCTTGCACTTACCGGTAAACCACCTTTAGAGTTTCTGCGTTCACTCAGGTTGAAGAGAGCCGCATTACTATTATCCAAGAGTCAAATGAATGTTTCTGAAATTGCTTTTCTGGTTGGCTTCAATGATCCGAAGTATTTCAGCAAACATTTTAAAAATGAATTCGGAGTTCTGCCATCTAAGTATGTTGGAAAACAATAACTAAAATTTTTCTTATGAGGTTGACATATTATTCTTTCGTAGTTTTCTTTTCAATAAATTTTAGTTTGGTTGCTCGTACACCCGTAAGTCCGGTAGTTTTAAATGGTGCGCTTAGGGTTGAAGGCAATCAAATGGTCAACAAAGCCGGATTACCACCGCAGTTGCGTGGAATATCCTTGTCCTGGAGCCTTTGGGGTGGGAAAAAGTATTATAATCAGGAGCTGGTCGGCTGGTTGGTTAAAGATTTTAAAATTTCAGTCTTGCGTGCTTCCATGGGTGTAGAGCCGCAGGGAGGCTATTTAACCAATCAGGAAGAGCAATTAAAGTTGATGACTACCGTGATTGACAAAGCCATCAGTGAGGGCATCTATGTGCTTATCGACTGGCACGATCACAACGCCGAAAAGCATTTGGAGGAATCAAAGGCTTTCTTTACCATGATGGCAAAGAAATATGCAGGAGTTCCAAACGTCATCTATGAAATTTTTAATGAGCCGGCCAGACAGAGCTGGGAGGTGGTGAAAGGGTATTCAATTGAAGTGATCAAAACGATCAGACAATATGATTCCAAAAACATGATCGTGATTGGTTCGCCCAGGTGGGATCAGGATGTGGATGTCGCTGCAGCTGATCCGATCAGGGGATTTGACAACCTGGTATATTCCTTCCATTTTTATGCCTCAGATCCGAATCACCAGGAGAAGCTGCGGGCAAAGGCTGACCTGGCGATGGAAAAAGGATTGGCACTTTTTGTCACTGAATGGGGCGTCGGCGAATCCAATGGAAACGGAGTGTTTGACTTGGAAAAGACGGAGCGGTGGATGGATTGGATGGAAAAAAATCGTCTAAGCTGGGTCAATTGGAATTTGACCGATAAAAACGAAACAACGGCTTTGATGCTTCCAGGCGCTGCCGCGTCCGGCGGATGGAGCATCGAACAACTTACCGGTTCAGGCAAATACATACGGAAGCAATTAAGTAAATTGAACAAATAAAAAATCCGGCCCGGTTCGGGTTTTTTATTCGTTCTTCTTTTTAATTTCAGTCAATACCCTAAGTTGCTCCAACGTTTGTTTATCATTAGGTATAAATTTCAGAACAATATGATAATCCGCGATGGCTCCTTCATAATCCTTCAACATCACTTTTGAAAAGGCCCTGTTGTAATAGTGATTATAGTTAGACTTGTCAGTCCCAATGAGCTCGTCAAGATCTTTTAAGGCTTTATCATATCTCCCGGTTTCTAAATATAAAACGCTTCTGTTCCTGATGATTGACATGGCTTCTTTGGGATCCTTTTCCAGTGCTGATCCGTAATCCTTTATAGCTTCCTCTTTCCTGTTCATCTGATCAAAGACAATGGCCCGATTGTAGTAAGTCCTACCACTTTCAGGATTCAATCTGACGGCCATATCAAGAAGTTGAAGCGCAGTTTTAAATTCACCCCTCGATTGCAGTATTACTCCCATTCCCGCATAAACATCCGATGATGCTGTTTTATGCTCAATGGCCACCTTAAAATCGGAAAGAGCTTTATTTTCGAGGGTCTTTCTTTCTGTCTGATCAGCTGCCCGGGACGATAGACCATAATAATATTTACCCCTTGCCCGCCAGGCCAATTCCTGATCGGGATGGTTTTCAATCGCCTGTGTCCAAAGAGTTTCGGAACTATACCAGACATTTACCTGATTCTTTGCAAAAAGCAGCATAATCAAAAGGAAGAATCCGGCTAATATTAAAAGCCATTTCTTGCTCCTGCCTGTATTTTGGGAAATATAATAGGCTGGAATGATAGAAATCCCGATATACGGAAGGTAGGTATATCTTTCGGCCAGGATTGCCTTACCCACAGACATAAATTGGAGTACAAGCACAAGTAGGACCAGGTAAAATCCCAAACAGAAAATGATGAGTTTTGTTTTTTTCATTGAATTTAACACCAGGAAAAAGGTCATAATAAATGACAGGAGGGAGAGCCAGAGGATTAGATTAAAATTTCCGTGGTTCATCTCATTTACAACCGGATATGGATAAAAAGCAGACTGATTTACCGGTACAACAAATTTTATCAGATAAACAAAAAATCCATAGCAGGCAATCTGGCTACGTTGAAGCCAGGAAAATGGCGCAATAATATTTATCACGGAATCAGGTTCTTTGATGAATTTTAGCATCCCTAGAAAATTTTCACCACCCTGAATACGAACGGCCATTAATCCAAAAAGCAAAGAGGCTGCAAAAAACGGTAGTAATGCGAGTACCGTCCTTAATGAAAAGATCTTTAAAAGCGCTGATTTGTTGGGATTTTCTATTTCGTTACTTATCGTGAGATATCTGATCAAAATTGCGATAACAGGGAATACTACCGCAGTAGCCTTTGAAAGGCAGGCAAGAATAAACAAACAAAAAGAGAGAGAAAGCCAAAGATAGTTCTTTGCCTTGTTGTTTAAGTACTTGTACCATGAGATCAGGCCTGACAAAAAGAAAAAACCGCTCAGAACATCTTTTCGGGCTGAGATCCAGGCAACAGACTCAACATGCATTGGGTGTACCGCAAATAAAGCCGCAACAAAGAAGGCAAGAATCATATTCCTGGTAAACAGGAAGTACATCAGTATAAAAACGAGGATCGTATTAAGCGCATGCAGAATGATATTTCCAATAATAAATGGTTTTGGCGATATCCCTTCCGGACAACTACTGCAACTATTATCATTCAGACTAAGGCTGAGTACAGTAAGCGGATGGTAATTCAATGAAACAACTGTGGAAAAAATCTCCTTCAGATCGGGATCTCCTCCCGATCTGACAAGCCTATTGTTAATTACATATTCATTATCATCCCAACTTACAAAGTTATTCCTGATCGCTCCTGAATAGGTGAAAAATACAAGAAGAACAAGCATTATTGCAGTACCAAACAGCCACCTGTCTGAAAAAGCATAACCGGGAGCGGATCCCCTGTCTAACAAATATTTTGTTTTCGCATTTGACATCCTGCTAAAGTATAAATAGTCAACAAAAAATCCGGCTTTGGCCGGATTTTTTGTTGACTAAGTTACTTGTAGTTCGCCGGATTCTCATCCTGCCACTCATTGATACCATCGCGTAACCTGTTTCGGAAGGTGAGGGTATCTGTACAATGGTAAGTAAAATTAGTGACCGGATCGGTGTATTTGTACTTCAGGAAGATTTTCCTATCCTGAAGTAGTTTAGACCTGTTGAAGACATTAGCTCCATCTTGTGTGATTACGAAGTTTGAACCTGGCACACTGCTGACAGTAATGTCATTGCCATTAAGGGTTAGCAACATTTCTGGTTTCCCTGTGACCTGATCAAGAAACCCGGGTGCATTCAACGAGTTGGGTGAATTTGTTGTTAATGTCCAAACCTTGGGCTCAGGCATCGGAACCGCAGTATAATACTTGATAGTAGAATCGGCCTTGGCTGGTCTGTTAACAACGGCAACACCGCCATGCCAGTATTTGCCAAAAAGCATATTATCATATCTTAAACCAATTACAGCGTAACGCCTCGATTCAAGAACTGTGTCGGCATCTGCAGTTGTAATCTTGAAAGGCAGAACATAGGTTGCTATTTTCGTAGCAGCGTCTCCAAGAAATTTTGCCGAGTCAGGTCTGATAACAACAGAACCCATATGCTGCCCGGCCTTGATTACCATGGTGCTGGGGTTGCTAATCGTATAGTAACCGGATGGCAGTTGCTGAAATGCAGTAACCGTTGCGACAGGATCCTTTATATAGCCATTGGCAGCTGTCTTAAAGATCGCTAGCCTCTCAGGCGTAACCAGGGTTCCATCAAGAATAAAACTCACGTTTCTATCCTTGGTATTTTCCATTACTCCGCCAAGAGTGACACCTACCTCAATTTTCATGCCTTCGCCTACGACAAAGGTTCTGACATCGGTCTGGTATGGGAAGTAGATTCCTGAATAATTGTAATCCAATATGTAGTCCGGATAGCATCCAACCATCGCTATCGAGACAACAATAAAAGCTAGGAATTTTTTCATAATTATTTCTTTTTAAATATTATTTCCATGATTGCCATCCTTCATTCTGCACCAGATTACTCATCCTCATGATCTCATTGAAAGGAATGGGATTGTATGGAGACGGGAAGTCACGTTTCTCAACCTCGAGATTCAGATCATAAGTGAATGTTGGTGTTGCTGAGCTCTTTGTAATATTTGCGCCGTGAACTGGTAAATTAATCACAGATTTCCAATTGGCATCTGTGGTCCACCTGCGAAGATCATAAAACCTGATACCTTCGAAACAGGTTTCAATCCTCCGTTCATTTTTGACCAGAGCATCAAAAGCAATCTCGGTAGTCTGCGCATCAAGAAAAGGATCGGCGGCAGGTAAACCGGCGGTATTATCGTAAGTTTTCCTCACACGCAACAGTTTGATTGCATCCTTTGGTGTCATACCATAAAGCGCTGTAGTAGGATTGTGAGTAACATGGTTGGCTGCTTCGGCAAAAGTCAGAATCATGTGGGACCAGCGGATAAGAAATTTGGAGTGAGTCGTGGTAGCCGGGCTTGATGCCGTAGGATTCCATCCCATGAAAACATATTTTTTAATATGGTAGTTTGTACGACTGTTGGTTGGTTTGGAACCGGCTGCATCAGCGCCAATATCAGTCGGATTTAAACCTGCATTCCAGTTTCCGAATGTGTACATAACCGCTCCGGTATTGTTAAGTTTGGCCTGTGCCTGGTTATGGAAAATGATGGAATAGAACCTCGGATCCCTTCCGGCATATGGATTAGCAGGATTGTAAAGGCTTAAAGGATCAGTGATCGGATAACCGTTGGCCATAGGAAAGGAATTAACAAGTTCCTGGGTCGCACCGAGTTCACCATTTGAACTTCCACCAAAACCGCCAGGGTAGAACATTCTTTCCATACTGGTGTTTCCGGTGTTGTAGCGTGTTGTCATGACAATTTCAGCCGAATTTGGATTTGTCCAGACTACTCCGGCAGTCGGACTAAAGCTGTTTGTGTTACCGGGAACGACATCAGTTGTCATCTTAAAATTGATGACTTTCATGGCGTTAGATGCTGCACTGTCCCAACGGGCAGTTACATTGCCGGGATTAAACCTGGGGCTTGCCCAAGTAAGGTAAACCATAGCCTTCATTGCCTTTGCAGAAATTCCGTCAAAACGACCCCAGTATTTTCCTCCGGCATAAACCCTGTCTGCTGCGATCGGAACCAGATAATCCCGGTGTGCAATGGGTAGATATTTGTAGGCAGAATCACAATCGGCAAGAATTTGTGCGACACATTCATCATAAGTATTCCTGGCTAAATTTACAACATCATCCGTACCATATACCTCTTTGATAATCGGGAATCCTAACATTTGTCCGTTCAGTCCTTTTCCACCAAACTTCTGGAGAAGGTCTAATTCGAACCAGGCGCGAAGTGCAAAAGCCTCTCCCTGGAGTCTGTTCTTTACCATATCGTTCCATTTGGTGTTGAACACAAACTTTGTATTGTAGCCACGTCTGTCCTTGAGAAACAGGTTACAATTCCTGATAGCCTTGTAGTTACGATCCCAGTAGGTCTGGAATGGATCCAGACTGGTAGGCATAGCATTTAGTGCATACCTTCTCATAACATGTGTCGAATTGGTAAGCACGCCATCATCCGTTGCACCGTCAAGATAAGCACCTTCATTGTCATTGTAGTTTCTGACATTGGAATTTACCTGGTCATAACACCAGCCGACAAGTCCCTGAACCAATTGCTGGTTTTCCCAGAGAAGTTTATCATCATAGTTTCCATTGGGATAAGTATCCAGAAACTTCTGGCACGACATCAGTAAGACTACAATGATACTAATTCCTATTATTTTCTTCGTCTTCATAATTAGCATAAATTAGAAATTGAATTTTACTCCTGCTGTGAAGGTTTTGAACAAAGGGTAAACCGTTACACCGGAATTGATAGATTCAGGATCAACATCCTTAATTTTGGAGAAAGTTAAAAGATTCGCTCCCCGGACATATACTTTTATACCGGTGCTACCCAGAAACTGAACTGATTTTGCGGGTATTGTGTAAGATAATTCCACATTCTGAATCTTGAAATAATCTCCCTTTTGCAGCCAAAAATTAGAGGTAACGAAGTTGTTATTAACCTTATAGTAAGTAAGACGTGGATAAGCTCCGTCGACGTTGTTGAGTACAAAATTTGAATAGTTGTAGTCGCCCCAGCCATTCCAGTAATAAGGATTTGTAAGTGCAATGTCGTAAAACGCCCTGCCATTTCCAAGTACAAATAATTCAATGCCTTTGTACTTTAAAGTAACATTGACTCCATAATACAACCGTGGTGAGGAATGACCAATCATTGACTGATCATTGTCATCAATTACACCATCACTGTTATTATCTGCATACTTGAGGTCACCTGCGCTCAGCACGTTATCATAGATCTGAGGTACCACGAGCGTTTCAGCATTGGTCTGGAACTTTCCGATGTAGGATTGCCCAAAAATGGCATCAGTTGCCTTACCAGTTCTATTCTGATATTCAAACCTGTAGTTTGGCTGATCATAAACATCCCTGATTCCTTTTGTTGCCGTTGCATTAGCCCCTACGGCAAAATGTAATTCATTAATCTTTGCTGAATACTGAAGATCTGCAGTAAAGGAATTGTACGTACTCTTGGCATAGTTTTGGTACGGTCTTCCACCGGAGAGACCTGCTGCATATGGCATCACATTGCTAAGCTGTGCAATAACACCATCATTTGTCCAACGCCAGTAAGTAACATTCAAAGATAGTTTACGGTTAAGCAACAGCGCATCAAAACCAACATTAAATTCTTTTCTCCTTTCCCAGGTCAGGTCTTGATTCCCTATCCTTTGAACAGAAGTTCTCCGAACTCCAGTTTCCTGGGTACTACCAAACCATTGACTGGACGAATACGGACCAAAAGCGCCTCCACTTCCATCTTGACTGAACCGTGTCTCATCATAATGAGGGAAGAGGAAAGTTTCGTTGCCGATAACCCCATATTGAGCCCGCAATTTAAGGAAATTAACAAAACGCAGATTTGACATGAACCCTTCATCTGATATAATCCAGTTTGCACCAAATGACGGAAACAAGCCAAATCTTTTAGCTGGCGCAAAGCTGGAAGATCCTGAATAATTCAGAACTGCCTGTAGCGAATACTTATCCTTAAAAGAATAGGAGGAGGAAGAGACATAGGTTAACTGCCTTAAAGGCTCTTCAACACCATTGATAAAAGTCTTCGAAAGAAATCCTGTAAGTACGGATTGGATATCATGGTCCCCAAAAGTTCTGTCATAACTCAGCGCTTCATAGACTGTATATCGTTGGAAATAATAGTCCATGAGTTTGTTCGTATTGGACATCTGAGACAAAGTATGCGATGAAGACCTGATGATAGTATCATTCGCCGTCTTTGGTGAAATGGATGGAACATAGGCAATGTAATCGTTGTTTTTGCCAATCCTGACCAGGTTATGTACATTGACGCCAAGATATGTGCTGGATTTCAGTCCTTTGATTAAACTACCCAAATCATAATTCAATGCCGCATTAATTACTCCGGTACGGCCTCTGTCGCTGTAATATCCCTGGCTGGTAAGATTTCCAATTGGATTGCCCAGCGGGTAACCGTTCGAAATACCATAAGGGTTGCCGCTTGCATAAGATATGAAAGAGCTATTAATACCATAATAGGGGACTTTCTCGACTGTCTGCGTAGCTGCATAAACCGGATTTGCTACCGGCGGCAGCATATTAATGTCACTTAGCACAGAAGGAAATTCAGTTAAACTTAAGGTATTATTCGCTGTTCCCTCATCCGTATAGTTTGAATAAAAGCCATAATTAGGTGAACGTCTGAAAGTTTGGTTACCATAAAAGCTGAATTTGATGTCAATCTGATCATTGATTTTAACAGTTGCGTTCTGCCGTGCTGTAATGTTTGTATAGTCAGCTGTTGCGCCCATGTTATAGATATCGCCTTCACTGGCTATCCCAAGATAGGAGAAATATTGAACGATATCATTACCGCCTGATGCTGAAAGATTCACCTTGGTCATTGGTTTAATATTTTTAAGCATCATATCTCTATAGTTGACGTTGGGATATCGGAGGCTATTGGGGTCATTCTTGGCAAATTCATCAATTGAAGCCTGTGGATATAAGGTATTAACGGCGCTATTTGTCCTTGCCTGGTTATTTAGTTTAGCGTAATCCACACCTGTAGTCCATCCTGGCATCCTGTCGACGGTACTTATGCCGCTCTGGACATCAACAGTAAGCATTTTTTCGTTTTTCACACCATGTTTGGTGGTGATCACGAGGGCGCCTCCGTTGGCTTGCGGACCGAACATTGCCGTTGATACTATTCCCTTCACCCAGGTTGCTGATTCTATTTCAGCAGCGTCAAGTGGAGCCTCCTGAATGTCAGTTGGCATACCGTCAACAATGATCATCGGAATGTTACTGAATTTGTCTGATGATCCAAAACTGTTACTCAAACCTGAATAGTTTTGAAGCCCTTCCAGAGGACTTAATCCAGTTGATCCGTCCTGCTCGCGTATATCAAATCCGGAGGTCATTCCAGTGAATGTGTTACGGATATCAATCGTTGGATATTTTTCAAATCTGGATCCCATGAATACTTCTTCGGGGCCGGTAATTTTCCGTTTCTTGAGTGAAGTAAACGGCAACTGTACCACGTCGGCGGAAGTCATCTGATATTTTGATTTTGAAAGTTTTACCGTATTGTTGCTAAGAAGATTTCGTGCTATACTCACAGATTGTTCAAATGGAGGTATGCTCACTGTAACAACATCTTCAGGATAAGCTTTAAATTTAACAGAACCGGTTGCATCCGTTTCTGTATGAATAATCCCTTCTCCAACAACAACACTTGCATTTTGAACAGGTGAATTTGCTTCATCGACAACTTTGATTGTAATGTCGATCAATTGCCTGACTTTCTTTGCTTTTTGCTGACCCTGGGATTGCACTGTTACGGCAAACATCAGGCAGAAAAGCAGTAATCCGGCTGTTATTATTTTCTGGTAGAATATATTAAGTAATCTCATAAACTTTGTTTTTTAAGTTTTAGTTTACCAAACAGGGTTGGGAACAAAATTTTTCATCTTCAAGGCATCCGAGTTGTTAAACGGCAGATAGTACATCTGAGGTTTCCAGACGGGTTGCCTATCGGCCGGCAACGGCGAACGAACATACTTAAAGCCTGTGGGGTAAGTAGGACTGACAGTTACCTTTTCTGCAATCATTCCGTACAGGGTACTCGATTGAGATGCTGGTAAATCCATCCAGCGGATGAGGTCGTGATAATAGTGTCCCTCAAAAGAAAGTTCAATATTGCGCTCATTTTTAATCCTGGGCCTAAATAAATCGACTGAACCGGTAAAGGAGGAGGGCACATTTGGCATTCCTGCTCTTGTTCTTACAGCATTGATTGCATCAACAGCGGTCAAAGTTGCGTTAGGCGCCTTGCCATTGGGTCCGTAGGCTTCATTGGCGCATTCGGCATAATTCAGGTAACACTCTGCCAGTCTGCAGAGTGGGTCTGCGAATATTGAGGAAACCTGGTTCTTGGTGCTGTTGTTCCACCATATCTTTCTCAAATAGTATCCCGTGCGGGAAATTCCCAGGTAGGATTGGTTAAGCAATTCTCCATAAGTAGTTCCCTGGAACCAGATCTGAGCCTTGCCTCCTGACCAGCCAATAGCGGAGGATTGATTGGTGATAATATCCATGTCGAGCCTTGGATCCCTGTTGGTGAATGGATCCTGCTCGTTGTAATGACCTGCACTGGTTGCAGCATTTCTGTCAGCTGCGGTATTCAGAGGCTCTCCCCATTTGGTCTCATACTTGTCTACCCAGTTCTGAGTAGGGCATACACCTGAGTTGGAACCAGTACTTGCAAAGAATACACCATTGTAGAAGGTCTGGCCATTTCCGCGGTTAGTATTAGTCAGCCAGTTACCTGCGTTCCACGACAACAAACCTGCCGTATAGGACCAGAGGTCTTCATCGGTGCAATCTGCTCCGTAATAGTTGAGATATCGGGATGCTGCCGGCAGAAGGAAAAGTCCGTTATCCTGTGCAAGCTTAAGTGCAGCCCAGGAAGCGGCAGCTGCTTCCTGCCAGTCAGTAACGCCATGCTGATTATTCAGCGGACTTGCAGCAAACATCAAAGCCTTGGCTTTCCAGGCGAGGGCAACCATACCATTTGGTCTGTACATTTCGTTGGCAGCATAGTTAAGGTGGTTTGGAACGCCAAGCGGAGGATCTCTTCTGATTTTCTCAGCCTTCTGGAAGAAGACAAAGGCAGAATCAAAGTCGGCGGCAACCTTGGTGCAGGTTTCATGTTTTGAAAGCCTTGGTATATCCCACTGATCTTCCGGTCCAATTACTTTGGTAATATAAGGCATCGGCCCCCAAAATTGGAATAGGGTAAAATGGCATAGCGCTCTGACAAAATAGGCCTGGCCTTTCAGATCATCCTTTTCCTTTTGAGTGGCGTCCTCAATCCGGTTCACATTCTGAAGTGCCATATTGGCTCTACGGATCGATATGAAACACGACCAAAGAACAGGGTTTCTTGACCCGTCATAAGTCAGCTTGTTAACGATGGTTTCAGACATATTGCCCGATTTCCAGGCGTGGCCTTCCATATAACGACCCATATCGGCGCAATCAGTTACTCCTTCGATTGAATACTTCTGGTCCCAGGCATCCCAATAGAATGGGAAGCAAACTTTAATGTTAAAATCGGACCAGCCACCAGACCACATGCTGCCAGCTTGCTGAAGCCTTCCATGGTATACAGCATCGAAATAGCTCTCAAAGTTGGTAAGTCTCGTAAATATCTGATCATCAGTCAATCCCTGTTCGGGAGACTTGTCAAGATAGTCGTTCAGAAACTTGTCTACACACGAAGTTGAAATGAAAACACTTAACCCGGCGAGAAATATAATTAAAATTAATTTTTTCATAATATCTGTCTTTGTAATTAGAATGCAACTTTAACACCCAACCTGAAAGATGCCATTATGGGGTAATATCCCTGATAGAAGTTGGTAGCTTCCGGGTCACCTTCAATCAGCGGGGTAATGGTGAAGAGGTTACTTCCACTTGCATAGACCTGAAGATTGGAAATTCCCAGGGCGTGTTTCAGCGCATTTACATTTTTAAATGTATAACCGAGAAATAAATCTTTCAGACGAACGTAGGAGGCATCCCTGAAGTAGCGGTCCTGAATAATGGTCTGGTAGCCTCTGTCAGCCTCACCACCTCCCCAAACCAGGTTATCCTGACTGGAACTTCCGCTGTAATGGAGTGTGGCATGTCCGGCATTCGGGTTTGTTGGGGTCCAGTAATCGAGCTGCGATTTATGCATACGCCAGTCCCCCTTGATAAATTCAACTTCCCATGCCTGATTGTACTGCACATATTTTCCCTGGTTTCCGGCCAGCAGAAAGTTGAAATCAAATCCTTTCCAGTTAAAACCGCTGGAAAAGGAATA
>JANYJT010000096.1 GCA_025358395.1 Bacteroidia bacterium
TGGCTCCATTTTCCGTAAAAGTTCCATACTAAAATCTGCCATAATGGCCAGTTCCTTCAGGGTAAGGATCTTACCGTACTTTCCGCGATAGTCAATTATGCTACGTACTTGTTTGAAATTCAAAAAATTTAACCGCAATAATTCTTCCTCTGTAGCCTTGTTGATAAAAATCGGATGATCTGTATAATAGCTGATATCATCCAGCAAGAGAGAACTTTCTGTCGTACCATCCTCTGTAGTGGCAAGAGATTCGACCAGCTCTTCCAACTGTTTCTCTTTCTGAAGATCGGTTTGCTGACAGTAAGCGGGTAAAGTAATAAAAATGAACAATGAACTTAGAATTGAACTGAATTTCAAGATCTTCATTTGTTAAAATTGAAATTAACAGACAGAAAAGGAGAATAACCAAGCAATTCGTGGTGGACCATGGCAAAATCCAGCTGAAAAAGATTCCAGATGTAGCCAAAGCCAAATGAGTGTTGAAAAGGTTTTGTCATGATACCTCCTCTCAACATCAAGTTAGTCGCTATTATGCACTCTGACCCAAAGCGGAGACCAGGGCCCGAATGCTTTTCCAAAACAAATTCACCCGCCAGAAGAATCTTTTCGGTCAGTTTAAAGGAAGCCCCGCTCCTTATCACCAAAGGGAAAGAGATATTATATTGAAAAGTTTCCGCCTGAGTCTGGAGAAAGTTTCGAAAATGCAATCCCAGCGACAATTTGTCTGAATAATTGTAGGATAATCCGCCATCAACCTGAAAAGAACCAACATAGCTATTTGCCTCAGGAAGATTAAGAAAGGCATAATTGAACAAAATGCCGGCCGACAGTCTGCCGGTCATTACTTTTGCAATGGAAATCCCGAGGCTTGTTTCCTTGTAAGACGCAATAGCAGATTGTGTTACACCTGCGGCCAGAACTGCCGCGTGGATAGGATAAACCATAGAAAGGGCACTCTCATGGTAACCCTGGATAAAATAAGGTTGCCGGAAACAAACGGCTATCAATGGTGCTTTGTTTTCTGTCAAAAAGGCCTGATTATGGAAAACGGAAAAGAACCCAGGCTGTGCAACTACAGCCTGAGCAAGAGCAGCTTCCCTGGCGCCTGTTGCAGTTACCCTTTCGATGGCCGAGCTCCGAAAAGTGAAAATTTGTACGAATAAACAGATCACAAGACCGGTTTTCAGATCTCTGTTACGCATGTCCGGGATTTTTGGATGAGAAGAGACCGGTCAACCCTACTGCTAGCAAAAATAAAAAAAGGGAGCCGCTGACCGCACTCCCTCTAATATACTTAAAAAAAACGAGAATTCAAAACTCAATTGGTCTTAAACGGGTATTTGACCTGAGCCAATTCATTGTTGGCCTCGACAATTTTATTTTTTAGCTCGTTTTTAAACTCTATCAATTTGGCCATCAACTCCTCGTCACCTGTCGCAATCATTTGAGCAGCAAGAATTGCGGAATTTCTTGAACCATTGAGCGCCACTGTAGCTACAGGAATTCCAGGCGGCATTTGTAGAATGGCAAGAATTGAATCCCAGCCTTCCAAGGAAGCTTTAATCGGTACTCCAATTACCGGTAAGGGAGTCATGGCAGCTATGACACCGGGAAGATGAGCGGCCATTCCGGCTGCGGCAATGATTACCTTTATGCCTCTTGCACGTGCACCTTTTGCAAATTTTTCTACTTCCTCCGGTGTTCTGTGGGCCGACAAGGCGTTCATTTCGAATGGAATTGCGAGTTGGTTCAATACTTCAGCTGCTCCACTCATGACAGGCAGATCAGAAGTGCTGCCCATGATGATGCTAACTTTTGGCTTTAATCCTTGTGTCATGGTCGTAATCTATTTTCATACGTAAATATTTTGTTTTTCAAAGGTCAAATGGAATACCCGGATATTCATTTTCGGTTGGTGTGAATATTGTCTCATGGGTAATTCTTTGCTCCAAAATTACTATATATTCAATATGATAACCATTTGGTAACGATGTTGAGCATTTTTTTTTGCCCTCCCGAAAAGAAAATTTTATATTTGCCGATCCTTTAATGCAACACTTCTGTCACAGGCCTTGGACAGGACATTCCGCATCAAGAAAATACTCGTAAATGAAAAGAATCACGCTTTGGGACAAAGAATTTGAGATCTCTCTTCCATATGAAGAGATACAGGCAGCGATTAAAATAATGGCTGCTAAAATGAAGGAAGATCTTGAAGGTAAAAATGCTCTTTTTATTTGCATCCTGAATGGCTCTTTTATGTTCGCAGCGGATTTGATGAAAGAACTTGAATTGCATGATGCTGAAATTTCCTTTCTCAAACTCGCCTCCTACTCCGGCACCTCATCAACTGGTGATATTAAGGAGTTAATTGGTTTAAATGAAGAGATACTGGATCGGACTGTCGTTGTTCTGGAAGACATCGTCGATTCTGGCCATACCATTGCAGATGTTATCTCACAAATCACCCGAAGGGGTGCAAAGGAGGTAAAGATTGCAACTTTACTTTTCAAGCCTGATGCTTTGAAAATGGAGATTCATCTGGATTATGTCGGAATTGTTATTCCGAACGATTTTATCGTGGGCTATGGACTGGACTTTGATCGCAGAGGCCGCAATCTAAAAGACATTTATACGTTAGTTAAATAAATATCATGATAAACCTGGTTATTTTTGGTCCGCCCGGAGCAGGAAAAGGAACTCAAGCCATTTATCTGGCGAAAGCATATCATCTGGTTCATTTGTCAACCGGTGATATACTCCGCGAAGAGATTACATCAGACACGAAAATTGGTCATATGGCCAAAGATCTTATCTGCAGGGGTGAACTTGTTCCTGATTCCATGGTTATTGATTTAATTCAGGAAAAACTAGACAAAAACCCAGCTGCAAATGGTTTTCTTTTCGATGGGTTTCCGCGTACCGTTTGTCAGGCGGAAGCACTGGATACACTCCTGATCCATTACGGACGAAGTGTAAGTGCCATGCTATCGCTGGAAGTTGAAAAAGAGGAGTTGATTATTAGGCTTCTTAATCGAGGAGCCACATCCGGGAGAAGCGATGATGCAGGCCGTGAGGTCATTGAAAACAGAATTCAGGTTTACAATGAGAAGACAGCCCCTCTGATCAAGTATTACAAAGATGCAGGTAAGTACGAATCGATCAATGGTGTAGGAACTGTTGAAGAAATTACGGAACGGCTTAAAAAGTGTATTGATAAATTACCAAGGCACAGGAAAAGAGGCTAGACCCTTCATTACGTTTTCTTTATGCTGCCTGGGATATTCTCCACTACAAGTTTTAACTCATTGTACCATTCATCACCATATTTCCTGGTAAGTGGTTCTTGCAGGTATTTCCAAAGCGGAAGATTGTTTGTTTTTCCACAAGACCTGCCAGCTTTACAAATCTTTAACCGCTCATAATTCACTCCGTCGAATCTTTTGTATTCCGTGATCCTGATGGGAAAAAGATGACAGGATATGGGTTTCCTGAATCCGGTATTTTTTTCAAAATAGGCTCTTTCAATGGCACACAAGGTGATTCCTTTGTTATCCACGAAAGTAAAGACACACTCATTCCTGCCAACTATCGGAGTAACCAAATCGCCATCATGGTCGATGAGTGAAAAACCCTGTTTCTCAATTTCAGCAATATTTTCCACAGAGAGGTACTCTTTGAACAATGGGAAGAGCTTTTCGATGGTATCTGCCTCCTCAGTTGTTACAGGCGCACCACTATCGCCTTCAATGCAACAGGCTCCTTTGCAGTGATCCAGATCGCAGCAAAATTTGGATTCGATTACATCCAAACTGACGATCGTATTTCCAATTTCAATCATATCAGCACTTTGCCGGTCATCTCTGCCGGTACTTCCACGCCCATAATGGTCAGAATGGTAGGAGCTACATCGGCAAGTATTCCGTTGCTTATGGTGGCTTCCTTGTTATCGGTTACCCATATACAAGGAACCGGATTGAGTGAATGGGCAGTATTGGGACTTCCGTCCTCGTTCACCGCAAAATCAGCATTTCCATGGTCTGCGATGAGAATTACATCGTACCCATTGGAACGGGCTGCTTCGACCACCTCTTTAACACACTGATCAACAGCCTTGACGGCAGTCTGTATCGCAGAATAAACGCCGGTATGACCAACCATGTCGCCATTGGCAAAGTTCAGGCAGACAAAATCGGCACTTTTCTTGTTCAGTTCAGCAACGATCGCATCTTTTACAAGCGGAGCAGACATCTCAGGCTGAAGATCGTAAGTCGCCACTTTTGGGGAAGGGATGAGTATCCGTTTTTCGCCTGCAAATTCACTTTCTCTGCCTCCGGAGAAAAAGAAGGTAACGTGCGCGTATTTTTCCGTTTCAGCGATTCTAATTTGGTTAAATCCGGCTTTGGATACAATTTCCCCAAGCGTATTGACCACGTTATCCTTGTCGAAGATCACTTCAATATTCTTGAAGGATGATTTATAATTTGTCATGGTGTACCACTGAAGCGGAATCGTTTTCATATCCTGCTCCGGATGATTTTCCTGGGTAAAGGCGATGGTCATCTCACGTAAACGATCCGTTCGATAGTTGAAACAGATCACAACGTCCCCTTCCTGAATGGTTGCCAACGGCTGATCGTTTTCATCCGTCATCACGATGGGTTTGATAAATTCGTCGGTTACTCCTTCATCGTAGGATTTCTGTATGGTTGCAAGAAGATCCTTACTCTTTTCACCGACCGATTTTGTCAGCATATCATAAGCAAGTTTCACCCTGTTCCAGTTGTTGTCGCGATCCATACCAAAATACCTGCCAATCAATGTGGCAAATTTTGCCTTCGTTCCTGCCAGCTGTTTTAAATCTTCCTCAATGAAACCATATCCTGATCTTGGGTCAGTATCTCGTCCATCAGTCAGTCCATGTACAAAAATTTTATCCAATCCCATGTCAGTGGCAATCTGAGCAAGCGCCACCATATGAAGGCTTAACGCATGAACACCTCCGGGGCCAATCAGTCCGATCAGATGAACCGGCTTATTGTGCTCCTTTGCATAAGTGAATGCTTTGATAATTTGAATATTATCTTTCAATTTGTTTTCGCGGATCGCCTTGTTGATTTTAACAAGATCCTGATACAGTACTCTTCCTGCACCAATATTTAGGTGACCAACTTCCGAATTGCCCATCTGACCATCGGGAAGTCCGACATCTTCTCCTGAAGTCAGGAGCTGACTATGAGGGAAATCGTTCCATAAACTGTCTATGAAAGATGGATGTGTTGAGAAAATCGCATCTGATTTGCTTTTATCTCCAATTCCCCAACCATCAAGTATCATTAAAAGGGTACGTTTTATAGCTGCCATTTTGTAGCGAAATAAAAAATTAAAATTTGCCGCAAAGGTACGGTTTTTAATTCTTTTCTACGACAAATTTACATGTCAGGTTTCCACTGTTTGTTGTGAGCACCACCAGATAAAGGCCGCTTTTCAGAGCTGTACAATCCATGTAAATGGCATAATCATTTGCCGGTAGTTCCTTGTTCAGCAAAAACCGGACTGTTCTTCCATTGATATCAACCACTTTTAAATCAACTCTTTGCAATACGGAAAGTTGGAACTGAACAGTGGCCATATTCCTTACCGGATTTGGAAACACTGATAATCCAGTGTTGTTCATAAGAATAGTTAAATCGTCACCCACGGTTGTGGCAGAAAAGGCTGATTGAATCCCTTGCCAGATCTCCTTTTTCCCGCTCTCATAACTCAAAGCCCAGATTCCTATACCTGCAAGGTTACGGTTGTTCACCAAATCATACTTAAGGAAATAACTGGTGGCATCATCGAACCAGACCTGACGGTAGAGACTCGTTGCATCCTTGTAGCTTATCCATGGAACTTTAGTCATCTGATCGAATGTTTTACCATAATTTTGGGTGAGTGTTTCCGCACCTGCAGTGGTGATTGATGTTGCCTTCCCGATTGCTGCTGCCTTTCGTACGCTACTGTTAACGGGCCAGTTGTACCCAAACCAGGGAATACCGAGCATGAGTTTCTGTGCAGGTACTCCGGCACTGAGGTAAGTATCCACCGATTTTGTTACATTGTAATTTTCTCCTGCCAGCGGAGAAACCGGTCCGGCTGTGGAGGAGCCACTCCAATAATAGTCGTAGCCCATGACTATCAGGTAATCACATATATCTGCCAATGCCGGCAAATCCCAGGATCCGTTCCAGTCGACCGCCGGAGTGGCCATTGAGATTTCTGCACCCGGTACCTCTGACCTGATTGTTTTCGCGGCCTTGTTCATGAATGCAACCAGGTTTGACCGGTGAGCCAGACTCACCAATTCAAAATCAAAATTGACTCCATCACCGTTTCTTAATTTTAGCAGCATCACCAACGACTGGATCATCCTATTCTGCTTAAGTGTATCTCTCAAAAGAGCGCTGTTGGCCGCCGTTCCAAAGTTTGTGACCGTCAAAATTACTTTCACCCCTCTTTCGTGCGCATATTCAATGATGGGTGTTTGGTCCCAGCCATTCATCGTCTTGTAACCGCCGGTAACAGTATCAGTTTCATAACTGAAATAGGCAAGATGTGAAAGCACATCGTAGTCATAATAAAGATAGGCTGCTGTGGAAGCCCAGTAAGGATGCCACCCAAAAACCTTCCGGGAAATACTGCTTTTCTTGAAGTTTGAGAGAGGAGAAGGCTTGTTCGGGCTGAGTTGTTGAAGTTTCAGCACCGAATCGCCACGACTTCGGAAAAGGCTGTTGTCGAGTTGATGAATACCTATATGAAGCGTATCATCCTGCGATCTCGCTAATTGACTGAATGATAAAATTATAAAAAAGGCCAGGTATCTTAAATTCATCGAAAGTGACTTTTATTTGGTATGTTGTATGACAGATTTAAAGATATGAAATTTTAGACTTTTTATGTTATACTATCGGGCATTGATCAAATTATTTTTAAAAATTAGATTCCACTTTTATGAAAAAAGAGAGCCCCTACATCAGGTGGCTCTCTTTTCAAATAGATACAATGGAAGGCTTTGTGTGACCTTCTTAAACAGTGTAGGTGGATGAGGAAGTGTCTCCTCCTCTGCCGGTCCAGTTGGTGTGGAAAAATTCACCGCGTGGTTTGTCCAATCTTTCGTAAGTATGTGCACCAAAGTAATCGCGCTGAGCCTGCAATAAATTGGCAGGAAGACGTTCGCTGCGGAATCCGTCGAAATAAGTTAAAGCCGTGGCCAAACATGGAATTGGAATACCCTGCGTAAAGGCGGTAGCGACAACCTTTCTCCATCCTTCCTGCGCTTTGGTAATGGTCTGATTGAAGTACTCATCCAGCAAAAGGTGTTCCAATTCCGGATTTTTCTCAAAAGCCTCCTTGATTTTGCCTAAAAATACGGAACGAATGATGCATCCGCCTCGCCACATCAGGGCAATCCCACCGTTATTGAGGTTCCATTTGTACTCTTTAGCGGCTTCGCCCATCAGGTCATAGCCTTGCGCATAAGAGATGATTTTTGCGCCAAAAAGGGCATCTTTCAGATCACTCAGAAACTGTTTCCGGTCGCCGGTGAATTTTTTCTCCGGACCATGCAATACTTTGGAGGCTTTTACCCTCAAATCCTTCTGTGCAGAAAGACATCTTGCAAATACTGATTCTCCAATCAAAGTGAGTGGGATTCCCAAATCGAGTGCAGAGACTCCTGTCCATTTGCCGGTTCCCTTTTGCCCGGCAGTATCCAGGATTTTTTCAACCAGCGGCTCCCCTTTTTCATCTTTGAATCCAAGAATATCGCGGGTAATCTCAACGAGGTAGCTATCGAGGTCGCCTTTGTTCCATTCAGCAAATGTATCGTGCATTTCATCAGCAGTCATGCCAAGAAGCTCTTTCATAATTTGATAAGCTTCACAGATAATCTGCATATCGCCATACTCAATACCATTATGAACCATTTTAACGAAATGACCGGCGCCATTTTCACCTACCCAGTCACAGCAAGGTTCGCCGCCAACTTTAGCAGCTACTGCCTGAAAGATCGTTTTAACAGCAGGCCATGCTGCCGGAGAGCCTCCGGGCATCATCGAAGGACCTAAAAGTGCACCTTCTTCGCCTCCGGACACGCCGGTACCTATGAACAGCAATCCTTTGCTTTCGACATATTTCGTGCGTCGGATGGTGTCCGGAAAGTGTGAGTTTCCACCATCAATAATCATGTCACCAGCTTCCAGATGAGGAATGATCTGCTCGATAAAGTCATCTACGGGTGAACCGGCTTTGACCAGCATCATCACTTTTCGAGGACGTTCCAGATTCTGACACATCTCCGCAATGCTGTGACAGCCGATAAAATTTTTGCCTGCGCCGCGACCGGCCATAAATTTGTCAACCTTGTCGACCGATCTGTTGTAAACTGCCACAGTAAAGCCTTTGCTTTCCATGTTCAATACGAGATTCTCCCCCATAACGGCCAATCCAATCAGCCCGATATCTGCCTTTTTCATTCTCAAAATTTTAAAAATTAATGTATTCTAATTTATATCCTAACTCTCTACTTTCAAAATATTATATCAGGACAGCCACTCAGGGCCACTCTCATCTTCCCACACTCTCATCTTCCCATCTTCCCACTCAAAACTCTCAACTCTCAACTCCTTCCTCAAATTCTAAATCCAAGTCTTTTCAGTTTGTCAATTACCTTGGGATTGCTAAATTTCCCGGCAACTGAATACGATGGAAACTCTCTTCGTACGGGATAATCTCCCCGCTGTTTCTCAAAAGTGTTGATATTGGCTTTCAGCCTCGCATCATCATCCCTTATGTCGTATGTTGCCAGGATGGTTTCTGAAAATATTTGCTGAGATGTTTTATCAGTCCCGTCTATCAGGATCTCACTGTTTGCAGGCTTCTCAACATTGAAAGCCTTCCAGTTTTTTAGATTGAGTCCAAGGAAACGGCTCACAGCATTGACGCTCATCTCTGTTCCTTTGGCTTTTCCGTCTCTTGAATAACCGGCGATGTGCGGCGTAGCCAAATCAACCAGCTCCAATAGTTCCAAATCCAGATCGGGTTCATTTTCCCAACAATCCACGATCGCGCCAGAAATTTGTCCGGTTCGAATGGCATTTTTAAGCGCTTCCGTTTTTACTACTTCCCCACGACAGCTATTGATAAATATGGGCTTACGCGTCATTTTGGAAAATAAATTTTCATCTGCTAAATGAAAAGTAGCATCTGCTCCATCAGGGTTCAATGGCACGTGTAAAGTGATGATATCTGATTCATTAAGTATTTTTTCGAGTCCGGCAAATCCCTTTTCTCCCTCTGTCCGCGCTCTGGGCGGGTCATTGAGCAAAACCCTCATACCAAAAATTTCGGCAATCGTGGCAACTTTCGAACCCACATTCCCGACACCAACGATTCCAATCGTTTTACCAGCCAGGGTCCAACCCTTTCTTTCTGCCATTACCATGATGGCTGAGGCGATATATTGTTCGACAGATTTAGCATTACATCCCGGGGCATTGGTCCATTTGATTCCGGCACGCTCGCAGTAATCAGTATCGATGTGGTCATAACCGATGGTTGCCGATGCTATAATTTTCACCGAAGATCCTGAAAGTAACGCTTCATTGCAGATGGTCCTGGTACGGGTGATAATGGCATCCGCATCTTTCACTACCTCCTTAGTAGTCTTATTACCAGGCAAGTAAATAATCTC
>JANYJT010000144.1 GCA_025358395.1 Bacteroidia bacterium
GTGATCTTTCTAATACTTACCGTACCATACCGCAGATGGAGACTCAATTTGGAAGTACCATTCCTGTATGGAAAATCGCGGTTTTCCTGATAATTCTCAAGAAGGCTCTGTGATAATGACCTGGGAGGAAAGGAAATGACAACCTTGGAAAAGCCCAATGAATCCATAGAAGGCATGGGTTGAGGTCGAATTCTGATAAAATTGTGATAATACTGGGATGTTTTGTTGGCGCGAACAGTTTCCTGATTTAACTTCTCCAGGAAACGATTTTTATACGGTGTAAAAACAGTGTAGGGTTTGTCATCTTTTTTAACCAATTCATCCTTTTCAAACAAAACATGATCCTTGTAAGTAATAAATTCGGTACGGTTTATCTTAAGAAAACGCTCAACATACATATCCCTATGGTTGGTAAAAGGTTCGTAATCCCTATTGCAGTAAACACTACAGATATGGTATTTCTCCTTTAGCATTTTGAATACCTCAAGAGGCCTTCCATGAACAACCAATAGTGTTGATCCGATTTTCTCCAGATCTTTCTTGATTTGAAGCAAGGTTTCATAAACAAAGTTAATTCTGTAGTCTGAGCCATCCGGAATTCTAATTAAAATATCCGGATTAAAAATAAACAAAGGCAAAACGTTTTCCCTTGTTTTAAGCGCATGAAACAAAGCAGTATTATCATCTAAACGAAGATCTCTTCGCATCCAGAAAATATTTACAACCGGTTTCTCTTTCACATTTGACATTCTAAAAAATGTTAATGAATTGTGTCTGAAATATATGAAAAAACAAAACTAAATCTACCTTTGCTGTGCAAAAATTAGGAATATACTAAACTTTAATCTCAAGAATTTATGAGCATACGAGGTTTTGCCAGTGACAATAATTCCGGAATTCACCCTAAAATTCTGAAGGCCATAGAAATGGCAAATGTAGGTCATGCGGTTGGTTACGGTGAGGACATTTATACAGACAAAGCCAAAGCTCTTTTTAGAAATGAATTTGGCAGTGAAACAGAGGTTTATTTCGCATTGACCGGAACAGGTGCCAATATTTTATCCATTCAAACACTTTGCAAATCATTTAACTCAATTTTATGTACTGAAACAGCTCATATTCATGTTGACGAATGTGGGGCGCCCGAAAAATTTACGGGAAGTAAACTAATTCCCCTTTCGTCTTCAAATGGTAAAGTTGCACCAGAAGAATTGATCAACAAACTGCATGGATTTGATTTTGAGCATCATTCACAGCCAGGTTTACTGAGTATTTCACAGGTAACAGAAATGGGTACCGTTTATACAGTAGGAGAAATTAAGGAACTGGCCCAAATTGTCCATCAAAAAGGAATGTATCTGCACATGGATGGAGCAAGGATTTCTAACGCAGCGGTATCTCTCGGATTAAATTTCAGGGAATTCACAAAAGATGCAGGAGTTGATTTGCTTTCATTCGGTGGAACGAAAAATGGGCTAATGATTGGTGAGGCAGTTCTGATATTTAATCCCGCTTTAGCCAGATATACAAAATACTATCGAAAACAAGCCGCTCAACTTTATTCCAAAATGAGATTCGTTTCTGCACAATTTATCCCTTATTTGCAAGAAGAAATCTGGAAGACCAATGCAACACATTCAAACAAAATGGCTCGTCTATTGGCTGATTCAATTGAAGGAATAAGTGCAATTAAGATAACTCAGAAGGTACAAGCCAATGGTGTTTTTGCCATTCTGCCTAAGGAAATTATTCCATTAATAAGAAATGAGTATTTTTTCTATGATTGGAATGAAGCAATTGGTGAAGTAAGATTGATGACTTCTTTTGATACCACAGAAGAAGATGTGCTTAATATGGTCGCTCTTCTTAAGAACCATTTAACATAGAAAATCGGTTACCCGCTATTTTTATTGTACTTTTGTCATCCAAGGAAAAAAAGAAAAATGATAAGTCGAAGGATAATCCGTACCAAGGTTTTACAAATATTATATGCACACGTATCCTCAGCTGACAAACCTATAGGCCTATCTGAGAGCGAACTTCATTTCAGCATACAGAAAACTTATGATCTTTATCATTTGCTGCTTTCCCTACCAATTGAATTATGTGACTATGGAGAGAAAATCATTGGCATCAGAAAATTGAAGAATTTCCCTACCCAGGAAGAGCTAAATCCGAACTTACGATTCGTATCCAACCGTTTGATAAACAAGTTAAGGATAAACAAAGACTTATCTGTATACATTCAGAAGAACAAGGTAAATTGGGCCAATAGTCAGGAGTTGATTAAGAATATTTACCAATCGATGGTTGAATCTGAAGTTTACAAAAACTATCTTTACAGCTTAGTTGATGATTTTCAAAATGATAGAAAATTTTTTGAAGAATTTTATGCTGACGTATTGTTGAAAAGCGAGTTTGTTTTCAATGAATTTGAGGAACAAAGCATTTATTGGAATGACGATCTTGATTTCGTTGCCTCAATGGTTATAAAAACTTTAAAAAAATTCAAGGAGGACAGCAATATCAATGAACACCTCTCCTCCCTATACAAAGATGAAGAAGACAAAGATTTTACTGTAAAGCTTTTCAGAAAAACGCTCTCCAATAGCGTGGAAAATCGCAAAACAATCGAAACATACACGAAAAACTGGGATGTTGACAGAGTGGCTACCATGGACATTTTAATTATGGAACTTGCCCTAACCGAACTGATGGATTTCCCATCTGTACCAATAAAAGTTACACTGAACGAGTATATTGAATTGGCCAAATTCTATAGTACCCAACGAAGCAGCATTTTTATCAATGGAGTATTGGATAGAATTACAAAAGACTTTAAAGAGCAAGGAAAAATTATCAAAGCCGGACGAGGACTTTTAGAAGGATGATTGACAGATACTATATATTATTTTGCTTGCTGTTTTGTACATTCGCCATGTCCTGTCAAAGCAACTCTTCAAAGCAAAAACCCCCTTCCGTCACAAGCGAATCATTTAAAAATAAGCAGGTAGGAAATATTGAATTTACCAAAGAAATACATAATTTTGGTACGTTGAAGGATGGAGAAATTGTTGTATTTTCATTTCAGTTTGTTAATAATGGTGGCTCCTCATTTCGGTTAACAAGTGTAAAACCAACCTGTGGGTGTGTTACAGTTCAATTTAACAAGGAAGAGATCCCATCGCAAGCCAAGTCAGCTGTCGATGTGATTTTTAATACTGCAGGTGAATGGGGAAACCAAATAAAAACTGTTGAAATAATTACCTCCGGTGGTGAGATTAAAACATTAACAATTGGAGCTTTTATAGAAAATAGGAATATTAATTTAGATTTAAATAACTTAAAATGAGTACATTACTATTTATTATTGCCCAGCAACAGCAGCAAAGCATGTTGGGAATGTTTTTGCCTCTTGTGCTAATTATTGTCGTGTTTTATTTTTTCATGATTCGTCCCCAAATGAAACGTCAAAAAGAGACACAGAAATTTCGTGATGCCCTCCAAAAAGGAGATAAAGTTGTGACCTCCGGCGGTATTTACGGGAGAATTGATGAGATAAAAGATCAAATCATCTTTCTTGAAGTTGCGCCAAATATTAAATTGAAAGTTGATAAAAGTGTGGTGCTGAAAGATATGTCTGAAGCTCCGGTAGCAAAATAAAAAGAACGACCGGTTTACCGGTCTTTTTTTTACTCAATAATGACCAGGGAAATAAAATTAGTGAGGGTTTGATGAAACAAATTTGGGTTAAAAGGCTTTTTTTGTTTTTTAAAAGTAAAGTTAAAAACTTCAGCTACCAAAAAGCCCTGGTTTTTTTCGTTTGCCTGGCACTTTCATCCTTCCTCTGGCTATTAAACAGCCTCGAAAAGCATTACACCAGCAGGATAAGCGTACCAGTTAATTATGTTGATATTCCAAAGGACAAACAACTATTTGGATCATTGCCAAGAAATTTTGATTTGATGGTTGATGCCTATGGTTATACCTTGTTAAGCTACAAATTACGACTAGCTTTTTCGCCCATACTCCTCAATGTGAGTGAATTAATTGATAATGCGCTGGAAAAGAGTGGCAGGTACAGGTACACTATCTCGACCGTAAATCACAAGGAAGAGATCGAGAAACAAATCAGCAGTGAAATAAAAATTCTTTCTATAAAGCCGGATACTCTCGTATTTAATTTCAGCAAAATCATTTCGAAGAAAATCAAAGTTAAACCATCAATAAGGTTGAGTTTTGAAAATCAGTATTCGCTTGCAAATGAACCAATTACATTTCCTGATACGATTCTTGTCAGTGGTCCTAAAAATATATTGGATACTTTAAAAGTGATTCCAACCATATTGCAGGATTTTTCAAAAATATCCCATTCAATTGACCAGAAAATCAATTTGCAGATACCAAAAGGACTTGATTCTGAAGTAAAAGAAGTAAATTTATCTGTGGCGATTGAGCAAAACACAGAGGTGAATTTTGAAGTTCCAATTCAGGTAATAAACAACCCAGCTGACATTTCCATTAAGACTTTCCCCGGTAAAATAAAAGTAGTTTGCCGTATTGGACTAAGTAAATATAAAAAGCTTGACTATAGTAGCTTCAGGGCATTCATCAATTATAACAATATCTCCGGCAAAGATACCCGTCTAGTGGTAATCCTGGAAAACCATTCCAACGTTGTTCTATCCACCAGCTACTCTCCTACCGAAGTTGAATACATACTTGAACATGAAAAATAGTTTGCGATGGTTACAGTTGGCATAACAGGTGGAATTGGTAGCGGCAAATCTACGGCATGCAAAGTATTTGAAATACTGGGAATACCTGTTTTTCAAGCTGATTTTATTGCTAGAAAACTTCAAAATGAAGATCCCCGGATTATAAAAAGTTTGACTTTAATTTTCGGCAAAGAAATATATGCTAAAGATGGTCAGCTGAATAAGAAGAAGCTTGCATCAATAGTTTTTAATGACCGAAAACTTCTTGAAAAATTAAATAGTATCATCCATCCAGCTGTTCAGCTTGAATTTATAAATTGGAAAAATGAATTTGCCCATAAGCCTTATATACTTTATGAGGCAGCCATTTTGTTTGAAACGGGCAGTTTTCGTAAATTTGATTTCACTATACTGGTTGTAGCAGATGAAAGAGAACGAATCGAACGCGTGATAAAAAGAGATCATACAAATGTCGAAGCTGTTTTACAACGGATGCAGAACCAGATGCAAGACATTGAAAAGCGAAAATTGGCTGATTTTATTATCGAAAATAATGATAATCAACTAATTATTCCACAAATATTAAAATTAGATCAATTATTAATATCGAATAGTCATGTTTGGAAAATGGATAGGTAGTGGATTAGGCTGGACAC
>JANYJT010000148.1 GCA_025358395.1 Bacteroidia bacterium
TATATTTTGCATAATTTCTCCAATCAGCCAACCAGAAATCCGGCTTTTATATGGTTATCAAGATGTTATATTGAAATTGGCGAATTTGAAAAGGCCTTTCAGATATTAAAATTGCTGGAGAGAGATGGTAGCCTCCCCATCGGCATTAAAAAGGATCTTACGGTGGTGAAAGCCGACTATTTCATCCGAACCGGCGACTGGAAAGAGGCAATTTTTCAATTGACCCAGGCCTTAAAAATGGATCTGACCAGAAAGGAAAAAGGTCGATATAATTTCATCCTGGCACAACTTCATGTAAAACTTGGGCAGAATGATGAGGCAGTGGCAGCCTTCAAAAGAGTGATAAAATCGAGACCACCTGTAAGGTTGTCATTTGAAGCGAAAATATCTCTGCTCGAATATGATAGCAGCAATCCACAAGAGGTCGACAAGGCACTGGCAAAAATGATCAAAAATGGAAACAACAGACCTTACCTCGACCGCATCTATTATGCCAAAGGCGAAATAGCCCTTAAGTCGCAGCACCTCAATGAGGCTATCAAGGATTTTAGAAGCTCCGTCTCATATAGTATTGACAACAGCAGTCAAAGGGCACTTTCAAGTCTGAAAGTGGCACGGCTCTATTTTGAAGAAAGCAATTATCGTCTTTCCTCCTGTTATTACGACAGTGCGCTTGCAATAGTTGATGCCAACTATCCCGGTTATGATGAGATTGTAACTAAAACCAACGGGCTGGCTTCATTGGTAAAAAATCTGGATTTGGTCACTAGGGAAGATAGTCTTCAAAAGGTAGCCCTGATGCAGGAGAAAGACAGGCTTTCGTACATCAATAAGCTAATAGCCAAATTGAATGAAGAGGAGAGTCAAAAGCAGCTGGCTCTCCAGAAAGACCAAAATAATGCCAACTACTTCCGCGGTCAGCAGTACCGTACAAATTTTGACAGCCAATCATCCAATAACAATAGCTCGTGGTATTTTTATAATCCCGTTACGGCAGGACTTGGCAAAACAGAATTCCAGCAGATATGGGGCAAACGTAAACTAGAAGACAACTGGAGAAGGAAGAACAAGATTTCATTGAATCCAGGCGAAGGCGACCTTGCCGAATCATCGCAGGATTCACTGAAAAAAGAGGTTCTTAAGCCAAAACAATCGGATCCCAAATCGGTCGAATTTTACTTGCAGGACTTGCCTCTTAACGATACATTGATGAGGGTGTCACACGATAGAATCAAGTCGGCTCTTTTTGCTGCCGGAAGAATTTACGTGAGCGTCTTGAACGATCAATCGCATGCCATTGCAATTTTTGAGGAATTGAACTCTAGATACCCGCAGAGTATTTACGAATTGCCCTCGTGGATCGAATTCCACAAACTGAAATACAAAGAGGAGCTGTACAGAAGTAAAATCACTCAAAATTATCCGGAATCAAATTATGCTAAATTTCTTCTCAATCCTGATTTCCTAAGGGAGTTGGAAATCAGGAAGCAGCTTAGAGAGCGCAAATATGGTGAGGCAATGGCTTTTTACAAAAGTGGGGATTACATTGCCGCCGGGCAATTGGCTGCCGAGGTGATGGCCCTTCAACCGGATAGCCTTTTGATGCCAAAAGTGAAATTCATTGAGATGATTGCCAAAAGGAAAAATGCATCTCAGGAAGATTTTTCCAAAATGCTGGACAGTTATCTCATAGATTTTCCGGGTTCCCCGGCTAAACCAGTGGTCCTGAAAATCCGTGAATTGGTTCGCCAAAATACACTGGCAGAGTTGGAGAAAGCGATCTCCCGAATGGATTCAGTCTCCTTGGTTAAACAGACCAAAGACCCATCACTCAGGAAGGATGATCCTTTTGGTGGAAAATATTCGTACGACGAGGAGCTATTCCATTATTTTGTGCTCGCTTTTCCCAAAAGTGCCAAAGTGGATGTCAACCGGTTAATTTTTGATATTGCCAATTTTAACATCGACTACTATACCTCTTTCGATTTTGACATTGAAGAAATCAAGTTGAACGACGAGACCATGTTTGTGGTGGTGCGAAGTCTACCGAATAAAGAAGAGGGTCTCGGTTATTTTGGGAACATCCTCAAACAAAAGGAGGTATTCAAGGCCCTGAAAGGAGTAAACTATCATTATTTTGTTGCCTCCTCGACGAATTACCGTAAAATTATTGCTGACCAGGAATTGCTTCAATACCTGAAGTTCTTTGTTCAAAATTACAGCAAAAACTCCTCCCCGGTTAATTAAAAAATGGAGATCATATATGCAGTAGGTAATTCAGGTTATCCTTATTACTCATTTCTACCGGGATCGCCCCCTTTTTAAAGATCCGGACAGTTTTTTCTCCGATCAGCTTTAATTGGTTCGATTCAAGACGAAGCATGGTTCCTTCACGCAATCCAACTACCTGAACATTTGGGTTGATCTCAAGAAAC
>JANYJT010000162.1 GCA_025358395.1 Bacteroidia bacterium
AGCGGATTTTTGTTGCTTATTTCATTGTGTTTGACAGCATTTTCAATTAGTGTCTGAATGGTCAGCGGGGGCAATTCCATCCCTTTGAACTTCTCCTGAATATCCGTTATGACAGTGAGGTTGGTACCGTATCTCATCTCAATCAGGAAAAGATAGGATTCAGTGTATTCCATCTCCTCTCGCAGCGTCACCGTTTTCTTTTCGTTGCCTTGAAGCGTGTAACGTAAAACCAGCGCCAGATGGTTGACATACTGTCCGGCAAGATCGGGCGATTCCCTGATAAGTGATTTAAGCGCGGTAAGCGTGTTGAACAGAAAATGAGGACTCATTTGATTCTTCAACGATTCAAACTGGCTCTGAAGACTTTCCGTTCTTAATTTTTCATTCTCAAGCTCATAAGTCTGCTTCTGGTAAATGAGTCGGATGATAAAAATGGAACCAAAAACCAGTGCCGCCGCAAAAAGATTCTGGAACAGCAGCTTGTCGTGGTGCCTGCTGATATTTATCTCGGAACCAGCATAAGGTTTGAAGATGTTGTAGATCAAAACCAGGATCATCACCGAAATTAAGCTTAAAACAAAGGCAAGCAACACCGTTTTGAGCCTCATTTTATAATGCCTGGCAAAAGGCTTCAATAAATAGAAATTGAGTGTAAACAACAGTAAGGTAACCGTAAAAGTATTGAGAAACTCAAGAACAGCCATGCCGGCATCAAAGGCTTCCCGCCGATGGCCACCTCCTCCTCCGCCTCCTTCTTCCGCAAAAAGTACACCTATGACCAAAGGAAATTGGATGGTTATGCTAATCACCAGCGACAAGAGGAAGGCAATGCCGAAATATTTTCTTGTTAAGATCGCACTCATCCATTCAAAGATACATTGTTCTCATAATTTTTCACTCAAAAAAATAGTGAGGCTGCCAAAACAAAGGTTGAAGCTGATCAATTGACACATAAAAGATCCTACTTCATTTTTTAAGAGTTAAATCCCGGTAGGGAAAATGAAAAAAACATAAACATTTTTGTTACTTTAACCGCTGGTTTTTTTAGATATTTGCGTCAATGAATTGGTACCGATGGAAATAATGTGTTTTTATAACTACGATTAGGTTACCGTCGGACTAGCGTTCCCGGGATAAAGAAAAACAAATTAAAATTTATAAAATGAGACAGTTGACATCGATCCTTTTGGTAGCAATCGTTGCGGGAATTTTATTCAGTTGTGGTTCAGGTAAAAAATCACAACAGATTAAGGATTATAAATACACAGCAGAGAAGGCTGCTCTCTCCGGCGTATTGCAGAAAAAGGTAGGTGATTGGATCAAGGAAGGAGTAACTTGCTACGGGATTGTTCTCTTAGCAGACAAGGATGGCACTCCACGAAAAGCAAAAGAGATTGAGGCAAAAGTTATTTCAATTCAGCCCGACAAGATAAAAATGAAAGCAGTCGAAGATTTTGTCATAGCCCCGATCTCAGGGTGTACCAAAGTTGGCTTAAAAAAGGGGGAAACATGGGATGAGCTGGAAGGCGACCTGTTTCAAACAAGAGACGAAGCAATCAAATTTATTGACACCAAATATCCTGAAACGCAACTAATCATTAAGTGAAATAGCATTACTGGTTTGTTTACTGTCAGTTGATACTAACATCTTAAAATAAGCTCATGTCAGACAAACTAATCATTATCATATTAATAATTGTTAGCGCATTTGGTATAAGAGAAGCAAGTGCCCAGGAGAAAGTTACGGTAAGAGGGAAAATTTCCGATGCCGATAATCAGTCTCCGATTCTGTATGCCAATATTACATTTCCGGAATTAGCCTTAGGTACAACATCCAATGAAAGTGGCGAATTTGTAATTCGTTCTGTTCCAATTGGTACCTATAAATTTTCGGTAACCAATATTGGTTACAAGGAATTCACGCTTACTATTAGCTTGAAGCAAGATGTTACCATGAATATTAAGCTTGAGCAGCAGTCGCTGGGACTCAAAGAAGTAATTGTAACTGCGGAGCAGTCAACCAGCGGGGCGACTTCTTCCAAAATAAAAAGTGAAGCTATTAACCATGTACAGGCTTCCAGCTTGAAGGATGTCATGCAACTGGTTCCAGGAAATCTTTTGCTGAATCCGAATTTGGGGGAACCGGGAAAACTGAGTATTCGCGAGGTTGGCGAAGACATTAACAGTGCATTGGGAACTGCTATTATCATTGACGATATCCCGGTTACGAACGATGGAAATATGCAAAAGACGATGGGAACCGGTAGAAGTATGGCAACCTATTCCGGAAGTGGTCTCGATACCAGGAATATATCTGTTGACAACATCGAATCTATCACGGTTGATGTCGGTATCCCATCAGCCGAACATGGTAACCTGACTTCAGGAGCAGTCCGTATTAAAACAAAATCAGGAAGTTCTCCATTAAACATAAAAATCAAAGCCGACCCTAAAACAAAGCAGGCATTTGTCGGACAAGGATTCATTCTAAGTAAAGACAAAGGAGTTATCAATCTGGATATGGATGCAGCACATTCTTACGGCGATATCTATAAAAAGACCAACTTATATGACCGTTACAACCTTTCAACCAAATACTCTCAGACGTTTTTCAGGGAAAAGAATCCTTTAAATATTGAAGGGAAGCTGGATTTTTCATACAATATTGACGGGAATGAATGGGATCCTGATATGATTGTACAGGAAAAGGCCTACTCAAAAGAAACCGGTATCATGGGAAAATTGTCGGCATCATGGATGCTCGACAAATCATTTTTGTCTAGCTTGTCCCTGGACATCAGTTACAGCATAGACTGGCAATCGGGATATGAAAAAAAGCTGGAAAGCAGTTCGACTGGGCCCACCTTTTATTCAACGGCTACAACAAATGGCGAAAACCGGATTTATTTTGCTCCATCCGGTTATTATTCAGAAGTTACCTATGACGGGAAACCTTATAATATCTATGCCAAGCTGAAAGGTGCTTTATACAAAAAAACAGGAGTCTTCGCCCACAAGGGTTTGTATGGAACCGAATGGCGTACTACGGGGAACAGCGGTGCCGGACGTTTGTATGATCCGACCAGACCCCCAACTGGATTAGGAACCAGGCCACGCCCGTTTACTGATATTCCAGCTTTGAACCAGTTCTCGCTGTTCGCTGAAGATAAAATAACGGCCAATATTGGTTCAACAGCATTGGAAATGACTTTGGGTTTAAGGATGGACAATATACAACCCAAAGGACCATTTGCTACAAAGGGCGCTATAGGTGTGGACCCGAGAATCAATGTAAAATACAATCTGCTGAACCGCAATAACAACAAAATGTTTAAAGATTTCAGCTTGCGTTTTGGCTATGGAAAAACAACCAAAGCCCCTACTTTGATCCATTTATATCCCGATAGGGAATACAGTGATGTAGTCGGTTTTAACTATTATCCGAATTTGATAGTATCAACAACCAATGTTGTGGACCCTAGAAATTATGAACTGAAGCCAGCAAAAAGTAAGAAATACGAAGCTGGTTTGGATTTTCAAATCGGACAGGTAAAAACCAGGTTCACAGGCTTCTATGAGGAACATAGAGGTGGCTTTATAAATGATCAGGTTTATTATCCAATGAATTACAGACGTTACAATGTGCTGGCAGCAGGCTTAAGCCCGTATTATGTGCCAAATGATGGTGTGTACTATAAGGATGTAAATGGAAATGCTGTTAAAGTTGGGTATACCAATGAAGTAAAATTTTCTTCTTATGAGCAATACCGCAACGCTTCGACCAGAATAAAGAGTGGTGTGGAATATACGATTGATTTTGGCAGGATTAAGGCACTGCAGACATCTATTATGGTTACAGGAGCGTGGTTGAAAACAGAATCATATGAAGAGGACTCACCCTATTGGCAACGTGTAGGTTATACCAGCTATGCCAGCGGTGCCAGCAAAGATGAAACATTTGCCGCCAAGTTCAAGAATGAATTTGGTTATGGAACTGTATTCGAAAGGTTGAATACAAATATCAGCATCATCAACCATATTCCTAAACTGAAGATGATCGTTTCGTTGACCACACAAATTCTTTGGTACGAAAAGGACTGGCGGAAAATTTATTCGGACGATAAATTTTATTCCCTCTCCGAATTAAGAAGCTACCTGGGAAATTCGAATTTGTTCAGCGCCGAACAGGAAGGAACGTATAATTACAGACTGCCGGTAAGCTACAAGATGTACGACAATGTTGAGCATCTTTATACTCCGGCCGACTTTACTCAGTCGTTGCATCAGTTGACCATAGCCAAAGAATTAAAATTCCGGTTCGGGGAAAATAATTGGCCTATACTATTCTTGTGTAATCTTAATATTTCGAAGGAAATTACTAAACAGATCAAACTTGCATTTTACGCGAATAACTTTCTGAATATCAGGCCAAGGGATTTAAATGACAGAGAGGGTTCCTATACCCGGCGCAACCAGGTACCATTCTTTGGGGCAGATATTACATTCCGGTTTTAAAATAGTTTGTTATGAGAAAAATTAAAAATATAGCATTATTGTTGGGGTTGTTGTATTGCTCATGCAGCAAATATTCAATCCCTGAAACATACCAGGTAGCTTTTAAAGTAAATTATCCGATACTTTTTGATGGCGGCAAAAGTGTAAGCAATATTGTTGTAAAAATCACGAATGTTCAAACGGGAAGAGCGTATACTCAAACCACAAATAACACAGGAACTGCCCTTTTCGATATAAGGGGAGGAAGCTATAACATCATGGTCTCTTTTTCTGAAGACAGGGATGTTAACGTTGATGGGTTCATGTTCAGGAAAACGGTACTGTTTAATGGCAGTGTTAACAGCCAGACTATTACCGCTAGTGGAAACGAATTGGCAATACCGTTGCAATATTCGATAGCCAAGGAAGGATTTATCATAAAGGAATTTTATACTTCAGGAAGTAAAACGCCGGCAGGTAAGTCTTATGGAGCAGATAAGTTCTATGAGGTCTACAACAATTCAGACAAAATTTTGTATTCCGACGGACTTTGTTTCGGGGCTGTATATCCAACTACGACCAACAAACCAACTCCTTATGTCGATGCAAACGGGAAATTACTTGACCGAATCCCGCTATGGAGTTTTGTTTGTATTGTGCCCGGAACAGGTCAGGAACATCCAATTCAGCCGGGTAAATCATTTGTTGTTGCACTTTCGGGCTTGAACCATAAGGCTGATCCAAACGGGAATCCCAATTCGATCGACTTATCCGGTGCCGACTGGGAAATGTACGTTGACAAAGGAATGTATGCCGATGTGCCTTCTGTTCCCAATATTTTAATGCAGCGTATAACAGCTGGAACAGCAATGTCTTTGGATGTTAACGGGCAGGTAAGTATCCTTTTCCGACTGCCTGCGGGTGATTTGCAAACTATTTTTACGGATACGAATAATTTTCTCAAAGTGGTTGGAAGTTCCTTCAGTTGTTTCATGGTGCCTAAATCATGGGTTATTGATGGAGTAGAAAATGCCCGGTTAGCCCCGGAGGGAGTATTTAAAAGATTGCCTGATGAAATTGATGTCAGTTACATCCAGACACGGGGATCTAGTGAGAAAGTATCGATAACCAGAAAAGTAAGCGAAGTTGTCAATGGACGTACGATTTATAAAGACACAAATAACTCGGCAGAGGATTTTTTAACGAACCAGGATCCAACTCCCGGAATAATTGCTAAAAACTAACGATGATGAATAAGCGGCTTATTACCTTAGTTTATAGTCTCCTGATCGTATTCAGCAGCAATATGTTGAAGGCAGTTAACGCGGGTAGCGATACCCTAAAAAGCAGTTCAATATCTGCTGAAAAATTGTTAAACCTAAAAACAATTTGGTCCGGATCAAGCAATGCTGCCTCCCTGACCTTTTTCGATTTTGACAGGCATTTTGGCGAGGCGTATTTTGGTTTCAATGCAGCAAATGGCGATTACCGCTTGTTTCAAGCTCCTGACCACACTAATCAATATGGTTTTTATTCCAATGGCTACCTGAAACATGGAAACTGGAAATTCTATGGAAATTTTAACTATTTCGACATCCAGGAGAAAGACATCAAATGGGTGGATATGATTGAGCCTTACAACGGTAATCCGTATAGTGTAGGCGATTCAATCGGGGGCGACTACTGGAAAGAGTATTTTAAAATGCAGGCTAAAGTGGCCTATAGTGTAAACAAGATGATTTCACTTGGTTTCGATGTGAGATATGATGCTGGAGTAGGGACCAAAAGGAAAGATCCCCGACCCACAAATACCATTACCAACTTCGATATCCGTCCCGGGGTTTTACTAAACCTCGATAAAATAAAGCTTGGAGCCAACTTCAGGTACCAGGGTGAAAAAGAAGATGTTGAATTTAATTTGGTCACCAGTAATCATTACAGCATTTTCTATTTCAAGGGTTTAGGCGCTTTTACATCAGAAGCCTCAACAGCATCCGCATTGAATGACAGCTATACTGAATCGACATTGTACGGTGGAAGTGTTCAGCTTGCCTTTGATACAAAACTATTCAAAAATTACACTTCGGTTAATTTCGATAAGAAAGTTACAGACATCCAACGTGGCGTCTCAGATCCGCTGCAAATTGCTTTGATGGATAATTATCTCACAAATGTCAATTCTGTTTTTCTTTTCGGATCGGATGAAAAGCGAATCAACCGCCTCGAAGTTGGCTATCTCAACCAAAAGATTTATGGACAGGAACCAGTCGTTGAACCCAAACTTCAGCAGGTAACTTACCAGTGGTCGACCGTCGCCAAGTACACGCTTTACTGGAACGAAGCGAGTGAGTACAATGTGAATTACTCCTGCTACGACCTTTTTGATTCAGGCAGCATCAACTGGGGGGCGAAAATTAATGGCAAAGTCAGATCAGATAAAACCACCTATTATTTCGTTCCTGAGAACAACAAGCAAGAGTATAAACAGTTTGTTGTGGATGCCTTGTTAGAAAAGGGATTTGTGTGTAAGAATTGGGAGAGTCTCTTCTCTCTCAATGGAGGATACCGCAAGAGTTTCGACAATCTATTAACAATAGTTTCAGATCCAAAACTTTTGCAAAGTATCAGAACAGATTTTATTATTAAGGACTTTAACTACAATGCTTCCGGGCTTTGGCAGGTTGGTGCCAACGCTAAGATAGGAAGAGAAGTTTCGATAAATCATTTACCTGTCCGGATTTTTCTGCAAGCTGAGTATATGGTGCTGGTTTCCAACCTTCCGGGTGATCCGAAATGGAATATTTCTGAAGTAAAATTAGGGATGAATTTTTAAATTTTTTTCATGAGCAATGTGATAGAGTGCAACAACCTGACACATTACTACGGCAAAAAAATGGTCTACGAAAACCTGAATATTGATGTCAGGGATGGTAGTATACTGGGTTTGCTTGGTAAAAATGGGGCGGGAAAAACGACTACAATAAATATTTTAAACGGATTTCTCCAGCCCCGGAGCGGCGAGTGCCTTATTTATGGAGAAAATTCACAACATCTTACGCCGGCGACAAAAGCCAGAATCGGATTTCTGATCGAAGGGCATATTCAGTACGCGTTCATGAACATCCATCAGATTGAAAAATTCTATTCCGGCTTTTATCCGAAATGGAGGCCTGCCCCATATTGGGAACTGATGTCAAAGCTAAAAGTATCGCCAAAGCAAAAGATCTCCACCATGTCGTGTGGTCAAAGATCACAGGTGGCACTAGGTCTGATCCTGGCTCAGAATCCCGATCTGCTGATTCTCGACGACTTTTCGATGGGGCTCGATCCGGGTTACCGGCGACTGTTTATCGATTACCTGCGCGAATATGCCAAATCGGAAAACAAGACTATTTTCACAACTTCCCACATCATTCAGGATATGGAGAGGCTCATTGATGATGTGCTGATCATGGATTACAACCGGGTGTTGGCACAATGTCCGATCAGTGAGTTCATGGGAAATTTCAAGCGATTTGACTTTGAGTTGGAGAATGACCGGGTAAACCTCAAAAATGAGCAGTTTGTGAAAAACATCGAAATGGTTAAGAACAAAGTGGAGCTCTATACCTACGAATCAAAGGATTTTGTAAAGAAATTTCTTGAAAATAATGGCATTGTCCACAAAGGTTTCGAGCAGGTGAAGATGGAATTGGAAGACGCTTTTATCGGACTAACAGGAAAATACTAACATATGTGGAAATCAATAGTTTATAAAGAATGGTTAAAAATCAGGTGGTTTCTGATTGGTTTTACCATATTGGGAATGTTGAGTCTGGGTTACCTGTTTCTCAAAGTGCAGCATGGGTTTACCTTTAGCGGAGGGACAGGTTTCTGGTACAACATCCTGTTCATGGGGATGCAATTTTTTGGCTACTTCAAATATATCCCGCTTTTCGGAGGATTGCTGATTGGCATAGCTCAGTATTTTCCTGAAACAGTCAACAAAAGGATCAAATTAACCTTTCACCTTCCTCTGGATGAGAATAAGATTCTGTTGATGATGCATATTTTTGGCACTGTTTGTTTGTTCCTTTCCTATCTGATTCTATTGTTGGCCTTCGTATCTCTGAGCGCCATTTATTTCCCATCACAGATGATCATTGACTCTGTGACCTCTGTGTCTCCCTGGTTTCTGGCAGGTTTTGTCGCCTATTTCTTCGTAGCGCTGATCGTACTTGAACCAGTCTGGATGTACAGGTTTTTTTACACGCTGGTGGCGGGTTTCTTCGTGACAATATATGCTAAATCTCCGGTGATTGCAGCTTATGGACCGGCCATTCCGGGATTGTCAGTCCTGACAATTCTCCTCAGTATGACGCTTTTGTTTTCAGCCTACCGCTTTAGAAAGGGGGAAATGTAAGATGGAAAAGTTTAGCAGATTTATCCTGGTTCTGGTGGCTATCCTTGTCTTATCCACGACATTACCCGAACTTTATTGGATGGCATTTGAGAAACCAATTAAAAAGCCGTTTGTGTTGTACAGTTGCATCGATGAAACCTTTTTCATCCTTCGATCTGGAACCCCAACCACCTATGAAGACAACAAGGGCAACAAATATACCCGTGACCAATTTGAGCAGAAATTGCCTATTTGGTATTTTCAGCAGTTGATGGTATCCGGTAAAATGCCTGATACGATCAAAGGGAAGCCCATGGACATGCACGATATCGGACGAAATAAGTCATTTGTTCGGTACAAACCGGAGGATATGAATTGCCCGAAATCAAAGCTCTTTCCACTACTCGAGTCGCAATCAGGAAGGGCAAGTCTGGAATTGCCGAACGATTATTTCAGGATCACCTGGCGCATGGAGTTTATTGATGCCGGCACCAACAGGATCCTGGAAGAGAAGAGCCAGCTGTTTTCAGCTGCCTTGTACCATTTCGGATTTACTTTCCCGGCTACGAGAATCGAAGGGTTGCCAACCACCCGAAAATCGTGCGACGAAGGTTACCTGATCGTCGATTCGGCAGATAAGCTGTTTCATGTCAAGATGATCAAGGGCAAGCCATTTGTGAAAATGGTCAATCTTCCGGAAGGTTTGAAATTTAAGCACATCATCTGTGTTGATTTCAAGGACAAAAAGTTTTACGCCTATCTTTTTTCCGGGGAAAATGAGATCTATATCCTGACCCAGGATGAATACGAACTGATCAAATTCCCGGTTACGGAGTTTAACGCGGAAAACTGTGAGCTGAAACTCTACGGCGACCTGTTCAATTACAACGTAACCGTTGATAGCGAGGATCATACAGACGTCATCATTCTCGACAAAGAGTACAAAAAAGTGGCCTCTTACCAGGAAAGTTTCGCAAACATTTCTGAACGCCCTGAAGGCAAAATATTCGCATACATTTTCCCGGGACAATTATCCATGGAAGATCCAAACAGCAAATACATCGATTTTTACTTGAAAGGATCTGGAGGAATGGGTTGGATCATCCTGAACCTTGTCCTTTTAGCGACTCATTTCGCTCTGCTTCGCCGGCGGAAAGTTGCAATGAAATGCCATGCCATCGATCTGGCGCTGGTTGCCGTTACCGGGATTTATGGATTTTTGGCCGTCAACCTTTTCCAAAATAAATTTTTCGATTAAGAATTTCAACAGAAGAGGTAGCATGCGTTGCATCCCCGGAGGGGATAAATTGTCCTGCATTTAAGAATTGTCCGTCATGATAAACCCACTGCCGTGGATGTTGCGGATCTCGACGTTGAGATCGTCTTTAAAGAATTTCCGCAATTTGGTGATGAAAACGTCCATGCTTCGGGTGGTAAAATAACCATCATCTCCCCAGATTCTTTTAAGGGCTACCTCGCGAGGCAGCAGCTCGTTTCTGTGTTCGCAGAGAAGTTGGAGCAAAGCCGATTCCTTCGGACTGAGCAGCTGCTTGGTTTCCCCAAGTTTAACTTCCCGTAACCGGGCATCAAAAATGTACCGGCCAATGGTGTAAAGCTGACTCAAATTTCCTGTTTCACCCTCTGCCCGCTTTAGCAAAACGGCAATCTTGTATATCAAAACATCCGCATCGAAAGGCTTGACAATGTAATCATCAGCACCCAAACGGTACCCTTCCAGCACATCTTCTTTCAACGATTTTGCCGTTAGGTAGATAATTGGAATCTTCGTATCCATGGACCTGATCTCCCTGCCAATGGAGAAACCATCTACGTTTGGCAGCATCACATCGAGCAGGCAAATGTCATAAGTGCCTTCCCGGAAGGAGCTAACCGCGTGTTTTCCATCTGAGAGCCAGGTGATCGAATAGTTGCATATTTCGAGGTAGGATTTTAGGACAGCACCAAAGCTCAGATCATCCTCCACGAAAAATATCGACTTTTTGTTGCTCATCGACGGGAGTTTTGAAAGGGGATAAATACCACAAAACTGCTGCCTTTTCCGGGTTCACTGAATACCTTGATACTTCCGTTGTGGGCTTCCAGAATGGCTTTGACGTAGCTTAATCCAAGGCCAAATCCCTTGATCGTATGGATATTACCTGATGTTAGCCGATAGAATTTATCGAAAATCTTTGACTGAACAGCTTTGGTCATACCCATACCATGATCCTCGACCGTGAGAAGGATGCCATCCGGGGAGTTGGCAGTAGAAACCTTGATCCTCGGCGCTTCCGGCGAATATTTGTTGGCATTGTCCAGCAGGTTGCAAACCAGATTGGTAAAATGAATGGGATCGGTTGTGACAAACGGATTTTGCGCTTCGAGACTGGTCACTATGCTGCCGTCCCGCTGCTCAACCTGTAGCACGATGCCATCAACTGCCGCTTCTATCAATGGATGAACATCAGTAACCTGGAAGCTGAACTCAAATTCTTTCCTGTCGAGCCTGGCAATCTGCAGAATTCGCTCAACCTGCTCATTCATCCGCCGGTTTTCTTTTTTAATCATACCGGCAAAAAACCGAACCTTCTCCTGCTCATTGATCACCTTATCATTAGAGATGGAATCGGCTGCTATTGAAATGGTCGCGATGGGTGTCTTAAATTCATGAGTCATGTTATTGATGAAATCCGATTTCATCTCAGAAATTCTTTTTTGTTTGATTATCAGGTAAATGCTAAGTAAAAAGGTAAGAAAGATGATCATGGTAAAGGAGACGGATAGACCAAGCAGCAAAGTTGTTTTGCGACCAATAAAGAGATCCCTCTCCGGAAAATGAACTGAAACATCAAGTTTTTTTCTGAAAATATCATCGGGAAAGAGGTTGACCGTATACCAACGTCTGACAGCAGCAGTTTCCATTTTCTGATCAGGGAGGCTATCGTTCCCAAGAACGGACATTTTAAAATCGATGGGGATGGCTCTGTCGTTCAGTTCCTCTTTGATCAGTTTTTTCAGTTGAACCTCGTCGATGTGACGTCCGCTATTCCATCCTGTATATTCTATCTGTATCCGGTTTGATAAATTTTTTAGCTGACTGATCTTTTTTCCAATCATGCTGTCGTTGACAGATAATTGTAAATTCAAATCAGCCTCAGAAGGTTTTCCAACATAATTCTCAGTAAGGATTTTCATCGTATTGCGCTTCTTACCGGACTTGGAATCTACTGACATCACATAATTCATCTGCTTTGAGTGCTGCCCCTTCATTGTCATAACAGTGATGGTGCGGTTCAGGCTGTCCCTTTTTACGACTACGTCAAGGTTCTCCAATTCCTGTGGTGGCGGTGGAGGCGGCGGGGGTGGCGGAAAAGGAATCTTCCTGTTCCAATTGACCGTGTCGGCTAAAGAAAGGCCTCGGATTACTTTCAGGTCGTGACCGGTTTCCATCCTGCGGACTGCCTTGTTCATCGCCTCGTTCACGGACCTGTCAAAAAGCTCATTGCGAACCGCCACAGAATTGTTGAACCAATAGACCTGCACCGCGACAATACCCGGTAACGAGATTCCCATTAGTATGACCAGTCCAGTTATGATTCGCTTATTCATTTATTTAAAATGCCTCCTTTTTATAACTCTCAACTCTCAGTTCTCAGTTCTCAACTTCTTCATAAAATTAACCAATATATTTATCGATACTTGAACTTTAACTTCACCTTAACACTTTTTTAGGTAGCCTTAACCCTTCCGGAGAAATAAAACAACTAACATTGGAGTGTCAAAGAATTTTATTTTCTCACTTAAAAAAGATGAATATGAGACTGGTATTTTTATTAGGGGTATTCCTGCTTTCCACGCTCTTATCCCCGGGGCAGACTGCAAAGACGACTACCACAACCACGGTAGAAAGTCAGCGGAAAAAAGACCAACAGCATGTGAAGGTGATGGTCAGTCAAAATGGCAAGGTGACTAAAATTGATACCACCTTTAACTTGCCCAATGAAAAGGTTGTTCAGCTGAAAGTCGATTCTATTCTGAAAAAGTTAGAAGTGGTTGATGGTAAATCCGGCGAAGCCAACGTAATTATTTTGCGAGGCGATGGCAAGACCCGCACGTTTACCCACAGCGGAGGCAATATGCCCGGAGAACGTCAAATCCAGGTATTTTACAATGAAGGTGATAGCGGCAAGGTTCGCAAGGAAATGAAAGTCATTCGAATGGGTGAAGGAGCAGATTTTGCAGTTTTTGGCGCAGACGGTGCCATGATGCCACCACCTCCCCCCCCACCTCCGCCACCTCATGGCATGTCCAACGCCATTCGGGTGAAAGGCTACAGAATGGGAGCTGGTGATGCTTTCGCCATGGATCCGAACGATCCGGATATCATCACGTACGACAAAAAAGACATCGGCAAAGGACTCGAAAAAATCACGATTGTCAGGAAAAAGCGCATTTCCCCTGAAAATGAGAAAGAGGTTCAGGTAAAGGTTGAAGTCTCTGACGACAAGAAAAAATAGCGTTCAAACAAGTTGAGGTCTGTCCGGCAGGCCAAAAAAGAAGATGCCTTAACCGGCATCTTTTTTTGTCCGTTCAATACCCTGTTGGTTGAAATGCCTCTGTAAGTGTCTTGAAATAGTTTATATTTGAGCGCATTCAAAATTGACATTGGGCGAAGATGAAATTTAAATTGTTGATATTTAGTCTATTAATTGCTGGTTTGTCATATGGGCAATCATTTGAGGATACAGGTAGCCGCATCAGCTCCGGAGATGCACAAAAATTTCTGGCTCATCACAATCAGGTCAGGGCCGAAGTAGGTGTTCCCGGTTTAACCTGGAGCAAAGAGCTATCGGCTTATGCACAGGAGTGGGCCGATAATCTGGCCAAAAACAACGGATGCAAAATGGAGCACCGCAAAAAACCCAATCTCAAAGGTGAACCGCTCGGTGAGAATCTGTTTTGGGGAAGTTCATCCACCTATTATCACCCCATTGACGCTTCCACATCCTGGTATGAGGAGAAAAAAATTTACAAATATGGGAAGTTCGGGAAAGGCAACTGGCATGCAATCGGACATTATACACAAATGGTGTGGAAGAATACCAAAGAAGTTGGGGTTGGCGTAGCGGTCTGTAAAAACGGGGAACTGATGGTTGTTGCCAGTTATTATCCTGCCGGAAATTATTTGCGGCAATTCCCATACTGATTATCAGAATTTCTCAAAAACTCCCAGACCGAATAGTGCAAAATCATACTTTGCAGGATCATCTTTATCCATCAAACGTAAATTGAAATCCAGTTCTGCCAAAGCTTTTGCATCATTCTGTTTCCTGATTATCAAACCTAGTTTTCGGGCAACATTTCCGGAATGCAGATCCAGCGGACAAGATAACTTGCTTGCCGGGATAGAATTCCATAAGCCAAAATCAACC
>JANYJT010000177.1 GCA_025358395.1 Bacteroidia bacterium
TACCATCCACTCTGAACCCATCGTTTCTTTTGGATACGAAGTCTCTACCAGCACACACGCTTTCCAGATCTATGTAGGAAATAACGATACGCTGCTTCCTCAGGATATGATGCTCAACAACATGAGAAAACTTGACTGGAAAAATTTCGCGATAGGTTTTACAATCACCAGACTGTGGGGTTTCTGAAAATTCTACTTCTATAATGGTACTTTAGAAAAAACCCACATACGAGATGTAACAATTGAAAATCTGATGGGAAGCCACAATCGAAATAAATCGTGTGGCTTCTCATTTTTTTACTAAAGGAATATTTAAAAATGTACATAAGTGCTATTTTTACTTTAATAACCGATCTGTAATTTTTCACTTCTAATGAAAATGAATTTTGCTGTTAAGCTAATCAAAGGACTCTTGCTGGTTATTTTACTATCCGGAATTGTCGATTTGCATGCCCAGGAGAAGGCTACCCCTATCAGAACAGGAAACCAGAAGACCAATGAACATTGCTTAAATTGCCATGCCCATAACTATTTTAACTACAACAATACAGTAGAGAATAAACTGGTCAAACACAAGATGGAACCGGGAATGAGAATTGATACCCTATTGTTCTACCAATCCAATCACAAGACATTTAAATGTACTGACTGCCATTCTGAGGACTTTAAAACATGGCCACATGCTGCTGAAGTGAGAATGGAGGCTAAAATGAATTGCATCGACTGTCACGGAGGTGATGAAAAATATGCCAAATTCCAGTTTGAGAAGATAGAAGCTGAATTTGCCTTAAGCACACACGCGACCAGGCATTCCCAGGATTTTAACTGCTGGACTTGTCATGAACCCCATTCTTACAGGATAAGTGCCAGAAATGATTCGATTATCAACAAAATTATAGCTTATGACAACAACATTTGCCTGAGTTGTCACAACAACATAAACAAATTTGAGTTAATCAGCGACAATGCAAAACCCAACATTATCGCCAAACATGACTGGCTTCCAAACCAGGCTCGCCATTTTCAAAATGTTCGCTGTATCGAGTGCCATGCCCATGTAAAAGATTCCTTATTGGTGGCCCATAACATTCAGCCAAAAGAGAAAGCCGTAAAATTATGTCAGGAGTGCCATTCCAAAAACTCTATCCTAATGAACTCCCTATACCAATACCAGTTAAAATCAAAAGCAACAGGGCTTGGATTCGATAATGAGGTAATGCTGGACTCTTCCTATGTCATAGGTGCCAATAGAAATATTTACCTGAATAAAATTAGCCTTGCCATTTTCCTGCTTGTTCTGGCCGGAATCGCCATTCATTCCATTCTTAGAATACTGACAAAAAAATAAAACCATGGAAAACAAACTATATCTCTATCCTGGCCTGATCAGAATTTGGCATATCCTAAATGCAGTGCTGATTATTTTATTGATTATCAGCGGACTCAGCATGCAATATTCAGATCCTATGAAACCATTTATGCGTTTCGACTTGGCGGTAAGCTTACATAATATATCAGGTTTTATACTGATTTTCAATTATATGCTTTTCATATATGGCAATACCATCTCCAAAAATGGCCGCCATTACCGTATTCAGTTGCGTGGATTGGCAGATCGGCTAACGACCCAGTTCAGGTACTATACCTATGGGATATTCAAGAATGAATCTGCACCATTTCCTGTAACCAAAAGAATGAAATTCAATCCTATCCAACAGATTACCTATTTCATGACAATGTATGTCCTGATGCCATTGATCTTTTTAACCGGACTTCCCATGTTGTTTTCAGGAGCTTTTATCAGGCAATTATTGGGTACAAATGCATTTTTCATAACAGACATATTGCACATTACCATCGGCTTTCTGCTGTCACTGTTTTTGGTTATCCATGTATATTTTTGCACATTCGGGGCTAAACCATACAGCAATTTTAAATCCATCGTGACAGGTTACCACGAAGGTCATCACTAATAATTTTCGATATCACATTAATATTCATTTTTTATGGACAAATCAAAAAATGACAATAAAAACAACCGCAGAAAATTTCTAAGGGTAAGTTTTCTGACGGGATTATCGGCTGTTGCAGCAAAAACAGTCTTCGCGGATATCCCTGTAGATCCGGAAAATGAAACCGGGGAAATGATAACTCTGCTTTCACCAGATGGGAAATTGGTCAAAGTTGCGAAAGAAAAGATCAACTACATGGAAAAATATATCTCACCGGAAGCCTCTCGTCAAGGGATTCCGCACCGCAAATTCGTGATGGTCATTGACCTTGCCAAATGCAAAAATGCCAGAGTATGCGTTGAAAAATGCCAGAAAGCACACCATCTTCCGCCACATCAGGAATTTATGAAAGTATATCTGATGCAGGAATCTGAAGAATCAGCTCCTTACTGGATGCCAAAACCTTGCTTCCATTGTGATAAACCTCTGTGCGTGAGTGTTTGTCCGGTCGGTGCAACCTACAAACGGTCGGATGGAATCGTATTGATTGACAACGAACGTTGTATCGGATGCAAATTCTGTATGACCGGTTGTCCCTATTCAGCTAGGCAATTTAATTGGGCCGACAGTCCTTATTTGCATGTCGATCAACCGTACTCCCCCGAAACCAGTGTTCCCGGGAAAGAAGGAACTGTCAGCAAATGTGATTTCTGCCCGGATATGATCAGAGATGGAAAAATGCCTCATTGCGTTACCGGTTGTCCAATGGGTGTTATCTATTTTGGCGACCAGCTTGAAGACATCGTTACCAATGGTGATGAAACAATTCGCTTTTCGGAACTCATCGCATCCCGATCTGGCTACCGTCACCTGGAAGACCTTGGTACCAAGCCAAGTGTTTACTATTTACCGCCTGTCAACAGGCAATTTCCGGTTGATCGCGGTTTCGACCACGATGACGAAATCAACCAGCGTTACAAAGATGTTCCCTATGTAAAAAAAATGCATAAAGACTAATCCGCCAGATGGAAATAACTAAAAGAAAACAGGAGATGTTGAAGGAATTCCTTCCACATCTCGAAAAAACGAGCATTGTATGGTATGCATGGGTTGCATTTTTACTCGGAGCGATATTTTTGGGTATTTACTGCCTTGTCCTTCAGATTCTTAAAGGACATATCATTACCGGAATGCGCGACAATGTAGTATGGGGAGTCTACATCGTCAACTTTATCTTCTTTATGGGAATAAGCTATGCAGGAGCGCTTGTTTCAGGATCGATGCACTTGTTCAAAACAAGCTGGCGTGGTCCGATTCTGAGAATTGCTGAATTAACGACCATCATTGCATTATTTATCGGACCATTGTATATTTTGCTTTGTATTGGCCGACTGGATCGTTTGCCATTTCTCTTCATGTATCCGCGAATTCAGTCGCCGATTACCTGGGACGTTATCGCCATCACGACCGACTTATTCGGATGTTTGATCTACCTCTATTTGTCATTTATCAGAGATTTTGCCTTGATGAGGGACTCTAAAGATATCAAACTTCCCAAGTGGAGAATCAATATCTATAAGGCCCTTGCTTTGGGATATCAGGATACGATAACTCAAAGGAAACGCATCAAAAATGTCACCAACATCATGTCTGCAATGATCATTGCCATCGCGATCATCGTTTACTCGGTATTGGCCTGGATCTTCAGCGTAACTTTGCAACCGGGATGGCACAGCACCATATTTGGACCCTATTTTGTGATTGCGGCTGTATTTTCTGGAGCCGGAGTGATCATCATCCTCATGCGTGTTTTTAGATCCATCTATCATCTCGAAAAATACATTACCAAGCAACATTTTGTAGGCGTCGGAATGATCCTGATGATCCTCTCAATGTTTTTTGCCTATTTTACCTTCAGCGAATACCTGACCAAATGGTACGGATCAAAGAAACTTGATGACAACCTGATTCAAATTTTATTCACGCAATATTTTTGGCAATTCGTTTTCTCCAATTATGTTGGAACATTGTTGCCCATTATAATTATGGGTATCCCAAAATTCCGCACCATTAACACCATCACTTTTGCCGCGATCGTGGCAGTGTTGGCATTGTGGATGAACCGTTACCTGATCGTTGTGCCAACACTCGAAACACCCTACATGCCCATCCAGGATACACGTCCTGAATGGATTCTTTACAAGGCAACCTGGATCGAGTGGTGTCTCACATTTGGAGGAGTTGGCACCTTCTGCCTGCTTTTTACGCTGGCTGCAAAATTTATCCCAATCATTCCGGTATCTGAGGTAGCTGATGCTGAACTCGAAATGAGTCATGCTCAAGGACATGATCAGAAAATCCTGGATGCAACACAGGGAAAATCAACAAAAAAACACATCGTAATTAAAAAGGAAGACCATGACCTATAAATCCGGATTTTCCAGACAAAGCTTGATGATGCTCATTTGGATGTTTATAGCATCCTTTCAGCTTATTGCCCAGACTACGGCAACTACCCTTGGCTTGAAAGCGTTGAAGAACAGTGATGAAAGCCGAACATTTAACGTAATTCTTACGGGTGAAGGCGAAACGGGAGCAATTCCTGTTTTTGAGGCTAAGGTGGATTTCTTTACCCAGGCTGATGGGAAATCAGAAGTACTTGGTTCGGCTACAACCAACAGGGACGGTAAAGCAACCCTCAAACTAGAAAAAGGAACTCGCTTTCTGAAAGACAAAGAGGGAACAATTGAGGTGAGGGCATACTTTAAAGGCCATGGAACTTTAAGCGACTCAGAAGCATCATTGAAGTTTAAAGATCTGAATCTTCAAGTAGCCCTTGAAGAGAAGGATTCACTGAAATCTATTCAAATCAAGGCATCTGCAACCAGTCCTAACGGGGAAGTTGTTCCACTAAAAGAGACCAACATTAACCTTTATGTGCAGGGTCTTTTCACCAAACTTAAAATTGGTGAATGCTTTGTAGACGCTGGAGTTGGCAGTTTTACATTTCCCTCAAATATCCCCGGAGATTCAAATGGAAACCTGAAAATATTTGTTCGTCTGGAAGAAAATGAGGTTTATGGAGACATTGAAAAGGTCGAAAATGCCAAATGGGGAGCACATCGAACCGGATTTGTTGAACCCTCTCGTTCACTCTGGTCTTCAGGTGCGCCTATTTGGATGATTACCACTCTTTTAATACTTCTTACAGGAGTGTGGTCACATTATGTTTATGCCATCATTCAACTGATAAAAATCAGGAAAGAAGGTAAAAATATTGACCAAAACTAATGGAATTTCACCTTAAAGGTATTATCTTTAATCATAATTTATGTTTCATTTTCAATCACTATTAAAAACAGATTTAGTATGAAAAAGTTTCTTTTTGCAGCTTTAACTATTGTATTCGCAATGAGTTTGTTCTCATTTATCGCCGCTGAGAAAAAAGCATGGGATATTCCTGCCAAGTACAAAGCCATGAAAATTCAGAAAAAAGGTGACGCAGCAAGTATCGCTCTTGGCAAAACTCTCTTCACCAAATATTGCAAATCATGCCATGGTGGTGCAGGAAAAGGTGACGGAGCAAAAGCATCTTCCTTGAAAACGAAAATGGATGATTTCTCAGCAGCCGCTTTCAAATCGCTTCCTGATGGAACCAAGTATTACATGTCTTTCGTTGGCCGCGATGAAATGCCAAATTTTGAGAAGAAAGTTGTTGATGAAGAGGAGCGTTGGGCTATCATCAATTTCATGAACTCATTGTAATTTTCACTTTGCTGATATTGAAAGCAGTTGGTTTCGCCAACTGCTTTTTTTTGTACCAATTTTAAGTCAAAAGTTGGCGCATAAAAGCACGGCATTTTTAGAAATCGCCCACCCAAATTTATGTAGAAGGATTTTAAATTATTGCTTTGCAAAACATCGAAACTTTTTGATACTATCTTTGATATCGAATTATATCAATTCTTAAATATTAATTTTATTGTATTTATCATGAAAAAATTTCTATTTGCTGCTCTGACTATTGTATTCGCAATGAGTTTATTTTCATTTATTGCTGCTGAAAAGAAGGCTGCCTGGAAAATTCCTGCAAATTATACTGCAATGAAGATTCAGAAAAAAGGTGATGCCGCAAGTATCGCTCTCGGTAAAACATTATATGCCAAACACTGCAAGTCATGTCATGGTGGTGCAGGAAAAGGGGATGGCGCTAAAGCTGCTGCCCTGAATACACCGATGGATGATATTACCGCTGCTGCTTTCAAAGCATTACCTGACGGCAATAAATACTACATGGCATTTGTTGGTCGTGGTGACATGCCTAACTTCGAAAAGAAAATTACGGATGAAGAAGAGCGTTGGGCCATCATTAACTATCTTGATTCATTGTAAATCAAATTTTTAGCAAAAAAAAAGTAGTTGGATCTCCAACTGCTTTTTTTTTGCTAAAACCGCTTCCTGGAAGTGGTACATTGACATGGATGCTTTTCAATTGTGCTTCTGGCAATTGTCCATGTACCAGGAAATCGAATGTTCCCTACCGGCAACCAACTCTTCAAGAATCTTGTGATCATCCCATCTGGAATGGTAACTGCAACATTGATCCAATGCCAAAGATAATAGCAACCACTCTTTGACAGCTTTCATTGTTAGGTTTTCAACTGCCAGGTTTTTAAGTAATTTGAGATACTTCGGACCAATCATGTCAACATTTGGTTCCTCTCTTTTCAAAATCTCCCTGGTAGTAAAAATATGATCTTCTACCTGAACATATTCATCCTCGTCCAGGGTCACTGAAAAATTAAATGTTTTTTCTGCCATAATACACCTCCTGAGATTTATTATTTGGATACCACAAGGTAAAAATTAAAATTCGAATATTGCAATATTTTAATAAAATAATTTAATAGTCCATTTTTGAATCTGATCCAAAAACATAAAAAATAGAGAAGACAACTTAATCATCAAATCATTTCCATTTCGACTTAGATCGGGAACCGGTAGCATCCGAATCTTTTCAAACAAGACATGCCAAATATTAGAATAACCAAAAGAATAGTTTAATTTTGTGGTAAATATCTTTAAAATGGATCCAATAGATTGGAAAAACTTGAATTTTGGCTACAGCAAAACAGATTACAATGTACGTTGCTGGTTCAAAAACGGGAAATGGGGCGAACTTGAAGTCAGTGATTCAGAAATTCTGAACATTCATATGGCTGCCACCTCCTTGCATTACGGACAGGAAGCTTTTGAAGGACTCAAAGCCTTTCGTGGCAAAGATGGTAAAATCCGCGTATTCAGGATGATCGAAAATGCCAGACGGATGCAAAGAAGTGCCGCTGGCGTTATGATGGCCGAGGTTCCTGAAATGCTTTTCACTGATGCAGTCAAAAAAGCTGTCTTGTTAAATGAAAGATTTGTACCACCTTTCGAATCAGGGGCCTCCTTATATATTCGTCCATTGTTAATTGGCACCGGACCGCAGATCGGCGTTAAACCTGCCGATGAGTATCTTTTCATGACCTTCGTTATGCCAGTTGGCCCATATTTCAAGGAAGGTTTTAAACCCACAGATCTGGTTATCTACCGCGAATATGACCGTGCTGCACCACTGGGAACCGGCAAAATCAAGGTTGGCGGTAATTATGCTGCCAGTCTGGTATCCGGAAACAGGGCGCATTCGAATGGATTTTCTGCCGTTCTATACCTTGATGCAAAAGAGAAAAAATATCTTGATGAATGTGGACCAGCCAATTTCTTCGGAATCAAGGGGAACAAATACATTACACCCAAATCGTCTTCCATATTGCCTTCAATTACTAACATGAGCTTGAGAGAACTGGCCAGAGATATGGGATTGGAAGTCGAAGTACGTCCTATTCCCGTTGAAGAACTTGCCGAATTTGATGAAATTGGAGCATGTGGCACGGCAGCGGTAATTTCACCAATCAAAAGGGTGTATGATGCCGATTTGGATAAAGAATACCTCTATGGTACTGAACCGGGGAAAATTAGTTTAAGGTTATTTGAAATGCTGAGAGGCATTCAGTACGGAACGGAAGCTGACAATTATGGATGGACAGACATCATCGAATAATCACAAATAAAAAAACACCCTTCCGGGTGTTTTTTTATTTAGAACAGCTACCTGCTTTAATCTGTGCCCAGGAGGGCGAATATTTATTCAGACTGATGTAGGCAGTACCTGTTAAGGTCAGCAATTTTATGGCACAATAGCTCGATAAGTTAGGATTGTAATAAATATCAATCGAATTTCTCAAATTCTTCAAATTTTCCAATCCGTCAAGTGAAAACAATGAATTGTTTTCAAGAATTTCTACTTTGCCCCTTATCGTTTTTACTTTTACCAAGCCATTGAAATTCAATAATTTCGCATTATCCTGTACGACAAGTCCACCTCCAATACTATCCAATAGAGCCAAACCTGTCAAGTTTATCAGATTATTGCACTGAGAAATCCGAAAATCCTTCTTAATGTATTTGACCTTGCCTAATCCGGAAAAGGAGTTAAGGTTTTCAAGTTTATTCAGTACAATAACACCTCTTATGGTATCGATCTTCGTTAGTCCGCTTAAATTCAACAGATTATTACATGAAACTATGTTCAAATTGTTTTTGATACAAGGGATACTGTCTAGCCCCTTCAAGTTTGTCAATCCATTACAATCAACCAGGGAAAGAGAAGTAATTGTATCATTGACTGTTATAAGATTGGATAAATTTTTAAGCAGTGGCAAAGTAGTTAATGAAATGGTGCCATTAACCAATATCAAATTTGTTAATCCGGCGAAACTTGTAAAAGAAGGATTTTCAGATACATTCATATCACCGTCAATAGAGGTTAATCCGGTGAGTCCGGTGAGTGATGACAGTAACGGATTCTGATAAATTCCCAGGCTCCCGGTCAGGACAGTCACATTTTGTAGTCCTGAGAAAGAAACAAGGGCTGGATTGGCGGTTGCAGTGACAGAACCAAGTTTTATAACATTTTCCAAACCATTAAAATTCAAGAATTTAGGATTTCTCTCAACAATAACTCCTGAACTGATTGAATCCAATGCTGTAACTCCTCTAAATGAGGTAAGTTCGGGACAAGAAGAAACCTGAAAATTACCCAGTACACTTCTGAGAGCTGAGAAAAATGAAAGATCTTTGTTAGGGATTTTATACAAGGTCACTGATCCTTTGATCATTTGAAGATTGACAAAATACTTTTTATAATCAATTGGATCGGATGACGACAAAACAACATTTCCACTAATCGTGTTGTATTTGCCATTTAGAAAACGCAAAAGAGTGGTGTCGTTCCCACTCGAATAAATGGTAATACTTCCATTGTATACATTTGGAGGCGTCACCGTTGTAGTGGTGGAGGTATCACTACTTTTTTTGCATGAAAAAATGGATAAAACCATAGCAAAAAAAAGAGCCGGGACTAAAAAATTTATTTTTCTCATTCAAATTACAATTACTAATAAAGATCAAAGTTTAACTCAAATCCTCGCGACAAAGAAAAGAAATTTTAAGGAGATTACCTTGAACCGGATAATTAATACCGCTCAAAACATAGGTTTAACACTATTTAGATAGTTCGAGCATTCTTTGAATCGGCTTCTTTGCCTTTATCATCAACACTTCATCCATAATGATCTCAGGTTGCTCATAAAGCAAAGCAAGATATATTTTCTTCATGGTATTTAATTTCATAAAACTGCAATCATTGCACCCGCAAGTAGCATCAATGGAAGGAGCAGGAAGAAAAATCTTATCCGGGCATTTGCCTTTCATCTGGTGAAGGATTCCGCTTTCGGTGGCAACAATGAATTTTCCGGCATTGCTAATGGAGACGTAATTCAATAGAGCAGTTGTAGAACCAATATAATCCGAAACCAATAACACAGGTCGCTCGCACTCCGGATGTGATATCAATTCTGAATCCGGATGTTCTTGTTTAAGATCAAGAATCTTTTCCAGGGAATATTTTTCATGAACCATGCAGGCACCATCCCATAATACCATTTTTCTACCTGTAACAGAATTGAGGTAATTACCCAAATTTCGATCCGGGGCAAAGATTATTTTTTGTTCTTTCGGGTAAGACTCCACAATCCGTCTGGCATTGGAGGAGGTCACAATCACATCAGATAAGGCTTTGACCTCAGCTGAACAATTGATGTATGAAATAACTACATGATCAGGATGCTGATAGACGAAACGCTCAAATTCGACTCCGGGAGCAGAATCGGCCAATGAACAGCCGGCAAGCATATCCGGAACAAGCACCTTTTTTGCCGGATTCAATATTTTTGCCGTTTCAGCCATAAAATGGACTCCTGCGAACAATATAATATCAGCAGTCGTTGCCTCCGCTTGCTGAGCCAGGGCAAGAGAGTCACCCAGAAAATCTGAAAGGTCCTGTAGTTCTGGAGACAGATAGTAATGACCGAGAATTACAGCATTCTTTTGCCTCTTGAGCCGGTCAATTTCAGTTTTATAATCAATCCCGGCTTTAACCGGCTGATCTACAAAACCACATTTTTCTATAATCTGTCTATAGGATGACTCCATTTTCTGCGGATTGATTTAAGATGCAAAAGTAAAAAATCATCCCAAAAATGAACCATACTCCTAATTGCGAATAAAAATTCGAACCATATTTTGAACAACTACCCCAGATGGTAAAAAAATGTTAATAAAATAGCCAAAAATGTTAATAAATAGAGAACCCGAACTAACTTACATCATAATATTTAATCAACACCTATAGCTATATTTGGGAACATTTGGTGGAATTCCACTCATATCGTAAAGCACTGACTTTCCGTTTTTTCTCAACTAAGTTTTGCTAAAAATTGTTAAAAAGATCAAAAATTATATTGTATATTAAAGTTCATCCTATCAATGTGTAATTTAAATTATCATTAATGAAAAACAATTTTCTAAAACTCTGCCTGACACTTGTATTGTTTGCAAGTATGTTTGCATCGGTCTTTGCACAGGTTACATCCTCCGGAATAAGCGGGAGGATTACCAGTGGCAATGAATCACTTCCAGGCGCCGCTGTAGTTGCGGTCCACGTTCCTTCGGGAACACAGTACGGAACCGTTACCAATGCTGATGGCCGTTTCAGTTTGCAGGGTATGCGTACAGGCGGGCCATACAAAGTGGACGTCTCCTTTGTCGGCTATGCAAAAGCCTCATTTACTGATATCACCCTTTCCCTGGGAGAGTCATTTGTTTTAAACGCTTCACTCAAAGAAAGCAATGCTACTGTTGGTGAGGTTACGGTTGTTGGGATAAAGTCATCCCCGTATAATTCCGAACGAAATGGTGCCGCAATCAATATTACCAGTCGCCAGATTAATTCACTCCCAACTGTTTCAAGGAGTATTAATGACATTACACGTCTTACCCCTCAAGCAAATGGCAATCAGATTGGCGGCGGAAACTACAGACAAAATTATATTACTGTTGATGGTGCCCAGTTTAACAACGCTTTTGGTATTGGAGGCAACATGCCAGGCAATGGTTCACCAATTTCTTTAGATGCACTTGATCAGATTTCTGTAAACATTACTCCATTCGATGTACGTCAAAGTGGGTTTATTGGCGCATCTGTTAATGCAGTCACCCGTTCGGGTAACAACGAATTTACTGGGTCTGCTTATACTTTCATGAAAAATGAAAAGTATGCGGGCAATAAAGTAGGTGATGCTACTCCTTTTACACGTAACCCATCGGATTACAATTTGAAAGGCTTTCGTGTAGGTGGTCCGATTATTAAGAACAAACTTTTCTTTTTCGTAAACTACGAGAATGAAAAAAACACAGTTCCCGGTCCTCCCCGAGTTGCGGCTACTCCTACAGCTCCTGCTGATTATGTAAAAAATATTGCGCGTCCTACGGTTGCGGATATGGACATGATGAGCAAATACCTTCTTGATACTTATGGTTATGAAACCGGTCCTTATCAAGGTTACTCTCAGGAAAGTCCGCGTTCAAAATTTTTGGCACGGATTGACTGGAATATCAGCCAGAATCACAAGCTGAACGTCCGTTATAGTAATTCAAATGGTAAATCACCTTCTTACCCAAGTACTTCATTCTCTCCATTCCAAAACGCTCAAATTCCATATCAATCAACTTCAGGAAATCGTCAGAGTATGGATGCCATGTGGTATCAAAATTCGGGGTATTACCAGGAAACCAATTTCAGTTCATTATCTGCCGAGTTAAACTCCACCTTCGGAGGCGGTAAATTCGCCAATACACTTCGTTATACTTACTCATATCAAGATGAACCACGTAGTACAGTTGGTAAGCTTTTCCCGTTCGTTGACATTATGAAGGATGGTAGGGCCTATGCGTCTTTTGGAACTGAACTCTTCTCTTACGGCAATCTTCGCCAGGTGAAAACCACCACAATTAGTGATGATTTTACATGGTCCATGGGTAAAAACAAATTTACACTTGGTGCTCAAATTGAGAAAAATAACACCAAGAATGGTTATATGCGCTTTGGATCAAGTTTTTATATATTCAATTCCTGGGATGATTTTACAAGCGGTACAGCCCTTCCAAAAAATTTCGGACAAACCTTTTCAAATACACCCGGCTACGCCCAGGCTTTCCCAAGTTTCAAATTTAGCCAGTCTTCAGCCTATCTTCAAGATGAGATAAATATAAACTCAAAATTGAAAATTGTAGCCGGATTCCGGGTTGACCTTCCTACTTATCCTGATCCAGCTCCGGAACATCCAATGATAGCAGGCCTTACATTTGGAGAAAATAAGTATAGTACTGCAACCCTTCCTAAATCAAGGTTAATGTTGTCACCTAGGCTCGGTTTTAATTACAATATTAAAGATGACCGCTCATTGGTATTACGTGGTGGCACAGGTGTCTTCACCGGCCGCATTCCATTTGTTTGGATTGTCAGCCAGGTTGGTGATGCTGGTATGTTGCAAACCACCCAGCTTTTTACAGGAACTTCAGTACCCGGACCATTCAAACCGGAAATAAATGCTTACTATCCTACAACACAACCAGCCATTGGAACAGTTGTGCCTACTAGCTTTACAATTATTTCTGACAACTTCAAAATGCCACAAACCTGGAAAAGCAGTATTGCTCTTGACGCAAAGCTCCCATTTGGATTGAAGGGAACATTGGAAGGAATCTACAATAAGGATTTCAACAGTGCATTCTTTGCAAACGAAGGTATTAAGGGCGGTGCTCCAATGAATATTGCCGGTTATCCGGATAATCGGATTATATATCCTTATACCTCAACGGCTACCAATGGCAATAAATATTATCAACTAGTTAGTACTGATGGAAAGACGGTTACAACTGGATTACCTGCAGGTGGGAACGGAGTTACTCCGATTGTTATGGAAAATGCAAATGGTGGTTATTACTATTCGGTGACAGCCAAATTGGAGAAGTCTTTTGAAAAAGGTTTCTCAGCGATGATAGCAATAACGCACAGTGAAGCCAAGAATCTTGTTGATGGATCAGGTGATCAGCCATTTTCTTCATGGAGCGGTAACAGCAATGTTAATGGTTCTAATAGTAAAGAATTGAGTTATGCCAGTTACGTCACACCAACTAAATTGATTTCGTCAATATCTTACAGAATTGAGTATCTGAAATCGATGGCGACATCTTTCTCTCTCTTCTATGAAGGTGGTGCTCAAGGTCGCTTTTCCTATACTTATTCATCAAATTTTGTTCGCGATGGTGGGGCATTGAACCTCCTCTATGTTCCAAAAAACGCTTCTGAAATTACTTTTGTTGATCAAACTGTAACTGTTAATGGTGCTCCATCATTATGGACTGCAGCCGCCCAGAGCACAGCATTCTTTGCCTATGTTGACCAAGATAAATACCTTCGCACCCGCTTAGGCAAGTATACTGAACGCAATGGTGCCGTTACACCCTGGAGAAATACTTTTGATATGAAAGTAACGCAGGATTTTTTCATCAAAGTAGGAGGCAAACGAAATACGATTCAACTAAGTCTCGATATCCTTAATCTCGGTAACCTGATTAACAAAAATTGGGGTTTAGCAGACTATTATAATCAAAGCAGCATTTTGGTTAACACCAATAATTCAAGTGTTGTTGCCGGAGGTACAGTCAAACCAACCTTCAGACTCAATCCTTACAACAATGCCATGATAAGCAATACATACAGTAACAGCATTAGTTATGGTTCAACCTATTCCATGCAATTGGGAATTCGTTACATCTTCAACTAGTCTGATCATATCATAATTCAAAAGAGGGTGCCGCAAGTACCCTCTTTTTTTGGATATTATCACTAAATTTGTCGATCCATTAATTAAAGCATCATGGCCCAGAAACCCTCTATTCCAAAAGGTACCCGCGATTTTTCACCCATTGAAATGGCCAGAAGAAACTACATCTTTGATGCTGTCAAGTCGGTATTCAAACTGTATGGTTTTGAGCAGATTGAAACTCCTGCCATGGAAAATCTCTCTACCTTAACCGGAAAATATGGAGAAGAGGGAGATAAGCTGCTGTTCAAAATTCTTAATTCGGGCGACTTCCTGGCCAAAGCCAATGAAAATGACCTATCGGCAAAAAATAGCCGGAAAACTACCTTTCAAATTTCAGAAAAAGGACTTCGTTATGATTTGACTGTTCCCTTTGCCCGATATGTCGTTCAGTACCAAAGCGAAATTAATTTTCCTTTCCGTAGATATCAGATTCAACCGGTCTGGCGTGCCGACCGGCCTCAAAAAGGAAGGTACCGCGAATTCTACCAGTGTGATGTAGACATTATCGGTTCAGACTCACTTTTAAATGAATATGAACTGATACAAATTATCGACAAGATT
>JANYJT010000183.1 GCA_025358395.1 Bacteroidia bacterium
ATATCCAATCCATCCTTACCAACAATTTTAAACTGGCATTTTCGCTCAAACATGTAATCAACACAACCAGTAGTACCTAAAGATCCATTTAATTTGGTAAAGTAACTACGTACATTGGCTACTGTCCTTGTAGGATTGTCGGTGGCGGTTTCTACCAAAATAGCTATTCCATAGGGACCATAACCTTCATAAACCACTTCCTTGTAATCTGCCTGATCTTTGGATGTCGCTTTCTTAATGGCCCGCTCTACATTTTCTTTGGGCATGCTTGCTGCTTTCGCGTTTTGCATCAGTACCCTCAAGCGGGAATTAGAAGCGGGATCAGGTCCGCCGGTCTTGATACACATGGCAATTTCTTTGCCTATTCTTGTAAATGTTTTGGCCATTGCACCCCAACGTTTCATTTTTCTGGCCTTACGGTATTCAAATGCGCGTCCCATATTTTGAAAACTTTATAATTTCGGTTTGCAAATTTAATGGATTTTGGCAAAAACAGACTGCTTCAATCAGGAATGTTTGAAAAGAGCCTTATTATGGGTTTTTAAAATTTAATTGACTGATGTTGTATCTTAAGACATCCTGTAGCGTCCTTGTCTGATGTAATCCGGGGAAATTGATTAACTGTCGGTAAACGGCTCCGCTTTTGATTTTTTCCAATGGCATCCCTACAGGATTATGTTCATTGTCAATGATCACCAAGGACTCCTTTTGAGCCATTTTGCTGATATCTGCTGCCTCTAAAGCCGCCGGACCAAAGACACCTTCTACTTCAAATCCCATTTCTTTAACGATAGATTGTTGAAAGAAGTTTACCAGGACATGCGAAGAATTCAGTCCGGCCCTGTCCAGTTGGGACTTTCCTTCAGTCATTATTTGACGTATTGAATCCAAATTCTGCAAAGCAATTTTTTCAGTTCCCAATCTTTGGGCAATATCCATCACAGACTTTTCAATCGCTGCCGCACTGTAATCTGTCTCAATTTTTAATAGCGCTTCCTTTTTGAGATCCAGACCGGACTGCAGCCGCTTAACCATCGTTTCATATCCTGCATAAATTATTACGCTGGCATGAACCAGCACCGGAATATCCGCAGCTCTTAGCTCATATTCAGATGGATGCTGCATTTCGAAAGGCGCCAGTACAACAATATTTTTTGCACCTGCTGCCTTGGCAAATGCGGCAGTCCAGGAATTGGTTGCCACCACCATGGAACTATTTTTTTTTGGCTCCTGGCAAGAAGCCAGGATCATTACAATGCAAATGTATAGAGGTAGGATCTTCATTTTTTTTTCGTTAAGATGAGAATTAAGAATACAGCAGAAGCTAATACAGCAATGGTTGAACTCGCAGGGAGCTCAAAAATAAGGGAGATCAAAAATCCGGCGAATGCAAACAAACCGCCCCAGAATGAGGACCATAACACCATGCTCCTGTAACTTTTGGCATGGTAAGAAGCAATTAAGGCCGGCAATAGCAGAATGGCGTCAAGCAACAACGCGCCGATCAGTTTCATGGCAGCCGCAACGGTTATCGCTGTAATCAGAATGATGATGTAGTAAAACCATGGTTCGTTTACTCCAGAAGTTCCGGCAACATCAGCATCAAAAAAAACAGCCCTCAGTTGATGCCTGTAGCAGGCCTGAAAAAGGACCAGCATCAAAGAAAAGATTATCGTACCAACAAATTCATAATTATTTAAGGTATATAAACTTCCCCACATCAGGCTTAAGGTATCTTTTGCAGGAACTTGAAAGGAATAGATGAAAATAAAAGCAAGGGAAATTGAGAGAACCATAAAAAATGCGCTCAACTGCCCGGGATCAGCTTTCAGCGAACGCGACATCCAGGTCATCAGAAGAACCAGTAAGAGGTTGATGGCCATGGTTCCACCGAAAGGATTCACCTCCATTGCCAGTGAAAGGGCACCTCCCAGAATTGCTCCATGCATCAGCATAAAGCGCAATGGCAGCAAATTCATTCTCAGCAGATAAACACCGGTAATTGGAAAAGCGAATCCAATGAAAATTAATACGATAAAACCTTTTAAAATGGGTGCATATGAGAATAGATCTACCATAATTTTCCGTTATTCAACGTTTTATTGTGCCAGTTCAGCTTATCTGTCCAATTAGAGTCATGTGATACAAGCAGCATGGAGGGCGCTTCGTTTTTGCTAAGATCGATTAAAAGATCGGCCAGTTCTTCTTTTCCCTTTTCGTCAAGGTAGGAGGTTGGTTCATCCAACAGAAGCAATCCGGCATTCTGGCAAAGGCATCTGGCAAGAGAAACCCGCTGCTTTTCACCTCCGGAAAGCTGGTGAAACATCTCGTTTCGAATTGAAAAGCAGCCGGTTTTGCGCATGGCCAATTCAACCCGGTAATCTCTTTCACCTTTGGCTATTTTGATGCCGGAAACACCTATTCCAACCACTTCTGAAGCAGTAATCGGGAAGCTGTTTCGGGTAGTTTCCTGGTATAAATAACCGGTCTGATGCCTGTTTTTCTGCCAACCTGCACTGCCAACCAGCTCCTCTCCTATTAAAATTGAACCTTTAACAGGACTAATTAACCCTAAAATCGATTTTAGCAAAGTCGTTTTACCTCCCCCGTTTTCGCCTTGAATAACCAGTTGTTCCCCCCTGCCAAGATCCAAATTAAGGTCCTGAAGAATATTTTTTCCGGAGATATCGACAGTTAAATCTTTGATTTTTAATGTTGTACCTTGAACTTTTCCTGCTCTCTTCCGCAGGAAAAGGTAGGTTTCTTCCATGCTCATTTTATCTGTGATCAGATCCTCAGTCCGACATTGAATATGATCAACTATCTGATTATATGAATACTTGACCCCATATTGCTCAAATACTGGTACAGCTCTTTCACTCAGTAATTCAATAAAACAATGACGAATTCCCAATCTAACAATTAAGGCTGCAGCAGCTTTCCCGGCAATTTTATCTTTTAAAAAAAGCTGCCCGACTGGAATGTCTGAATTGACTAAAAACTGTTCCAACTCAAAAAGAGGATACAACCAATGTTCATCACTGGTAAAGACTATTTGGTCGTTATGCAATAATATAAGCGAGTGTTCCAACTTTGTAAATTTGATCAAAAATATCCATTTTGGCCGAGATAATTATCTGTTTTCTGAATTACCGTTTGATCCATTTCCCTCCCGGGAAAAGCAGTATCCCACTGATTAAAAAGGCGCCTAAAATGAGCAGGTTTCCAATTTTAATATCCACATAAAGGCCTGTTATTTTTCCTGCCAGAGCCATCAGTCCGCCCAGTACAATGGCAAGGTTACTCTGCAGGCGATTGTTTCTGAAACCGAGCAATCCGGCCAAAACCGGCAGGATAAATGCCCCTGAGAAAAAAGCAAGCGCAATAAGGAGGGACTGAACAATAGAAGTTACTTTGAGAGACAGCAATATGCTTAAAAGACCTATAAATACAAGAATATATTTCGTTTGCCGCATCGAGACCGGTGTATCAAGATCTTTGTGAATGGTATTTGCCACAATGACTGAGGATGTTAACAAGGTAGTGGATGCAGAAGACATGACTGCCGACAAAATCGCGGCAACAAGCAGGCCAATTCCCCATTCGGGCAGTATGAAATTCATGACAGAAATCAATGATGAACCTTGTTGAAAATCGAATCCCGGAAATTGATGTGCCGCAAATACGCCCAGATAGGTGATTAAAAAAGCAAAAGGGATTAAAATTAATGCGGTATACAAAACACTCATTTTGGCAACGTATCCGCTTCTGGCTGAGAAAAGCCTGGTATAAATATCCGGTCCAACCAAAAAGGTCGTTGAATAGGTCAAAAACAACACGAATAAATCCATGGGATGAAAAGCCCCGTTAAAAGGGAAACTCAGTCCGGTCAGCTCTCCGGGATTAACCGGAGCAAGGAAAAATAGATAACAGGCAATGAATAGTACGCCAAAAACAATAATAAATGATTGTGCCAGATCCGTTTTGATGACGGATATCTGTCCTCCGATGGCAGTATAAAAGATGAACAACAAACCAATTCCCCAAACCGAAGCCTCGTAGGAGAAGCCAAAAAAACTGTTCATGACTTTTGCCCCACCAATAATTTGGGCGGCAATGACCCCGATCCAGGCAACTGGGATGATAAAGGAGGCAATGATTTTCGCCTCTTTTCCATATTGATCTCCAATCAATTGCGGAAGTGTATATTTTCCCTGGCGTTTGACCAATGGCGCCACAAAAACCAGTAAAAGTAGTCCGAAGGCAGCAGACAAGAGCAGCCAGGCAGCTGCCCATCCCTGGGAGAAAGCAAGGTCACTGCTACCCAGAATAGCGCTGCTTCCCAGAATAGTTGCCAGCAAGGAACCGGTTATTTGCCAAATGCCACCGCTGTTTCCTGCTACCAGATAATCACTTGAATTTCGGATCTTTCCGGAAGCATGGATCCCTATTCCAATCATGCCAAGTACATATAACAAAAGGATTAGATACTTAACCATTTTAAAAAAGAATAAGTGATGTGACAAAGCTAACAGCTAAATACCATTTACCAAAAGCAAAATCCCAAATCTCATGATATTTATTAGGAATTGAAGTGTTGGAAATTACTTACTTTGTCATAAAATCTACATTAATGAGATAGGCATGATTTGAAAATCACCAACCTTAATGGCCATAACGTCACCTGTCATCCTATTCATTTGACTTTTGAAAAACAAATTATTTTTACATGAAAGCAATTAGAAAGAGTCTGCCTCAGAAGGGTTTATGGATGGAAGATATTCCTATTCCTGAACCAGGAGTGAATGAAGTATTGGTAAAAATCAGTAAATCAGCCATTTGTGGAACAGACCTGCATATATACAAATGGGATGCGTGGGCTCAAAAAACCATCAAAACGCCCATGACGATTGGCCACGAATATGTAGGAATTGTCGTCAAGATCGGAAATGAGGTAACGAAAGTAAGTGTTGGAGAGCGGGTTACCGTTGAAGGGCACATTGCCTGCGGCTTCTGCCGCAACTGCCGCAGGGGAAGAAAACACATTTGTGACCATACGATTGGCATCGGCGTCAACCGGGATGGGGGCTTCGCAGAATTTGTCTCTGTTCCTGCCGAAAATGTTTTGCACATTGATTCGCGCATACCTGATGAGATCGTATCCATCATGGATCCTTTGGGTAATGCAACCCATACAGCACTCTCCTTCCCGCTTATCGGTGAGGATGTACTGGTGACTGGTGCCGGCGGACCGATAGGCTGCATGGCCATCGCGATTTGCAGGTTTGTTGGTGCCAGAAATGTAGTAGGGTCGGAAGTGAGTGAATACCGAAGGGAACTAGCCAGAAAGATGGGTGCATCCCTGGTTATTGATCCGATGAAGGATGATCTGACCGCTGCCATGAAGGAAGTAGGCATGGTTGCGGGATTCGACATCGGACTTGAAGTTTCGGGTTCACCGTTGGCATTCGACACGATGATCAAATACATGTACAATGGAGGAAAGATTTCCCTGCTCGGCATATTGCCGGATACCACCCAAATCGAATGGGACAAAGTGATATTTAAAGGATTGACCTTGAAGGGTATTTATGGCCGCGAGATGTACGAAACCTGGTACAAAATGGAGAAAATGCTTCTTTCCGGATTGAACATCTCTCCAGTGATCACACATCGGTTTCACTATACCGAATTTCAGAAAGCCTTTGATATAATGGAAGAAGGCAATTGTGGCAAAATCATTTTGGACTGGGAGAATTGAGAAGAGTTGAGAGTTGAGAGTTGAGAAAAAAACTAATTCAAAACATATTCAGAGGATTAATGGTTTCCGGTACAAAACATTTTTCTACATTTACGGTTTACAAGCCATTTTAGCTCAGTTGGTAGAGCAGCTCATTCGTAATGAGCAGGTCGGGGGTTCGAGTCCCCCAACTGGCTCGAAAGTAACGGAAAAGAATTCAAAGAATTTGCCAAAGGGTTCAATTCAGGGAAACTTTTGCCATTGGATTTGCCTATTCCATGGTTAATCCTACATTAGGAGCAATCTGCTCAGAGTTAGAATATTAAACTCAGATTTCCAAAAGCAATTATCTATTTACCCAGATCAATCAACGTTTTGGTTATTGCATCTCTTAAGGTGGGATTGACAACTGTTTCTTCGGCATAGTCTGGCCAGTTCTTCACAACTTCATTAATCTGATGAATGATGTTGTCGGCCTTTTTGATGTTCATTTGTCCGGCCACCGAAAGTATATCATCTCTTGTAATGTTTTGTCTTTTGCCATTGACACTCAGCGACTGTTGGCTGACCCACGTACTTCCGGGGCGATAAGAGTGACAAACATCAAAAGCGGGTGATAATCTCCAATTACCCTCTTTGTCCATGATAAAACCAAAATTCTTTGTGTGATCATCACAATTCCGGGCAATTACATTAAATACCATACGACGAAATACCTGTTCAGCCTGTGGATACGGCAATCCCAATATGCGTAAGGTTTCAAATAGTTGCTCATAACTGTAATGACTGATATCATTAAAATCAAAATGACGCATGGCGCATAAACTCTGAGTGTGTAGTTTTCCAATGCCGGGCTCACGATCGAATCGACGAGTCATGAAGTGGGCTCTATTATTTTCTTCCAGCAGTTTGCATTCTGTCATTTCAATCTCTGCATCCTTTGCCATGAGGTGGTAAGCCATTTCAACACGGCCGTAGCCGGAAGAGGTACCAAATTGATTGTCGGCCACTCCATCGAATTTAATCAACCAATGGGTAAAGCCTTTTGGTGCCTCAGCCTGACCACTGCGAACATCCCCGGTTAAAGGATTGTATGCAATTAACGCCTTTGCTCTTGCACCTCCGGCGGATGCGCCTATCTTGAGGATGTCAAGTAATGCCTTTGATTCGTCGGCTGAAAGATTGGTGGAAAAATCTTTTCGTCCGGTCAGAATCTCATTGGCCAAAAGTACAAGATCATTGATTTCCAGTTTTGTTGCTGTATTTGATCCTTTTGGTTCAGGCGGTTCAAATTCCAAGGCCCCCATTCCGCGTTTACCAATAAAGCAAAGCATTTCGACCGGATTCAAGCTTCCGCTTGCACGCCCCTGCCTGGCAAGCCATGCATTGATAATTGCATTTCCATATTTGTCGGGCAATACATCGGCAAGTAATCCGGGAAGTCCCTTAAACGCATCACTGGCCCGTAGTTCGGAAAAGGTAAAGACACGATTCCTGGCCTCAGCCAGTGGCATAATAATAGGAGACAGATCCCATTGTGTATTGAGAAAAGATGGCTCAAATTCAAATGAGCCAAGACCGGTAGAAGCATTCCAGGCAATAGCGCCAACGGGGATGTTCCATATCGTAACATTTGCTGTATTGGCCATCACCAGTCAGATTTGGGTTTTGAAATAGGTTTACCGGCACGGGATGCCCTGATTCTCATTGATTTTTCGAGCTTGGCTAACTGAATTGGGCTCATCTGCCGCGTTACCTGAAATTCGGTCAGCATGGGAAGTAGTTTCAAAGAACGAAGTACCCGGATAAATGTCAACATGTTTCCACTCACTCCATTTTCAAATAAACTAAGCGTTGATCGGTTTATTCCTGCCTCATTAGCTAATTGAGCCTGGGATTTGTTTTGTTCGACCCTTTTATGTTTCACAAAGGTTCCGATTGTTGCAAGTAGAGCGGTATCGCTCATTGCAACCCATTCGTTGTTGGATATTTCCGACATTATGAAGAGAATATAGGGTTAATGTTGTAATTATCCAACAAATATAGCAATAAATAATAAATTTTGAATATGATGGGCTATTTAACCAGAATGATATATTTTTCTTGCTATAAAAAATGACAAGCAATGGTAAAAACCGCAAGAAATCTGCCTCCGGATATATCCCGGAATTTATTGAAGAATGCTCCGAGTTTTTCCAGGACCGTATCCCTTTTCGTGGTGCGTTCACCGGTAGGTGAAAAACGGGAAACCGGAGGCAACACTTTTGATATGGCCGTACCGGTGTTTTGCACAAACCCATCACGAAATGCGTTGCCAATGAATGTGTAGGTTTCTTCTTTATCCAAATTTTCTTCTGTAATGATGCGCTCCAATTCTTCCAGTTTTTTAGCATCCACGAAGGTGTGCCAATCTTCGTCCACGTTGGTCTCCGGGGTCAAAGAGTTGATAAATTGTTCGATAAGCTCCTTTTTGTTGCGAAGCTCCACACTGGAACCGATCGCCTTACTGATACTTACGATGATTTCCTTGTCCTTTAAATGCCCCTGGTGATATTTGCGGATCAAATCCAAAATATAGTCTATGTTGATTTCCACCTGTTTAATCAGCTCCATTTCAAAGACGATGTCATCGTTCACATTTTCATTGTCGCCAATGTTCTTGCCCCGGAAAACATTGTAGAGGTTGATGTACATGCTGTGGTAATCCTGCACATCCCGCCCGGTCAATATTTCCTGTCCTTCAAACTCATCGAAGGTGGTTAGGATGTTTTTGACCTTTAGGATTGCGCTATATAACCTGATGAAATCTTTTTGGTCCTGTTCTCCAACAATCTGTCCGCCGGCTTGGAATCTCTCCTGCAATTCACCCACCAAATCAGCATAACCACGGATATCTTTGTCGCCATTTTTATAGCCGTTGTAATATTCGTCGTAGGTTTTCAGTAAAACAACGCCTCCGGCTTCCTTGTCGCCAAAGAGCGCAATGCTTTCATTGGTTGCCTTTTCCAGATTGCGAAAGCAAATGATATTGCCAAAGGTTTTGACAGAATTGAGGATCCGGTTGGTGCGCGAAAACGCTTGCAATAATCCATGCAGACGCAGGTTTTTATCCACCCAAAGCGTATTCAGCGTAGTGGCATCAAACCCTGTCAGGAACATATTAACCACGATCAGCAAGTCAATTTCACGATTCTTTACCCGCTCGGATACATCTTTATAATAGTTCTGAAACTTGTCGCCCGAAGTATCGAAATTGGTCTTGAATAGCTTGTTGTAGTCTTGAATGGCTGCGTCCAGAAAATCACGTGAACTCTGGTCTAATCTGCCGGTATCTTCAGGATTCTCCTCATCAATAATTCCATCGATTTCCGGGTTATTGACCCCAAAACTATAAATCGTGGCAACTTTTAGCTTTTTGTCGCCCGGTAAATCAGCCATTTGCTTTTGAAACTCTGCATAATATTGAATGGCGACAGGGATGGAGGTAACGGCAAAAATGGAGTTAAACCCTGACAATCGCCTATCTCTCAACTGATAAAAGCTATTGCGTTTTGTCTTTTGGTCGAAATGCTCCCGGATATAATGAACGATATTGCTGATTCTCTCCGGCGCTGCCAATGCTTTTTCCCGGTCGATGTTCCATACTTTCTCGTCCTGAATGTTCTCCTGCTCTTTCATGGTGCTGATGTAATCAATGCGGAATGGGAGCACATTTTTATCGGTGATGGCATCCACGATGGTATAGGTGTGCAACTTTGCGCCGAAAGCCTGCTCGGTTGTTCTCAAATCGGCACGGCTGTTGCTGCTGGAATTTTTGGCAAAAATAGGTGTGCCGGTAAAACCAAAGAGGTGATATTTTTTGAATGATTTGGTAATGGCCGTGTGCATATCGCCAAATTGGGAACGATGACACTCATCAAATATGATGACAACATGTTGATTGAAAGAGGAATGATTTCTTTGCTGCTTGATCAGAACCGTCAGTTTCTGAATGGTGGTGATGATAATGCTTGCTTTGGGACTTTCGAG
>JANYJT010000221.1 GCA_025358395.1 Bacteroidia bacterium
GTTCATAATCCCGGAAACGGTGGATCGACCATCAGAGACAAAGGGTACGAATTGTTGGCTGCTCCAATCATAAAAACAATCCAGGCTATCCTGAAAAAATAATACAACATCTTAATATGAAGACATTTATCTTCCTTATATCACTTTTGGTCGGAATCAGCACACAAAGTTCCAATGCACAAAATGTTAGACGAGTATTTGCTGATGCAGAAAAGCAAACCACTTTCATGCTTGATCAGATTCCGTTGTCCAAAGCAGAATGGCAGAAGGATGCCAAAAACGCTAAAAGGCAAGTGGTTGTTTCACCCAGAAGCCTATCTCCGGATGGAAAGCTCAACCTGAGTTCCTCCAAGGACTGGACCAGTGGGTTCTTTCCCGGTGTACTTTGGTTGCTTTTTGACTATACCGGCGACAAGAAATGGGAATCTCAGGCCCGTGAATTTACGGCCAACATTGAGAATGAAAAATTGAATGGAGGAACCCACGACATGGGATTCAAAATCTACAACAGCTTCGGGCAGGGGTATCGCCTAACCAGTGATCAAAACTACAAGGAAGTCATTATCCGGGGAGCAAAAACGCTCTCCAAAAGGTTCAATCCTGTGATTGGCTGCATCAGATCATGGGACCACAGTCGCGACAAATGGGGATTCCCGGTCATCATCGACAACATGTTGAATTTGGAATTGTTGTTCGCTGTATCAAGGATAACGGGAGACTCCTCTTTCTACAAAATAGCTGTAAGCCATGCCAATACAACACTAAAAAACCATTTCAGGTCTGATTACAGTTCATATCATGTGCTTGATTATGACACCATCACCGGCAAGGTGTTAAAAAAGAATACCCATCAGGGATTCAGCCACGAATCATCCTGGTCACGCGGACAAGCGTGGGGACTTTATGGATTCACCATGTGCTACCGTGAAACAAAAGACCCAAAATACCTGCTTCAGGCAGAGAAAATTGCCTCCTTCCTGCTTAATCATCCAAATATGCCCAAGGATCTGGTACCTTACTGGGACTTCGATGCACCCAATATTCCGAATGAACCAAGAGACGCTTCCGCCGGTGCGGTCATTTGCTCAGCACTATTTGAACTAAGTAACTTCAGTAAAAACGGAATAGAATATAGAAAAAAGGCAAACCTGATTCTTGCCAATCTGACCAAAGATTACCGATCTGCAATTGGTGCCAACAGAGGGTTCCTTTTGCTCCACAGCACCGGCACCAAACTCACAAATATAGAGGTGGATGTTCCCATTATTTACGCTGATTATTATTACCTTGAAGCACTGATCAGATCCCAAAAACTAAAAAAATAATCTATCAATGAAAAACCTTTCAAAATCCAATCGCAGGGACTTTATTATCAAATCCAGCCTCTCAGTAGGGGCAATTGCATTGGGGGACAATATGTCGTCTGGCTCTGAAAATCTAAGCAGAAAGATTGGCCCCAACGACAAAATCCGGATGGGATTTATCGGAATTGGCAACCGTGGATCACAACTTCTGGAATTATTTATGAAGAACCAGGATGTAGAAATAGTCGCTCTTTGCGATATTTATGAGCCTTACCTGCAGCGTGACAGAGGCAAAGTGGATGCGCGCTATCTGGCCGACAGAGCATCTTCTATTCCGCAAATGGGCGAAAAATTCACTGCCAAACCGACCTTGTACAACGATTACAGGAAGCTGCTCGAAGACAAAAACATTGATGCCGTGTGCATTGCTACACCAGACCATTGGCATGCAATCCAAATGATCGATGCAGTCAAAGCAGGTAAAGATGTTTATGTTGAGAAGCCACTTACCCAGACAATCAAAGAAGGCAGAACCATGGTGAATATCTGGAAAGCCAGTGATCGCGTTGTAGCCGTTGGGCTCAACCGCAGGGGTAATGATGTCTACCAGAAGCTTGCCAAAGAGATTCCTGCAGGAAAAATTGGACAAGTAACATCTGCAAGAGCGGCAAGAGTTAGCAACCTCTTTCCTGATGGGATCGGAAAATTAAAAGCCGAAGAGCCACCCAAGGATTTCAACTGGGATATGTGGCTGGGGCCAAGGGCATACAGACCGTACCAATACAACATTGCCCCTTACATGTTCAGATGGTTTGGCCATTATTCGAGCCAGATGGGTAATTGGGGCGTTCATTACATGGATGCCATGCGCTGGATGATGGGCGAAGTAGCACCCGTAGCCATCACGGCTCATGGAGGTAAATTCGTTCTGGATCATGACGGCGATATCCCGGATACGATGCAGGTAACCTATGAATTTGCCTCCAAAAAAATTATCTCATTCAGCATTTTCGAGGCTAGCGGAGGCGAAATCCTTCCATACGGGGAAATTGAACTCCGTGGAACCAAGGGAAATCTCTATGCCAGCCAGGATGGATATAAAATTGTTCCCTCGAAAAAAGGACAGTTCCAAAACTGGAAGGAAAAGGAGATGGTGAAGGCTGAAGAATTCAGTATCCCGTCCCAGGATTTAAAAGATGGCAGCAACTCTTTTGCCACTGCCAATGTAATCCGAAACTTCCTCGATTGCGTCAAATCCAGAGAAAAGCCGCTTTGCACTTTGGAAGACGGTCATCGGTCGACAAGCTTTGCACACCTTGCAAATATTGCACTGGCAACACAGAAACGGCTGCAGTGGGATCCTGACAAGGAGCTGTTCACCAATTCGGAAGAGGCCAATAAATTATTACATTACGAATACCGCAAACCCTGGAAATTATAAACCATGCAACGAAGAACTTTTATCCAATCTACCGGACTTTCTGCAACCGGTATTAGCTTAGCAGGAAGTGGAATGGCAAACGGCCTTCCGGTAGTAAAAAACCTGAAAAGAGCTGTCTGCGCGTTCACAAAATGCCTGCAATTCCTGACTTTCGACCAAATCGCTGAAGTGCTGGCACGCACCGGATTTGATGGGGCCGACATTACCCTCCGGCCCGGCGGACAGATTGAGCCGGAAAATGCAAAAGCGGAGTTGCCTAAAGCAGTGAAAACGCTTCAGAAATCAGGTATATCAATGCCACTGATGGTCACAGCAGTGACGGACACGGATAACCCTGTGGATGTTACCCTGCTGCAAGTTGCCGCAGATTGCGGTGTGAGGCACTACCGGATGGGTTGGCTGGCGTATGACCTAACCAAGACAATTCAACAAAATCTAGACAACTTCAAAGGTAAATTCGAAAGACTGGCCAAACTGAATGAAAAACTGGGCATTCATGGGGGATACCAGAACCATTCCGGTTTACATGTCGGCGCGCCGGTTTGGGATTTATACGATTTGATGAAAGATGTGAACCCTAAATACCTTGGTGTACAATACGATATTCGTCATGCCGTCACTGAAGGAGGTTATAGCTGGTTACTCGGCATGAAAAGAGTTGAACCATGGATCAGGACAATCTGCATCAAGGATTTTGTTTGGGGCAAGGATACCAAAGGTGACTGGAAGCATCAGAATGTCCTGTTGGGAGAAGGAATGGTCAATTTCGATCAGTTTTTGCAAGAGTTTGCCACACTCAAGGTGGAAGCGCCCATCAGTATCCATTTCGAATATGACCTCGGTGGTGCTGAATCAGGAAAAAAGGAGACTACCATGGATCCGGAAAAAATCTATGGAATGATGAAAAAGGATCTCGACTGGTTCCATGCAAGCATGAAGAAAAATCAAATTGAGCCATAATTAAAAAATGAATAACATAGCCACTAGAAGGGAATTTATCAAAACATCAGGCGTTGCGGGCGCTGCAACACTGTCAGGACTTGAAGCATTTAGCACCCCGGCATTCAGCGCTCAGCCTAAAATTATTACCATAGCCG
>JANYJT010000246.1 GCA_025358395.1 Bacteroidia bacterium
CGGCTAGTCCGGCATTTCCCTTGTCTACTGACCTGGAACTGACTGATGAAGTACGTGTCGAATCTGAGGCTACCGGATGAGTTGTCGGAACAACAGAACTAACCGCCTGTGAAATAGCCGTTTGCGGCTTAGGTTTGGCGCTGATAGTGAAATAGCAACTCTTGTAGGGCACCTGTGGCAACTTCTCCATGACGCCGCGTAGTTCGAGATCGATGTTGGCTTCCCCGTCAAAGGCATATTCGCATTTTAGTCGTATTTCATCTCTCTTGTCAATCTTCGGCAACTCCACAATGCCGGTTCCGTTTTTTGCACTGACAATGTTCGACCAATCCTGTCCACTCCAGTAGGTGTAATCCAGGTTTAAGACAGGCACATTTTTGTACCGGATATCAAGCAGGTAATCACAGAAATCATCTTTATCCTGAATCGTATCAACACAGATTGAGAGGTTTGCCATAACTTGATTGATTTGCAGGGGAAGCCAGACAATGAGTAAGACTTCTTGTCCGGATTTGTCCTGCATCCTGATATCCGAAGATTCCGGGTGACTTCGAAGTAAGGTTTGGGACCAATAGAAATAGCGAAGTGCATCGGCTATCTGCAGATTATCCAATGCAACGACCCCATTTTTAGCCAGTTCTATCAGCTTATTCTTCCGGGATTCAAATATTCTGACTATCTCGCTGCGCTTGATATATCTGAAAACCTTGGCATCGGGTTCATCCTGAACGACTATTCTTTCCGTGTTTTTGAGTGTGGCACTGGAGTACGTTTTAACCACATCCTTGACTGTCTCTTTGAATTTTTCGCCGGTGGTTTCAATCTTTGAAATCTCAAAATTGCTTTCAATCTGCATGAAGATCTGCTCAATGATGATAGTAAGCGCAGCCTGATCAGCTTCCTTAAGCGTTGATCCGCTTCCCATCCCACAGAGGTAGTTTTGATTGTCTGTCTGGATTTCTAAAATGCTTTGGGATTTAACGTTTAAAGTCGACCAGCAAAGAGTCAGTAAACACAGGCAAATGAATAACCACTTTGGGCAATACATTGGATTTAGGTTTATGTCTATATTCTTAACCAAACATCTTTGTAAATGAAATGGTTACAAATTCAAATAACTATATTGTCTACTAAATTAATCATTTTTCGGTTTGAGTGTGCTAGTCCTTTATAAGGAAATTTTTAGGATCAGGTGGTCAAGAAATATTCAAAAGTAGATACAAAGGGCTAATTATTTAGAAGAAACCGGTTTTTTTAATTTACATTCATTTTGCTATATTTACAAGACCAAAACTACCAATCGCCAGAATTGAAATGAAAAAATTTATTTACTTCTTAATTTTTTCTGTGATTGTTGCGGCTTGTGGATCAAATAGACAAAAACCGGGCAAAACAGAATCCGTCAAGACGGATGTAATCTCCTCTGACGCCACCCAAAAGACCCCTGCAAATGAAATTGGAATGTGGAAAATTGCTAATTATGCCAGTAATCCGGGAAATAACAGAAATACATATTATATCACCAACTCTTTTGCCATCTGGGGTACATTTACCGACAACGCGAATGATAAAGCTGAGTTGAAAGTAAAGTTTGTGATTGATAAAGAAACTTTTTGTATAAAATTACTGCAATATGGAACCACGCCTGTCAAGAAGGGAGATGAGAACCTTTATAAAATCACTGTCAAATTCAGCACAGGAGTGACGGTCGATTTTACAGCCCAAAATGTTTCTGACAGAATTTTCATTAAAAGTTCCGATGCTCAGAAAATTGAATCTTTTTTTAATACCGGAGGAAAGATCTCATTTTATATGACTACTGACTCAAAAAATTCGCCGGCCAGCTACTCTTTTACCGTTGATGATCCTCATGGTTTTGGTGAGGCAATGAAAATGATAACCAATCAATAACGGATCAATTATATATATCTTGTAACCTTTTCAAATAATATTCGCGCAATGGATATGGAGGATATTTTTCAAAAAATTGGTACATCGCAAACTCTGAGTCAGAAGATAGAACGCAACATCGAACGGGCAATCCGGGAGAAGAAACTGCCTATTGGTGCCAAGTTGCCACCTGAACGTGAACTCTGCGAAATGTTTGCAGTAAGCAGAACTGCCTTGCGTGAAGCTCTAAGACGTCTCAGCGCCAGAGGATTGATTGAGATCAAAAAAGGAAGTGGAATGGTAGTTACCAAAATTGATATCAAGGATGCCATCAGTTCACTGAATCTTTATTATGATCTCAAATTTGACGATCAGTTGATACGGCAAATCATTGAGCTGCGTTTGGCATTTGAACCTGAAATTGCTAAAATGGCTGCCATAAACAGAACCGACGATGATTTGAAAAATCTGGAGGCCAATCTGCTTGATTTTGGGAAATGTAATCCCGACAATACCCAGCTGGAATCGGATATCGATAATAAGTTTCATCTCTGCCTTGCCAGAGCCACAACCAATCCATTTGTGATTGTTACCATGGAACCGGTTTACAACCTGCTT
>JANYJT010000249.1 GCA_025358395.1 Bacteroidia bacterium
GGTTAATCAGCGAAATCCGTGTCAGAAGTTTTTTTGTGTAATCCTCAAGTTGTGTTTGCTTTCTCAGCTCTTACGAGTACTGACTTTATCAACAAGGTAAACGATCGATTGAAACGGAATTTCTGAATGCAGACTGAGACCGATCTCACAGGTTCTGCTGTTGGAATAACCGCGGAGCACAGTTTTGGGAAGTTGCTCTTTCAGCATACGCAATCCATGTTTGTTCAGTTCAGGAAAGGAAAATCCACGGTCGCCGGCAAATCCGCAGCAATTGGTTTCAGCAACTACAACCTCATTGGCACAAAGTCTGGCCAGCTTGGTCAGCTTGTCTTCCAGTCCCATTTTCTTCAGGCTGCAGACGGGAAATACGGCAATGGTTTCGTTCAGCGGTTGAATTGAAAGCCGGGGAAGCAAAAGTTCCATGATAAACTCCACCGGTTCGTATAATTTCATTCTCGTTCCCATGTTTTCGCGCATGGTGAAAAGACAGGGGCTCATATCACAAAGGATAGGATATTTGCCGTTTTCACCGGCTTGTAGCAATGCTGCTTCAAGTTCTGCCGATTTTTTAGTGCCGGCTTCAGTATAGCCTTTGCTCGAAAAGGCCATGCCACAACACAAGTTTTCCGGATTCTCCGGAAAAATCACTTCGAAGCCTCCTTTATGAAGTAAATTCAACATTACATCTGTCAGTTGTCCCTCCTTCTCATACCTGGAAGGTCCCATGCTGCGGTTGATGCAGGAAGGGAAATATACCACCCGCGATTCTGATTTGGATTCGTCGGATTTTGGGATTGTTTGATTATTATGAATTGGTTTTGCGCCGGTGGGCATCCAGGGGTTCCACAATGGTAGTTTATTGAATGTGACCCATCTGGCTCCCTGAGTGAGGACTGTCATTAATCTTGTACCGAAAACAGCATGGAAAAAGTTAACGAAATTGAGTCCTCCGCGCACCAATGCAGTAACGCGGCGCATGCGGTCTGCAACCCAAATACCGTTCTTTTGTCCGGTGCCAATTTCCTCCGTTCGGATTGATTTGATCAATTTACCGGTATCAATTTTCACCGGACAGGCAGTCGCACAGAGTCCGTCGGTAGCACATGTTTCATTGCCTGCATAACGATAGGACTTTAATAGCTGACCAAGAATATGTGGCTCTTTGCCTGTTTTTCTGAGGCTGGCGATCTCACGGTAGGCAACGATCCTTTGCCGTGGAGTAAGCGTAAGTTCGGCAGATACACAGTTCGGCTCACAAAATCCGCATTCGATGCAGGTGTCAATTTTTTCGTGGGCTACCGGAATTGGTTTTAGATTTTTTAGGTGAACCTGAGGATCCGTATTTAAGATTACCCCCGGATTGAGCAAATAATCCGGGTCAAAGATATTTTTGATCCGCTGCATCAGTTGAAAGGCTTCCTGACCCCATTCCATCTCAACAAATGGAGCCATGTTTCTGCCTGTTCCATGCTCGGCTTTTAGTGCCCCGTCATATTTGTTGACAACCAGATCGGACACATCTTCCATGAGGTTTTTATAGCGTTCTATCTCCACATCGGACGAAAAATCCTGCGTAAAAACAAAGTGCAGGTTGCCCATCAGCGCGTGACCAAAAATAACGGCTTCCTGGTAACTCCATTTTTTAAACAGTTTTTGAAGATCCAGGGTAGCCTCAGCCAAACGAGCCAGTGGAAAGGCGACATCTTCAATAATCACGGTAGTTCCTTTTTTTCGCATGGCTCCAACGGAAGGGAACATACCTTTTCTGATTTTCCACAAATGTGCACATTCAGCAGGATCAGCGGTAAAAACTACTGATCCAACGGTCCGGATTTTCCCGACAATGGCAGTAATCTGGTCGATCTGATCATTCAAAAGATCCGAATTATTGGATCTGGTTTCAACCAGCAAGGCACATACTTTGTCAGCCGGAATTTTGAGATTAACAGTCAATCCCTGCTCATCTTCGACCGATTTCAGTCCGGCTCTGTCGATCAGTTCAACTGCTGAAACCGGTGCATTTTGCAGACAAATAACAGCCTCGCAGGCTTCATATATAGTTGGAAACAGCATGAGCGAACTGGCTTTGCAAGGGTGCTCAATGACCGTCCTGTACCTGATTTCAGAAATAAAGCCGAGTGTTCCCTCCGAGCCAATCATCAGATGTTGCAGAATATCAATCGGGTCAGAGAAATCAACCAGCGCATTCAGACTGTAACCGGTAGTGTTTTTTATCTGATACTTGTGGCGTATACGCCGGGAAAGCTCCATGTTTTCGGAAACTGATTCTTTGAGCAGATCAATCTGGTTCAGAAAACTGGCATGGGATTCACGAAAAGCGTTTAGACTTGATTCATCCCCGGTATCGAGTATAACCCCGTCCTGCAGAATGATTCGCATGCTGAGAAGCGTCCGGTATGAGTTTTCAGCTATTCCGCAACACATGCCGCTGGCATTGTTGGCAGCAATTCCCCCGATCATGGCGGCCTGGATCGATGCCGGATCCGGTCCGATCTTCCTGCCATACTTTGCCAGCAGGGCGTTGGCCTCACCTCCTGTGACTCCGGGCTGAAGACGGATTGATGCCCCGTTTTCTTCAACCACCGCTTTTTTCCAATGACTTCCTGCAATGACAAGCAGAGAATCCGTGATGGCCTGACCTGACAGACTCGTACCGGCGGCTCGGAATGTAACGGCAATTTTCAGCTTGGCCGACTCTTCCAAAATCAACGAAATCTCTGCTTCGTTCATGGCTTTAATCACCATTTTGGGTATCAACCGGTAAAAACTCGCATCCGTACCGAAGGCGAGTGTGTGCAGAGGATCGTGATAAATACGATGAGGGTCAACAATGTGTACAATATGATCGTATAGCTCCTGAAATTTACCGGATAACATAAGCAGAGAAAGTAAGGTAAGCAGAGATTAAAAATAGGGATAAATTTGATTACCGCATCCCTTCAAGCAACAAATCGAGGTAGGTTTTGCGGTTTATCAGTTGAAAACCTCCTTTGTATTCATCCAGCCATAATTTTGGTGATTTAACCTTGTCTTTGGTTATTTTTATTTCATATCCCATCAATCCTTCTTCACCCTCCTCTACATAATCGATTTCGACTCCTGAATAGGTGCGCCAAAAGTAGGATCTGACATTGCTGCGAAGGCATAGCAACTGCTTGCGACGCTCTGCAATCACAAAATTTTCCCATAAACTTCCGGAATCACTCCGGAATTCAAGTGGCTTTAGGTTGTCTATTAAGTAATTACGTATGCCCGTATCATAGAAGTATATTTTGTCCATTTTGGCAATCTCCTTGCGCGAATTTCGGCTGTAGGCAGGAAGCCTGAAGATGACAAATGCTTTTTCCAGTAATTCGATATAGCGCTCAACAGTTTCACGATTGATTGATAATTTCTGTGACAATTCATTCACTGAAACCAATTGTCCAACCTGAAAAGCCAGTAGCCGCAACAAATTCCTGATTTTTAACGTGTATTTTACCGAGGTTAACTGGAATACATCCTTGAACAAATAAGATTCGCAGATTTCACCCAACAAGTTGCGTTTTTGCCCGGCAGAAACGGAATATACTTCAGGATATAAGCCATAAAGCAGAATTTCTTCCAGGTTCTGATCCAGCTCATATTTGTTTTTATCCTGAATGACCTCCCTGAGGGCAAAAGGCAACAGGTGAAAAACGATCTTTCGTCCTGTTAGTGGTTCTGCAGTCTTATTGGCCAGATCAAAAGAGGATGATCCTGTCGCAATTACTTTTAGATGTGGCATTTCATCGTAAATAATTTTCAACACCAGACCTATATCTCTGATCCGTTGTGCTTCGTCAATGATTAGAAGCTGGTAGCCTTCAGTTAAATCGGAGAGTGTTTTCAGGTCGCGTTGCATGAGTAATAATTCATTTTTACTCAAATCGGCTGATATATAAAGAGATTTCAAACCCGAGTTTTTACCCAGTTGTTTTACTAAAGTTGTTTTACCTGCTTGCCGTGGACCGTAAATCAGCATGATTTTTCTCCCCGACGACAAAGTTTCAAGGCAGGAAGTTTCCACATATCTGAGAATTGCCATGGTTATAATTTTTGACAAATATATTAAATTATTTTTAAAACCATCATAAATGAATTTAAATATGTCGGTAAACCAGCATAATTAGATCAAATTATGCTGGTCTACCATCATAATTAGATCTAATTATGTCGGTAAACCAATATAAATGGATCAAAAATGTTGATTGTGTCTTGATTAGATTCAAATTAAGATTGATTATATTTACGCTCAGTAAACAATGATTACTTCCTGGATAGTTCGCTTAAAAAATATTGTATGAAGAGCTCAGTTTTTTTGCTTTTAGTTGTTTTTTCTTCTGAAATCATATTTGCTCAGGACCGTATTACCGGCAAGGCATTTGCTACACGTTCAGAAATCATCGCTCAGCATGGCATGGCTTGCACGAGCCAGCCGCTTGCCACGCAGGCAGCCCTCGATATTCTCAAAGCCGGCGGCAATGCCGTTGATGCTGCCATTGCCGCAAATGCCGTCCTTGGATTGGTGGAGCCGGTTAGCAACGGCATCGGCGGCGACCTGTTTGCCATCGTCTGGGATGCGAAAACCCAGAAGCTTTATGGGTTAAATGCCAGTGGCCGTTCTCCTTACGATCTTACCTACGAATATTTCAAGAAGCATGGTATCACCAGGATTCCGGCTTTTGGTCCGCTGTCGGTTTCAGTACCCGGATGTGTGGATGGTTGGTTCGAGTTGCATAAGAAATTCGGCAAGCTGCCTGTTTCCGATCTGCTCAAACCTGCCATCAATTATGCAAAAGAGGGATTTCCGGTGACGGAGGTGATTGCCTATTATTGGAATTCAAATTCCAGGAATCTGCAGAAATATCCCGGGTTCAAAGAGATTTATATGCCGGGAGGAAAGGCTCCTGCCAAGGGTGAGGTGTTTAAGAATCCTTACCTGGCTGCGACGCTCGAAAAAATTGCAGCAGGAGGCAGAGATGCATTCTACAAAGGAGAAGTAGCTCAGAAAATCGCGGATTACATGAAAGAGCAGGGAGGGTTTTTGAGTGCCCGCGACCTGGCCGACCATCATTCCGATTGGGTCGAACCGATCTCCACCAACTACCGTGGATACGATGTCTGGGAATTGCCACCCAACGGTCAGGGGACAGCTGTTCTGCAAATGCTGAATATGCTGGAGAATTTTGATGTGGCAAAGATGGGTTTCGGTAGCGCGGAGTACATTCATACCTTTGTGGAGACGAAGAAACTGGCTTTTGAAGACCGCGCCAAATATTATGCAGATCCCGATTTCAATAAGGTTCCGATAGAAAAACTCATTTCCAAACCTTATGCCAAAGAGCGGTTAAAACTTTTTGATGCGGCCCGGTCAGCGAAAAGCTATCCTGCAGGAAACCTGGAACAGGGCAATACAATATACATGACAACTGCCGACAAAGACGGAAACATGGTATCGCTGATCCAAAGCAACTACCGTGGAATGGGCTCGGGAATGACTCCGGGCAAGTTGGGCTTCATTCTTCAGGACCGTGGTGAAATGTTTATCATTGATTCTACTTTTACCCATGTGAACCGCTACGAACCCCACAAAAGGCCCTTCCATACCATCATTCCGGCGTTTATTACCAAGGATGGCAAACCTTTCATCAGCTTCGGGCTGATGGGCGGCTCCATGCAGCCACAAGGTCATGTGCAGATGGTGGTCAACCTGATCGATTTCGGTATGAATCTTCAGGAGGCAGGTGATGCTCCCCGGATTTGTCACGAAGGATCAAGCGAACCTACCGGTGAAAAGATGACGGATGGCGGAGTGGTATATCTGGAAAGCGGAGTGCCGTATGAAACTATCCGCCAACTGCTTGGCAAAGGCCACCAGATTCAGTACACAAACGGAATCTACGGTGGATACCAGGCTATCAAATGGGATGAAAAAAACAAAGTCTACTTCGGCGCCTCGGAGTCCAGGAAGGACGGGCAAGCCGCAGGATATTAGTACTTAGAGTACTTAGAGTTTGGAGTACTTAGAGTTTGAACTCCAAAGATAGGAGTCGAAAAATTCCCTCACTCTAAGTATTCTAAGTACTCCAAGTACTCCAAACTTTTTAATTATTGACACGATATAACTATTAGAAAAATGAAAAGAAGAAGCTTTCTCAACACCTCGCTTGCCCTGGCAGGCATCATGGTAGTGCCGAGACATGTGCTCGGGGGAACCGGTTTTACTGCTCCCAGCGATCAGCTGACAAAAGCAATTATTGGGGTCGGGGGCATGGGTCGAGGCCACATCGGATACGAAAATACCAGGGTGGTGGCCATTTGTGATGTCGACAAGAATCACCTGGCGCAGGTCCAAAAAATGATTCCAAATCCGGTGAAGACCTACCACGATTTTCGCGAGTTGTTGCTTCAGCCCGATATCGACATCGTGCACATTGCCACTCCTCCCCATTGGCATGGCATCATGGCAGTTGAGGCTGCCCGCGCCGGGAAAGATATCTGGTGCGAAAAACCGATGACCCGCACCATCGGCGAAGGACTCAAAGTAGTAGAGGAGATCAACAAATACAACAGGATCTTCAGGCTCAATACCTGGTTCAGATTCAAAGACACTTTCTACGGATTGGGTACCGATGTGAAACCGCTGAAGAAGGTGATTCAGAGCGGCATCCTCGGATGGCCATTAAAAGTAACTGTAAGCGGAATTACCGGATACGACTGGAAATTTTACTGGAGTGGCGAACGCAATCTGAAACCCATGCCTGTTCCTGAGGAACTGGATTACGACATGTGGCTGGGGCCGGCCCCTTATAAACCATACAATCCGGAGCGTGTACATGCCAAGTTCCGCGGATACTGGGATTATGACGGAGGAGGACTGGGCGATATGGGCCAGCATTACCTCGACCCGGTACAGTATTTGCTTGGCAAAGATGATACCAGTCCAATTAAAGTGGAGGTCGATGCTCCCGAGCAGCATTATGATGCCGTTGGATCCTGGAGAAGGATAGAATATACCTATGCTGATGGCTGTCAAATCATCCTGGACGGTGAGAACCGCGACAAGGATGCCGCCTACATCGAAGGACCCAACGGCAAGATCTTCAGGGGATTCAAATCCACCATTCCGAATCTTCAATCATTTATTGCGACGCTGCCTGATCCGGAACCGCAAATCACCACATTCACGGAATCGGTGAAAACCCGCAAGAAATTTGCCCTGAATGAGATGAACGGATACCACTCGGCTACAATCGTCAACATGGGTATCATCGCGTTGCAACTGAACCGGACACTTCATTTCGATCCTGCGGCACAGCAATTTATCGACGACGAAGCCGCCAACAGGCTCATCAATCAGCCTATGCGCGCCCCGTGGAGTATTTAAAAAAATAGTTCAAAATGTTTAAAATAGTTTGAAATGTTTAGGATGTTTAAAAGTTTGAAAAGTTGATAGAGTTTAACCCTTCAAACCTTATAAACCCTTCAAACCAACAGAAAAAGTTATGAAGAAAATATTTTCAATTTCAACAATCGTTTTGATGCTCCTGGGCCTTGTTTTCAATGGCAATGGACAAATCAACAGAACCATCAATACCAAAGTCGCGGATGCCCTTGCGCAGGTGCCGACCCAAGATCAGGAAAGGCTCAATACGCTGATGAGTGAGGTCGCAGATCTCAAAGAAGAGGGTTTTGCACTTTTTGCTGCTAAAATTATACCTCCCGGCACAGGAGATGATGTAGCTGCCAGGTTCGTGGTGGCCAGTCTGGCCAAATACGTATCGCAATTTGGCAAAGAGGAAGATAAGCGCATGGTCGAAAGAGGATTGCAATCCGCCTTGAAAGCGGCTTCCGACAAGGATGTTCAGTCCTTCTACCTTTCCCAACTCTATTTTGTTGCGGGCGATCAATCGGTTGGTGTTCTAAACCAATATTTGCAGGACGATAAATTATGTGATGCCTCGGTAAAAGTGCTGCTTGCAATCGCCTCACCATCCGCGAAAAAGGCAATCCTGAATTCACTCGAATCTGCTCAGGGAATTCCGGAACTTGCTCTTGCCAAAGCCGCCGGTCAGCTGAAGATTGGAACTGCCAATCCGATATTGATTAAAAAACTGGAAGCGGCAGATCCAAAACTTCAGCGGGTAATCCTGGAATCAATTGCCTTAATTGGCGCACAGTCCAGCTATAATTTATTGAAGGATAGAGCATCAAAAGTAAATTATCTTTACGAACCTGCAGGTGCCGTAAATGCCCTCCTGATCTATGCCAAACGTCTGGTAGAAGATTCAGGGGAAGACTTTAGCCTATGTGATAAAGTACTGAGTGATTTGATGGCCAATTGCAAAAATACCAACCAGTTGCAATTCAGATCAGCAGCACTGGCCCTCAAAGTGAAGCTTTTGGGTTTTGAGTCAGTACCTTTGTTGTTAGGTGAATATGACAATGCGGATAAGGCATATCGGGCAGGTGTGCTGAACCTGGCAACCGGACTGCTGGATGTTTCTGCGACCCGTAAATGGATTAGCAAGGCTGTAGAGTTAGCAGAGCTTAAAAGCGAGCCTTGTGCTGATATCGTAGAGATGTTGGGTCGCAAAGGAGATCCCGATTTGCTGCCCTCATTTGAAATGGCATTGCAGGATCGCGCTCCGGTGGTCGTGAGGTTAGCAGCCATTGATGCCATTGCCAACATCAGAAATGAAAAGGCGGTCGTAGTTTTGGAAAACAACCTGATAACCGGCGCGGATGCCTCTGCTACCGCGAAAGCCTTGTCACGCAGACTGGATGCAGCGCACATGACTCGTCTGGCTGCTGTGCTGGAGACAGCCCCGAAAGCGGCTAAAGTGGAAATCATCCGGTTGATCGGTGCCAAGGCAGTAAAAGCTGAATTCGGAAAAGTGTTGTCATATACTTCTAATTCAGATCAGGATATTTCTGCGGTAGCCTTTGCTGCCTTGAAAAATCTCTCCTCCGAAGAAAATATTCCGGTACTGATCGAACTGATGAAGAAAGCCACTTCGAAAGAGCAGATTAATGGAGTTCAGCTGTCCCTCATTAATGCTGCCACCGGTTTGAACGGAGAAGAGAAGACCAAATTTATCAACCAAATTACAAGTGCGGCCGATCCGGGCCGGACCCTCGAAGTGCTTTCCCGGCTAGGGGGCAGGGATGCATTGAACAAAGTTGTTGATGCGTTTGGTTCTCAGGATCCGGCTGTTAAAGAGGCTGCTTTTGGTGCACTGCTGAAATGGAGCAGCGCGGATGCAGCTGATGCTTTGTCCCAGATTTGTGAAACCAATCCGGAATACAAGATCAAGGCATTCAAGGGATTTGTGGATATTGTTGCCCGTGCCACTTTGCCTGATGACCAGAAATTGCTGCTATACCGCAAGGTGATGGCCTTGGCCGCCAACAAGGAACAGAAACAGTCAGTGATCGACCACCTTGGCGACCTCAGAACGTTTTTGACCCTGGTTTATACCTCTAAATTTCTGGATGACAAAGAATTGAAATTCAGTGCAGCTTCCGCGGTTATGCAGATAGCCCTGCCGGGGTCCGGAAAGACCACTGGCATGACTGGTGAGATCGTGAAAAATGCGCTGACCAAGTCACTGCCTTTGATCAAGGGAGCCGAAAGTGATTATGACAAGGAGAAAATCAAAAAATACCTTGCCTCCATGCCGGATGAGCAGGGATATGTTTCCATGTTCAATGGCAAAGACTTGAAAGGTTGGAAAGGATTGGTTGGCAATCCGGTTACCCGGGCTAAAATGACACCGGAGGAATTGGCCGCGAAACAGGTTGAAGCCAATGCTAAATCCACCAAGACTTGGAGCGTAAAGGACAATTCAATCGTTTTCAACGGTGCCGGCGACAACCTCTGCTCTGAAAAGCAATACGGCGATTTCGAGATGGTAGTGGATTGGCGCATCACCAAAAAGGGGGATAGCGGAATTTATCTTAGGGGTTCACCTCAGGTTCAGATATGGGATACTTCCCGTGTTGAGGTCGGCGCGCAGGTTGGCTCAGGTGGACTCTACAACAATCAGAAATACAGAAGCACCCCGCTCAAGGTAGCCGATAACCCAATTGGCGACTGGAACCATTTCTACATCAAAATGATAGGTGAAAAAGTGACAGTAACCTTAAACGGGGTCCTGGTGGTTGATCAGGTTCCGCTGGAAAATTACTGGGATCGCTCGATGCCAATTTTTCCAAAAGAGGCCATTGAGCTTCAGGCCCACGGTACAGACCTGGCTTTCAGGGATATATATGTTAAGGAGATCAACGACAATCGTTATGTCCTATCGGCAGAAGAGCAGAAGGAAGGTTTTGTTCCATTGTTCAACGGCCTGAATTTTGATGGCTGGATGGGAAATACGGTCGACTACGAAGTGAAAAACGGTGAGATCGTTCTCAATATTGACAACGGTCCGTCGCATGGAAACCTCTTTACGCAAGGTCAATACAAAGATTTCACCTTCAGGTTCGAGTTCATGCTGACACCCGGTGCCAACAATGGTCTGGGAATACGCGCACCGCTTCAGGGCGATGCGGCTTATGTTGGCATGGAGCTGCAAATTCTGGATGATGATGCGCCTATCTATGCTGATTTGCAGCCATATCAGTACCACGGATCTGTATATGGAGTCATTCCGGCGAAGCGAGGATCTTTAAAACCTACCGGACAATGGAACTATGAGGAAGTGGTTGTCAAAGGCAACAATGTCAAGGTAATTCTTAACGGAAATGTCATCACCGATGGAGACATTGCCAAAGCCGGCAGAAACGGCACGCTTGATCACAAGGAACATCCCGGCCTCCTCAATGCTACCGGCCATATTGGTTTTCTGGGTCACGGTTCTATCGTGAAGTTCAGGAACATTCGGGTTAAAGAGCAATAAATTAATGTGCTAATGTGCTAATGTGCTAATTGGAATTAAATGAAGTTGGAACAATAGTACATTTAATGATATTTTTGCATTCTGAATTTGTTCATATAGCTATTCGAATGCAATTTGATTAGCACATTAGCACATTAGCACATTAGCACATTAGCACATTAGCACATTAGCACATTAGCACATTAGCACATTATTTTGATGAACATAGAACTTATTATAAAAGACCAGGTTGCAGGGGCACTCCAGGCTCTTTACGGACAGACAGTTGATCCTGGTCAAGTGCAGGTACAACTTACCCGCAGCGAGTTTGAAGGGGATCAGACGGTGATGGTTTTTCCATTTCTCAGGATGTCGAAGAAGTCGCCGGAGGCAACAGGTGCTGAGATTGGCGACTTCCTGGTATTAAATTTGGAGGAAGTTTCAGCCTACAATGTGGTGAAAGGATTTTTAAATCTGGTAATAGATAACAGTTTCTGGATGGATAGGTTGAACGAAGCGCTCACCGATGACCAATACGGGTTTGTTCCGGTCACTGATGAGGCAGAGCTGGTCATGATCGAATATTCCTCCCCCAATACCAACAAGCCGCTCCACCTTGGGCATATCCGCAACAACCTGCTTGGATTTTCTTTGGCGGAAGTAATGAAAGCCAATGGCTACAAGGTAGTGAAAACCAATATTGTCAACGACCGCGGAGTTCATATCTGCAAATCGATGGTGGCATGGCGGAGGTTTGGCAACGGCGAAACTCCTGAGACCAATGGCAAAAAGGGTGATCACCTGGTAGGGGAGTACTATGTCAGATTTGACCAGCAATATAAAGCTGAAATTGCCGAACTTATGGCGCAGGGCAGGAGTGAAGACCAGGCCAAAGAAGAGGCACCCGGTATCCTGGAAACAAGGGAAATGCTACTTAAATGGGAGGCCAACGATCCGGAAGTCCGGAATTTGTGGGAAACAATGAATGGTTGGGTATATGCCGGTTTCGACGAAACATATAAAACGCTGGGAGTTGACTTCGACAAGATTTATTATGAGTCTGATACCTATACCATTGGCCGGGATGAAGTGCTGCGGGGCGTCAAAGAAGGCATTTTCCAGCAGGAGAGCGATTCCTCTGTTTGGGCTGATTTAGAGAAGGAAGGACTTGATAAAAAGATCCTGCTTCGGTCGGATGGAACTTCTGTTTACATTACCCAGGACATTGGCACAGCTCAGCTGCGCTACCGTGATTATCCCATTGATCACATGATCTATGTGGTTGGTAATGAGCAAATATATCATTTTCAGGTGTTGTCACTACTGCTCGACAAGCTCGGTTACAAGTGGGGTAAAGACCTTTACCATTTCTCGTATGGAATGGTTGAGCTTCCCAACGGTCGGATGAAATCGCGCGAAGGCACTGTCGTGGATGCGGATGATCTCGTAGCCGGAATGATCGATGTGGCACGCTCAGTTTCTATGGAACTTGGCAAACTTGAAGGCTACAGCGAAGCAGAGAAAGAGCAAATTTACCACATTGTGGCTTTGGGAGCCCTGAAGTATTTCATTTTGAAGGTTGATCCGAAAAAGACGATGACCTTCAATCCGGAAGAATCGATCGATTTCAACGGCAATACAGGCCCGTTTATCCAATATACCTATGCCAGGATTCAGAGCATCCTCCGCAAGGCAAAGGAGACGGGAATTGCCATTCCGGAAAAGGCGGAAGCCACCTTTCTCAATGACAAGGAGCGGAGTCTGCTAAAGATCATTTCGCTCTTCCCCGAAGTCGTCAAAGAAGCTGGAAAGGAGCACAGTCCGGCGGTTGTAGCCAATTATGTCTATGATCTGGTCAAAGAGTTCAACTCATTCTACCATGACCATTCCATTTTGAACGAGCCTGACCTTTCTATTCGTGACTTCCGTCTTGCGGTAGCGCAAACAGCAGGCAAGATTATTAAAAACGGTTTTTCACTGCTTGGGATTCAAGTGCCGGAGCGAATGTAGGGAAGAACGAAGAACGAAGAGTGAAGAGTGAGGAGTGAAGATTGAGGAGTGAAGAGTGAGGAGTGAAATGGAGAAACAGAGAAAAATCCCAAATTCCATTCATCCGTCGAATCCTGATTCAGACGCTTGTGTTAATTGTAAAATAGATTAAATTTGCACTTCAATTAAAAAACGCGGAAGTAGCTCAGTCGGT
>JANYJT010000255.1 GCA_025358395.1 Bacteroidia bacterium
TTATCACTTCAGTCAGCTTTATCACTTCAGTCAGCTTAATCATATCAATCAGGTTCAATCAGCGGTTCAGACATTTGAACTCCAGCAATCTCCCCCGGTAATATTCGTATTGCTTGCGGCGCGCCTCGATCTCGGCGGGCAGGCCCACAGAAATATCGTTTACTAATTTATCGAATTTATCCAGAATGGCGACAATCCGGTTTTGCTCGGAGAGAGGGGGGATGGGGATTGAATAATTTTTGACCTTTTGTCCATTTATGTTTGACTGAGAACCTTCCCCTAATGCTTTCAAGTTCTTGTATTCATTGCAGAGCCAATAAAATACATATTTATAATTTGCTTGTTCTTCATCAATTTCTAAATTACAGCAAGCTTGATTTGTGCATAGTGGAATTTTATTGATTGCAACCTTTGCGGCAGTGGCACCATACATTGCAACAATTACACAATTTGAGGGAATTAATTTTGCTGAAGAATTTTTTAATCCTTCTTTTGTTATTTTTATGCTAGTGTCATATATATCAATCCAATCAACCTCTTGCGTTCTTAGCCAAGGAATATCGCCACCATAATAATCTGTTCTTGAAGTATAAGGAGTACCACCAGAAAAAATATTCAAGCAGACATTCTGAATAATCTTCCACTCCACCTCTTTCCCCTCAAAATTCAGCAATTCGTTGCGGTAATATTCATATTGGGCGCGGCGCGCCTGGAGCTCCGCCTGGAGCTCCGCCTGGAGCTGGGTAAACTTATCGAGAATATTGACAATTTCTTGTTGGATAGCAATTGGAGGAATGGGAATGATTACTTTAGCCAAATCTTTAGCAGAAACATCAATTACCTTAGTGCCTTTAGCCAATTTCTTTTTTTGTACGAAAAACATTTCGGTTTGAAAGTAATAAGCTAAGTATTTTGGATTTTCATTGTGCTTGAATATAGAAGCATGACCACCAGTTACAATTTCATCTTCTCCAAGCCAAACAACTGTTTTACAGACATCCTCAATATTTTCACTGGTGTTTGTTATTATTAAATCGTTCTTTTGAACTTTCTGTAATTTCTTTGCGGATTCTTGTGATACAAATGATTTTGTTTTATCTGTAAATATCCCATAATAGGTATAAATCTGACCATAATGAATGCAACCGATTCCGCTTTCAGTAAAGTCACTTTTTGGCATCCCATTTCCTCTGACAAAATATCCAACTTCCCCCAATTCCTTCCACTCCACCCCATCCGGGCAAAGCTGTTGTAAAAGTTGTTCTATTTTATTCATTTATTCTTTCCTTTCTTGCCAAACTTTTTCTGTAAGGATTTAATGTTCTCCAGGTAGTCTTTTTCGACTGGCGAAAGCGTTTTAACCCGGTATTTTTTAAACTCGGCTTTGGCTTTTTCAATGGCTTGCTCGTGGCTTACTGCACCAGCGTTCAGCAATATTTTTTCGCCTGTTGCCGAGAGAATACTGTCTAACTGCTTTATGTAACCGGTCATGAACATGGGCTTGCGTTTCATTGCTTGTATTTCGGCAAAGTCGAAATATCCTGATACCAAATTGTTAAGTATTTTCAACTCTTCAGCATTCAGATAATTTTTGGCAACAGTAATGTCTTTAGAAGTGGGTTGTTTACCCGTAAAAACAGTAAGGCCCATGAACGGTTTTTCGCTGTCGGCACGCTGATAAATGACTTCGGCAGCGGTATTCCCATGAGCTGCATAATGAAGTTTATTTTGTACTATTTTAAAGTACTCAACCGATTCGGGAGTATTGGGGTCATAATCCACGCTGGTGGCATACAAATCGAGTACCTGCCGATACAAGACCTTTTCGGACGAACGAATGTCGCGGATTCGGTTGAGCAACTCGTACCAATAACCTCCTCCGCCCATTTGTTTAAGGCGTTCATCGTCCATCGTAAACCCTTTAACAATATATTCTTTTAAGCGTTCAGTAGCCCAGATACGAAATTTTGTGGCAATGTGCGATTTAATACGGTAACCAACGGATATAATAGCATCAAGGTTGTAGAGTTTTTGTTTTCGTTCAACCCTTCTGGAGCCTTCGTTTTGAACTTGTAAGAAATCCTTACAAGTTGAATCCTCCATTAATTCACCTTCATCAAAAATATTTTTTAAGTGGATGGTGATATTTTGTGGGGTTGTTTGGAACAGTTCGGCCATCATTTTTTGTGTAAGCCAAACATTTTCATTTTCGAGCCGAACTTCAATTTTAGTAGTTCCATTTTCTGCCTGATAAAGGATTATTTCTCCTTTTTGTTCTTCTTTCATATTGTACCTCCTTCCAAATCGGCTACAATCTCATCGATCGCGGTACGCAGCTTATTTTGCCGGATCACGATCTCCGCGATATGCGCGTTAAGCTGGAGGATATCGACTTCCACGGAAGTGTTTTCCTGTTCTACATAACTACTTACGGCAATGTTGTAATCATTTTCGCCAATATCGCTGTTAAGTACAAATTTTGCAAAGTGTTCAATGTCCTTACGTTCGATAAAAGCGTTCAGTATCCGTCTTCTGTTGGCTTCGGATAACTTATTTTTGCTGCCACCGCGCACAAATTCGGCGGAGGCATCAATAAATAGCGTCGCATTGTCATTTTTACTCTTTTTAAGGACAATGATGCAGGTTGCTATGGTTGTACCAAAAAACAGATCGGGTGGCAACTGAATTACTGTATCTATGTAATTATTGTCAATCAGGTATTTACGTATTTTTTGTTCAGCGCCGCTTCGGTAAAGCACCCCGGGGAATTCAACGATGGCGGCCGTGCCGGAGGTAGAAAGCCAGCTTAACATGTGCATGGTAAAGGCAAGATCGGCTTTGGACTTTGGAGCCAGCACTCCGGCAGGAGAAAAGCGGGGGTCATTGATCAAAAGCGGATTGGCATCGCCATCCCATTTGATCGAGTACGGTGGATTGGAAACGATGCAATCAAAAGGCTCGTCGTCCCAGTGTTTGGGATCCGTCAGGGTATCGCCATGCGCAATATCGAATTTTTCATAATTGATATCGTGCAGAAACATGTTGATCCGGCACAGGTTGTAGGTGGTAATATTGATTTCCTGTCCGAAAAATCCTTGCCTGACATTTTCTTTCCCCAAAACTTTGGCAAACTTCAATAGCATCGAACCGGAGCCACAAGCCGGGTCATACACCTTATTGACCTGTTTTTTGCCTACTACCGTGATTTCAGCAAGCAGTTCGGAAACCTCCTGCGGAGTGAAAAATTCTCCTCCCGATTTACCGGCATTGCTGGCGTACATGGTCATCAGAAACTCATAAGCATCGCCAAAAAGATCATTGGTGTTATCCTGATAATCGCCCAGCTTGAGGTCGCCAATGGCCTCTACTATTTTTGTAAGTAACTCATTGCGCCTGGTAACTGTACCACCCAATTTGTTGCTGTTGACATCAATGTCGTCAAACAAACCTCGCAAATCATCTTCACTGTCAGTACCTTTGGCCGAATTTTCGATATTCTTAAAAACATTGCTCAGTGTTTCATTGAGATTGGCATTGTTTTTGGCCTTAATCTTCACATTATTAAATAATTCCGATGGCAATATATAGAAGCCCTTTTCTTTTACCGTGTCGGCTCTCCCAAATTCGGCATCTGCATCGGATATGTTGGAATAGTCGAAATTGCTGTCGCCGGTACGCTGCTCCTCTTTGTTGATGTAGGAGGTCAGGTTTTCGGAGATAAACCGGTAGAACAACATTCCTAAAACATACGATTTAAAATCCCACCCATCGACACTGCCACGTAAGTCGTTGGCTATTAGCCATATTGTGCGGTGTAGTTCTTCCCTTTCCTGTTCTTTGGTCATTCTCGCTTCTTCAAATATTTTTACAATTGCATCTTTCCTTTTCAATTCTGCTATAGACTTTATGTAAAATTCTATTAAGACTTACAATTTAAACTCTACATCTTTGGCAATCTTCAATTTTTTTATCATTTCCGAAACCAATGAATAGGGATCATATGTCTTGCTTTTGCCAACCAAAGTTTCAACGGGAAGATATCCCCGGTAGCCACTGTTTTTAAGTATTTTCATGAGCCGGTTCATGTCAATTTTTATCGGACTACCAACTTCAAATACACTCTCTTTGACCTGCCAGTTGCAGGCATAAGGAATGACAGAGGCAATGTCGCTATATGGATCAGCAACTTTGTAATTACCGGTATCCACGATTAATCCAGCCCATTTGGAATCTACTGCTTTCCAGATTTTGATGTGCTGCTCAGCTGTTTTTATCATGTCTCCATGATTTTGAATTCCAATGATTACCCCGTGCTTTTCTCCGAAAGCCGCACATTCCTTGAAACATTTGACCATCCAGCCGGCTACTTCATCCCATTTGTCTTCATATCCTTTTGGAACCTCGCCTGCAAAAAGCCTGATTACAGGTGCCCCAAGTTTTTCTGCAACGATGATCCATTGTTTTGCTCTTTCCACATCAGCAGCCCGAACGGTTGGATCAGGTGAAGCAAAATTATTTCGAATTCCTGTCCCACTGATATCAATGCCTAATTTGAATGCTTTTCTTTTCAATTCATAGATATATTCATCAGAAGGTACATCCGGATATCCCGGAAAATAATATCCGGTAAGATCCACTGCATCAATATTTTGGGTTGCGCACCAATCCAGTAGCTCAGGCAATGTGAGCGTAGGTTTGTTATCCTTCTGTCCTTTACCAGTCAGCACATCGTTGAAGGAATAAGCATTTAATGCCAGTTTAATGTTTGTTTGGATACTTAGGCTTTTTTCGCTTTGAGCCTGCAAAAATAAAGGAGAGAGACATACTGAAATTAATGATACCAACAGAAATGTATTTAGACTTCTCTTTGAAAGTACAAATAGGGTATTTTGTGACATGATTTTGCTGTTTTGAATGTTTAAATTAATTGAAGTTCCCATTGCTGACAAACGCGATCTTTTTACTATCGGGCGACCAACCGGGTACATTGATCGTTCCTTGTCCACCGTAGAGATAACCGATTGTTCTCACGGTACCGCCTTCGGTTGGCATGATCCGCAAATAAACACGCTGATAAAATGGATGATTATCTGCAGGTACCTCCTTGGGAAAAGTGATGAATACCAACCATTTGTTATCCGGTGATACATGAGGAAACCAGTTGTTCAAATCGTCGAATGTAAGTTGTGTCTGATTTTTGCCATCAGGCTCCATCCGCCAAACCTGCATTCTTCCAGTTCTGGTAGAACAGAAATAGATGTACTTCCCATCCGGTGAATATTCTGATCCATCATCCAATCCTTTGGCGTTAGTTAGCTGGATCTCCTTCCCTCCGTCTTTGGAGATTTTATAAATGTCAAAATCACCATTTCGCTCACCGGTATAAAGCAAATACTGACTATCCGGCGACCAGCCGTGAAAATAGGATGGGCTCTTATCGGTAATCCGTTTCGGGACTCCCCCCGTTACCGGAACTGTGTAAACAACAGACTGGCCTTTTGATTCTTCCGGCGAATGACTAATACCGATCTGCTTACCGTCGAAAGTTAAGACATGATCATTGTTGTTTTTATCAGCAAAATCAGTATTCAGAACAGATGAAGTACGTGTAGCCAGATCAAAATTGTACAGTTTCCCGCCTGAATTATAAATCAGGGTTTTGCCGTCAGGAGTCCAGTTTGGAGCTTGCAAGGAGACAGGAGAACTTGCAACTACCTCACGATGGCCAGTAGAAACATCCATGATCTCTAACAGACTTCCGAGGTAACTTCTGTATTGAACCAAATTATCAGGGGCAGGATTGTAGGCAAATGTGTTGCTGAATTCGACCTCTTCAGAAAATTTATTGTTGTGAGAACAAACAAACAATCCAGTTAATAGATCAGACCCAAGATCCAAACTATCAATACTTTGTACTTGATATACCTCACCAAATTTTGCAACCGACATGGTATAGGTGGTTCCTTTCTTTTCCAACTGCAAGACATCAGGTCCGGTAATTGTGAATTTTATCTCTCTCATGGTTTCGCCGGGTTTATTACGATATTGCAATGAAGTCAGACCATCGCCATGAATTGTGCAAGCAACAACAGGGGAATTTGGGGCACTTGAACTCCTGACCATAAGACCTGCTTTTCGGTGCAATTCGTGGCCTTGTCCGATGAAGCGGATTCGGGTCTGCAAAATGAAATCACCTCCCATCCTTTTGGAAAGAAATGAAAAGCTGTCTGTTCCAAACCATATATTTGATCCGGAACCCTTGATTAGATAAGTTTGCAAAGGCTCGCTAAAGCTTGCAGTTCCGGGTATCTCAGGAGATCCGATATCCGAAAAATTATCAAATATACCGACTCTGGATCCCGGTATTTGGGCAGTCAGATAGGCAGAATTCAAATTGAATAGAATTACAAAAGCTCCAAGCATCACACATTTTGATCTCATAGATTGTGTCTATTTTATTGGGTTTTTAATAATAATTGTTCTTATTTATCTTAAAATCGGGTTAGCCCATAAACGTGATCATTTAATATCTTCATGTTTTGTATCAGCGGCTGATAAGGAACACAGGAACTGTTGACTATGCCTTTTGGTACATTCCATCCGGCTCCTGTTCCATTGAATCCATGCATGGATAAATATCCCAGGCATGAAAATTAGCTATTCATGCTTCTTAAAGTTCGATTTCCAATTTTTCGGATTGAGGTACGACTTGTATTTGTCCAGCAGTTCCTTGCCTAATAAGATGCTTCCTGACCAAAAAGTAATCTCGCCAAATACAAAAAGCACAGTAGAAATAGTGATTTTAACACCTTTTGCCATATTTAGAAATGGAACGACCGGAATGAGCAAAAAGAGGATAACTGAAACTAAGATCAGAATGGCTCCAATTTTGAATTTGATCGTCTTTTTCATCCGAAAATTTTCACTTCACAACATACTTAACGTCATTGGCCAAATTCAACACGCCCAGGTAAAGGAGTTTTGCCGCATCTTCCATGATTTCGGGAGTTAATGCATCCGTATTGTCGCGCGGATCATGGTAATAAACAGGTTTAACAGTACCTGATGTATAAAGGTGAAGGACTTTATATCCTGCCTTTTCAAAAATGGCCCCATCGGTGCGCGGTCGGCTGTAACTGACTCTTTTCTCTGATGCATCGAAGTCTCTGTGAAGATATTTTTCGTTGGCGGCAGAAAAATGTTTCAGAATGTCCGGAAATGATTTTCCATTGGCCAAATATAATCCTGTGCCATTGCCAACCATATCCAGGTTGATCATACAAACCACCTTATCTTTAGGCCAAACGGATGAATCGACATATTGCTTACTTCCATAAAGTCCGCACTCCTCGCCGCCAAAAAAGACAAATATCACAGTGCGTGCAGGTTTGACGGCGGATGTTGCCAAAGCCCTTGCCGCAGCCAGGATATCCACGGAACCTGATGCATTGTCGAGTGCACCGGGAAAGAGGCACCCCGGACTTCCAACCGCATCAAGGTGAGCTCCCAGTACAATTGCTTCATCTCTCAATTTCGGATCTGACCCTTCAACAATTCCAACCACATTGCAGGACCGGCTATCCGGATAGTATTTGGTTGATGCCGTAATTTGAATTTTTTTACTGAGCGCAAAGGAGTTGGGAAGCATGGTTTTGATGATGGCGGTATGAGTTTCTGCATATTTCCGACCGGTCCCTGCAAAAAGCTCTTCTGCAACCGGTTCGCTTATGTGAGCGTAAACAAAACCTTTGAGAAATGAAGTATTTGGATTGGCAATTTTGCTCACATACAACAGTCCTTTGGCACCTAACTCAAGCGCATGCTGAAATTTGTAGCGATGGTAACTATAACGCTCCCATTTGGATTGAAGGGAATCATTCACACCATACGGAACGCCGGTTTCCATCAGGAGAATTTTCCCTTTTACGTCCAGATTGCGGTAATCATCATAGCCCAATTCGGGTGCGGTAATCCCAAAACCAACATATACAATCTCCCCGGTGATGCTTCCTGATGCAGAGTTGGAACCGGGGTAAAAATCATCCGGAAAATGATAATCCTTGCGCTTGTTGTTTTTGCCGGCCATTAGAGTAACAGAACCCGGGTTATTCACATCGCAGTATGCATTGGGAAAATACTGCAGGTACGAGCCGTCACCTAATCCGGGTTTCACTCCGGCTTGTTTTAGCTGATCCGCAACCCATTGAGCTGCCTGCAAATAACCGGGTGAACCTGAAAGACGACCACCATATTTGGCAGAGGCCAACTCAGCAGCATCAATCAGTAAATCATTGCTAGAAATGGAATGGAAGGTTTTAAGAATGGCTTTTTCCTGATCTTGAGAAAACGAATTAAATATTTGCAAACAGAGCAGCAGGGCCAGAAAACTAATTTTTAAAGGCATGTGTCGGATGTTATATGGTTGAAACGATGAACAACTTTTCAAAGCTAATACAAATTAATTCCCAAAGTCGCCTTAAGTTTCCAAATAACTACTACTCTTTCCATTCTGGCTTTCAAGAACATCAGACTACTTTCAGCAACAGCATTCTCTGAATCCAGTAAATCAAGGTTTGTGAGGGTTCCTGACTTAAATTTAAGATCGGCAAGCTCCAACGCCTTTTTTGCCTGGGAAAGTTGCAAATCAAATAATTCTGATTTCGAAATAGCCGCTTTTAATGCGTTGGTACTTTCCATCACTTCGTTGGTTATGGTACGCCTGATAAGATCAATTTCGTAATTATTTGAACGGATTGCAGATCCTGCCAATTGTGTATTCAGTTTGGTTCGTGAAGCATCATAGATGGGAATAAGCAGATTAAGTCCGATTGCATAATTCGCCTTTGGCTGTTCAATTTTCGGAATGTAGCCGTTCTTCCATCCGCCGCTAGCAAATGCACCCAGAACGGGGTTTTTATTTTGTTTAACCATTTCCTGGTAAGCCAGGGAAAGACCCATTTTTTTCAATGCGATTTTAAGTTCATTCCTATTGTTCAGGGCAATTGAAATTAAAGAATCCTGCGAAAATGGAATGACTTCCGTCAGTAGCTTATTTTTTACGCAATGAACAGTTTTGGCAGGATCTCCCAGGAGCATATTAAGGTAAGAATTTTGATAATTGAGAGCGGTAACAACGTCTGTTTTCTGACTTTCCACCGTTGAAATACGAACTTTGGTACTCAGGATTTCGAACTGTGTGGCCGAACCGGTTTCAGCCTTCTTTTCAACATTTTTAAGGTGCTCCTGAAGTGTTAATAGTTGATTGTCCTTGATGGCAATGGCTTCCTGAAAGTAGAGCATGTTGTAATAACACCCTATTACGGCCATTGCCATCTTTTGTTTTACCTGATCAATGCCAAGCGCCGAAAGCTCCTTGTTTTTCTCCTCAAAGGCAATATTTTTCTTCGTTTTTCCAAAATCAGAAATGGTTTCATTGATATTCAATCCGGCATTGATTATATCAGTTGGGGCAAGGGAAAAGCTTCCAACATCGGGAATGGTCAGAGAAGGAACCGGACCAATATGCGAATAAGTGCCCGCAATCTGCGCATTGGGCAAGTATGCTGAACGTGCCAGTGAGATCTTCAGATCGGCAGCATTTAATGCTTCAGTGGCTTGCAATATGGTTGGATATGTTTCAATTACTCTGTTGATCAGGGGTTTCAGTTCAAGTGAATCAATCTGACTTTTTTGCCCGTGGCTTCTCCCTGAAAAAGAGAAAAAGAGTATAACAGCAATACAAAATGAGAGCAAGAGATTATGGTTCATTTGATTAAATATTAGATTCTTTCTTTTTCCTTCTGACCCGCAGGAAAATCACCGGAATTCCGCCTACCAGTGTCACGAAGGACGCGATCAGAAAATCATCGTTAACACCTTGAATAAATGCTTGTTTAGTCACATTCGCGGTAATAAGGTATTGTGACTGTCTTTTAGCCGTTTCCATCGAGCTGCCTGCATCATGAACGATGGATTCGCTGATGTTTTTTACCGCTGACTTATATGCCGGAGAATTGGCTTGAAGCGCCCCTCCATACATTTGGGTATGGTAACTTACCCGGGTGGTTAAGAAAGTTGCCAGGATAGCCACACCAAAGCTTCCGCCCAGTTGCCTAACGACGTTACTGATTCCGGAGGCCTGAGCCATTTTTTCTCGGGGAACATCTATCAATGAGACCGCTGTCAGAGCCGAGAAAATAATCCCCATACCCAAACCCCTGATATATAGTGGCATCATGATTGCCTGATGCTCTGTCAGAAAGGATAATTGCGCATTCAGATAAAAGCTAAATGACATCAGCAAGATGCCAATCATAATAGGGATCTTCGCATTGATCTTTCCGGATATAAAGCCGGAAACAGGCGCCACAATTCCCTGAAGAATTCCGACGGGAAGGAATACTGAACCTGATTGCAAGGCAGTATATCCCAAAGAATTTTGAAGATATAACGGAAGGAGGAAGGTGCTTCCAAACATACCAAGTCCAAACAAAAACATGACCAGAGAACTAATCCCGAAATTATAATTTCCCAGAAGCCGTAAATCGATCAGAGGGTTTTCAACGATGAATTCCGTGGTAATGAATACGGCAAATGCGACAATTGATATGGCAAAGCATGCAAGGATGTAAGGAGCTTTCCAACCTGATGAGTTGGTTACTGCATTTCCTTCGGTTAGCGCGAACAGCAAGATTGGCAGGAAAAGGCTGACGGAGATAAATCCGACAATATCGAACTTCCCTCCCCTCTTCTGCTTCATCTCTCTTTGAATCAAAACGGTAATCAACATTCCAAAAATTCCGACCGGTACATTGATGTCAAAAATGAGCTGCCAATTAAAATTATCAACAAGATAGCCGCCAATCATCGGACCGAATGAGACGGAGGCTGCAGCGGCGACAGACCAGAAGCCAACTGCCAGGCCACGTTGTTTCGGAGGAAATTCACGAACCACGATGGCCATTCCCAATGGCTGGATAATACCTGCCCCCAATCCCTGAATTACCCTGGAAAAAATCAGCACATTTTCGTTGTTTGAAATACCGCACATAAATGAACCGAGGGTAAAAACAAGCAAGCCGAGAAAATACATTCGCTTGTATCCGAAATGATCAGCCAGCCAGGCAGCTGCAGGAAGCATGACTGCAAGAGCAAGCATGTAGGCGGTAAGCACCCATTCGATGGTATCCAGACCTACACCGAACGCAGACATCATCTTTGGAAGAGCTACATTGATGATGGTCGCATCAAGAACCGCCATAAAAGTACCAATCATGACGTTAGCCAATACAAACCATTTGTACAAATCATGATTTGGATGCCACTTTGAATCGCGGGTTCTGATTAACCGCCTGATCCTGTGGGATGGTGAAATTTTACGAATCATTTGGATTTGAGAATTTTCACCACAACCGACATTCCGGGAAGAATGCTGAGTTTTTTGATGTCCATCCCTCTTTCATCACTGTCGATCGAGATTTTTACCGGTACCCTTTGCGTAACTTTGGTAAAATTTCCCGAAGCATTGTTGGCTGGAATCAGCGAGAAAAGGGAGGCGGTAGTGGCGCCTATTGAGAAAATTTTTCCTTGAAACCACCTGTCACCAAAGGCATCAATCGTAAATTTTGCCGTTTGATTCAGACTTATCGCGGAAAGTTTAGTTTCTTCGAGATAAACGATGACCCATCTAACCGACTGACCGGACAATGAAAAAATCGATTGCCCGGGCTGTACCACATCTCCGGCAAGGAGCCATCTTTTGGCGATAACTCCGTCGAAAGGAGCATACAATCTGGTGTTGGAAAGCTGGGTCTCTAAAACATTGATTTGCGCATTAACCAATCCGACCGCAGCATTGGAACTTTCAATTTGAGCTTTTGAGACCTGCAATTGAACCTTCGCGGCATCCAATTGAGCCTTAGCTGTCTCAAATGCCTTTTTCTGATGATCAAACGTTTCTTTGGTAATCACGTCGCCGGAAAGCTGAACTTTGGCTCTTTCAAAATCCTCTTTTGCCTTTTCATAAGAGACTTCGAAGACTTTGATATTTTCATTGTCGTAATTCAGTTTGGCTTTTACCTGTGATACCTGGGCATTTGCCTGCACAAGTGCGGCAAGTGCCTGATCTTTTTGAGAAATTAAATCAAGAGTGTCCAACTCAACCAATAACTCATTTTTCTTCACCGTGTCGCCTTCGATGGCATACAAATGCGCAATCCTTCCCGGCATCTTTGATCCAATCTGGACATTATCTGATTCTATATGAGCATCATCCGTTGAGATGTACATGGAGTAATCACGGTACCAGTACCATGTGGCAATGCCAATTAAAATAACAATTATAATCAGCGGAATGTAGATTTTTAAATGATTCCCGGAATTTTCGTTTTGAGCCATGTTTTGTGTTTTATCAAAAAATGAAATAGTAGTTATCTGCTGCAAATTTAAACCATTTCCTTAACCCATTGATCAATACAGTATCAATAAATTGAAAAGAAAACTGATCGGATAGAGGAAGGATCTATTTTAAGAAAGTTTTCCAAAAAAAGACAAAGATAGTTTTTATAACATCTCAGCTATTTTACGATAACATTCAGGTCTGCGAGGGCATTGAGATTGTCTGTTTCAATGAAATTGGGATGTAA
>JANYJT010000083.1 GCA_025358395.1 Bacteroidia bacterium
TGGCAATCAGAACAACCGGAAAACAATACAGTGAGCAAACCGATGAGAACAAAGCCGCTTTAAAAGTTACGCTTCAACGCGAACTTCGGAAAAACAGCTACGATCCGCAAAACAAAACAATCACGATCTCATCGGATCGTGCCGAAGCCATTGCCGATAATGGGAAATTTTACGGAGGACTATTCACCAACGATCCGGCTATGCTCAAACTAAGACAAGCTTACAGCATACCTGAGAATGCACTGAAAGCTCCTGAAAGAGTGAGAGTGCTCAATACGTTTTTCTTCTGGACTGCCTGGGCATGCGTGACAGAGCGCGTCGGACAGGATATAACCTATACCAACAACTGGCCTTCAGAGGAACTGGTGGGCAACCATCCGACGGGCGCACTCCTTCTCTGGACCGGATTCAGTGTCATCATGCTACTGGCAGGTATCGGACTAATGGTATTTTACTATGCCCGCCGGAGAGGGGAAAGCACCGATGAAATTCCGGCGAAATTCCCTTTGGCCGATTATGTTCAAACACCTTCACAGAAAGCAACAGTCAAATATTTCTGGATTGTTTCCGCACTGCTTCTGGTACAGGTGCTCGCCGGGATCATAACCGCCCACTACACTGTTGAAGGACAGGCATTTTTCGGAATCCCACTTTCACAATGGCTGCCCTATTCCGTCTCACGTACCTGGCACATACAAATTGCCATATTCTGGATTGCTACTTCGTGGCTGGCAACCGGTCTCTATTATGCACCTGCAATTTCTGGCGTCGAGCCCAAATACCAGAAGCTTGGAGTAAACTTCCTTTTCCTGGCATTGCTGGTCATTGTCGCAGGTTCATTGATCGGACAATGGATGGGTATCATGCAGAAACTGGGATACATACAGAATTTCTGGTTCGGTCACCAGGGGTATGAATACGTCGATCTGGGCCGCTTCTGGCAGATATTTCTATTCCTTGGCTTATTTATTTGGTTATTCCTCATGGGTAGAGCCATCTGGCCGGCGCTGAAAGTAAAATCGGAAAGCCGTAATCTCCTGATTTTATTCCTGATCTCCAGCATCGCCATCGCAGCATTTTATGGCGCCGGACTGATGTGGGGTCGTCAGACGAATCTGGCTATCGCAGAATATTGGCGCTGGTGGGTCGTTCACCTTTGGGTGGAAGGATTCTTCGAAGTATTCGCTGCAGTGGTTACCGCATTCCTATTTGTAAGGATGCAAATTATCAAAGCTGCTACAGCGACAACAGCCGTTCTCTTTTCTACTATTGTATTTTTATCAGGTGGTATCCTGGGAACATTCCATCACCTCTATTTTACCGGTACCCCCACAGCCATCATGGCGCTGGGTGCGACTTTCAGTGCACTGGAAGTCGTGCCGCTGGTACTCATGGGATTCGAAGCATTTGACAACCTCAAATTGAACGGCAGCAACGAATGGATCAATAAATACCGCTGGGCCATCAATAGTTTCATCGCGGTAGCTTTTTGGAACCTGGTGGGAGCCGGTATCTTCGGCTTCCTGATTAATCCGCCCATTGCCCTCTATTACATGCAGGGACTCAATACTACGGCCGTTCACGGGCATACTGCCCTGTTCGGAGTTTATGGCATGCTTGGAATTGGCCTGATGCTTTTTGTACTCCGCGATATGGACAAAGATGCCATCTGGAATGAGAAGTGGTTGAAATTCGCCTTCTGGAGCATCAACATCGGATTGATAGCCATGGTTCTGCTCAGCGTTCTCCCGGTCGGATTTGCCCAGACACTTGCCAGTGTAAAGAGTGGTTTGTGGTATGCCCGTTCAGCGGAATTTATGCAGCAACCCTACATTATGACTTTCAAATGGCTCAGAATGATAGGTGACAGTCTGTTCGCGCTGGGAACAATTGCCCTGGCATGGTTTATTTTTGGCCTAAAAGGAGGATGGTCGCTCAGGAAATAATGTCTCTATCAAAAGCCGAATGGGTAAGAAGATTAAAGAAGTACCATAAATGGCCGGGTATTTTCATAGCCTTTTTTGCCTTACTCTTTGCCCTGTCCGGAATAATCCTGAACCATCGGAACCTGATATCTGCGGTAGACATTCCACGAAAGTGGATGCCACCAGGTTATCAGTACAACAACTGGAACATGGGCGGAGTAAGATCTTCCATCCAGATTGGGAAAGATTCTATACTTCTTTATGGCAACATTGGAGCATGGATTTCAACATCGAAATCGACAATTTTCAAAGATTTTAACAATGGTTTCCCTGATGGAATTGATAAAAGAAAGATTTATTCGGTCGTAAAATACAAAGGGATTCTCGTTGCCGGAACCCATTTTGGTCTCTTTACCACCACCCTCCGGGGGAAAAAATGGGAACGGCTGAATTTAGCGGATGGAGAGGAGCGAATCAGCGATTTATGCGTCCAGGGAGATTCACTGCTGATAATGACCCGAGATCATCTGTTTTATACCACTGATCTGGTTCATCCGGGACAAATTAACCTGCCTCCGCCAGTTGGTTATGAAAGAAAAGTCGGACTTTTTCTGACTTTATGGCAACTGCACAGCGGAGAACTTTTGGGATTTGCGGGTATGTTGTTCGTTGATTTACTGGGATTTGTTCTAATTTTTCTTTCCCTGACAGGGTTGTTGCATTTCCTGTTTCCCAAGTGGATCAGCCGGCTGAAAAGAGATGGAAAACAATATGCAGTCCAGCTTTCGGCGAAGAAATTGAATCTGAAGTGGCACAATTTGGTGGGTTATATTTTTGTCGCCTTTCTGATTGTCAATACGACCGCCGGAATGTTTTTGAGACCTCCATTGCTGATACCGATCTCCTCCTCCCGGGTAGACATTATTCCTTATACCCACCTTGATGCCGGAAATCCCTGGCAGGATAAATTACGTCGGATCGTCTGGAATGAAGATCTGCAGATATTCATGATTTATACTTCTGACGGATTCCTCTTCGCGGATAAAAAATTTCAACGGGAATTAATCCCTCCCTACAATCAACCGCTTGTTAGTATTATGGGGTGCAATGTTCTTGAGCCAATTGGAACTGCCAACTGGCTGATTGGATCTTTCAGCGGGCTTTTTGTCTGGAATCCATCCTCAGGTATGATTAAGGACTATTTTTCCGGTTTACCGCCAGAAACGTCTCACGGAATGAGTCGGCCTGTTGGCCAAAACATGGTTGCGGGGTTTATTACAAGTGATCAAGGCAGAGGTTTCTGGATAGATTACAACATGGGAGCGCTCCCCTTAGACGGCGGGACTCCTTTTCCAGCCATGCCGGGCGAAGTTCTTGCCAATAGTCCGATATCCCTGTGGAATGCAGCGCTCGAACTCCACACAGGAAGGATTTTTGAACATCTGATCGGGCCATTTTACCTCCTTTACGTCCCCTTGATGGGGCTTACAATTCTTATTGTGCTGATCAGTGGATTATTCATATGGTGGATGGGATACAGGAAGCCATGACCATCCTGCCCAAAAGCATCAGCTTACAGGAAAAAGCAAAATATTTTTACCCAAATAATTGAATGTAAAAGAGATAATAACTAGATTTGGGAGAAATGTTGAAATATCCATTAAGTATTATTACTTATAAATCAGAGGTTTATGAGATTAAAATTCCTTATACTTGCTACCCTTGTGCTTCCGTTGATGAATG
>JANYJT010000094.1 GCA_025358395.1 Bacteroidia bacterium
CATGGCCCAGTATTTGTCCGAAAAGATCTCCACCTCGTTGTATCCCCTGAATCCTGCCTCTTCGACCCACGACCTGATCTCGGGGACATTGATGCACCCATCTCCCATCAATCCGCGGTCGTTCAAAAAATCTGTCGTCGGCACATTCCAGTCACAAATATGAAATGCAAGAAGATGATGGTGTGCGGCACATCTTTGAATTTCAAACTGAAGTGCCGGATCCCACCAGAGGTGGTAAACATCGACAGCGACTCCAACTGAAGCAGAATGAATCATTTCGACCATATCATTCGCCTGACCGAGGGTATTGATGGCCGATCGGTCGCCGGCATACATCGGATGCAGCGGCTCGATGGCCAGTCTTATCCCCGAACGCTGTGCAGCAGGCAATATTTTCACGATTCCTTCGGCAATCTGCTCTCTGGATTTCTCCAGCGACTGACCCCCATCCGCTCCACAAACCAGGACGATCATGGGTGCCCCAACGGCAGCTGCCTGTTCAATGGCCAGAAGATTATCATCAATGGCATGTTGCCGTTTCTTTTTATCCACGGATGGGAAAAATCCACCACGAACGAGCGAGACAACCTCCATTTCATACACGTTGAGTAAATTTTTTACCTCTTTCAGATTTTTATTTTCCAGCACATTGCGCCAAATGGAGATGCCTTTAATTCCGGCTGCTGCATAATTCTTCACACATGCTTCGATGCCCCAGGGTTTTGTTGTCTGCGTATGCACGCAAAGTCTTGACAGATTTACAATTTCTGATACCATGGTCAAATAATTCCATTAAAGAAGGTGTAATAGGCATCTCCCGAGATGCTGCGCGACAAATAAAGTGCAGCTTCACGGATGTGGTAGTCGCCCCACATGCTCGATTCATTGCATGGAACAGTGCGGCCCTCAGGAATATGATCCCATCCATTCGGCCGATGGTATACCGAATGAAGCAGAATGCCCTGATGTTCAGGATCCGTAGACAAATAGGGCGTCTCCAACAACCTGGATGCTACTGTCAGTCCAGCCTGCCAGTATCGGTTACCTTCATCAAATTGACCCTGCTCTTTCAAAAAATGTCCAAGCCGAAGCAGCCCCTGAACACCAATCGCTGCAGCAGAGCTGTCGACAGGTTCGAAATCATTGTGAGGATCAGCATTCCTGGTAAGGTAGCTATTCAGATGAACCAGTCCGGGTGCTCCGGTATCCCAATATGGAATTCCGTCGGCAGGAGTATGGTCCAGGTAGAAATCACAGGTGACTTTGGCAGCTTTTGCTAAAGTTTGAATAACCTGCTCTTTTGAGTGAACAGCTCCGAATTCCTCCTCCGGAATTGTACTCAGAAATTCGAGTTCTTCTGCAAATCCGAGCATGGCCCATGCCAATCCTCGGGTCCATGTGGTAAATCCGGAATAACCTTGCTGGGAATTCGGACATCGGTAGTTTCCGTCGTTGGGATTGAAAATAGATTCATGAGCGGTCCTTCCACGAATATCATAGCTATCCCGGCCTTCGCCGTAATAAACAGAATATTTTGCCGTGGCAAGCAGATGCTCAATTCCACGTTGAAAAAGAGAAATGTGTTTGTCGTTTTCTCCGGGAAGGTAATGTCCAAGCTTGTGCGCCATCATCAAAACTCTGCACGATCTTATTGTATCGACAAACAATGAGTGAGGCCCGTTAAAGGAGTAAATAAATCCGCCTTCCGGGATATTGCTCCACCTGTTTGCCTGAACCGCGCCCGAAGCTTTGAGGGCCAGCTCGTAGAAATTCTTTTCCCATGCATTGAACGGAATCTTACCCTCCTGCATCAGGCGATGGAGATTCCCGTAGGTACTTACATTGTTAAACCCGTGATCATGAACCCCAACATGGCTGATGTGAGGAGCCATTGAACCGATTGTATTCCGGCGGGCTATATCCAGAAAAGTTTCATCGCCTGTGGCATCAAACTGGAGAATGGCCGATCCAAACCGAAATCCCTGAGTCCATTCGGTCCAGCCACGCGAAGTATATTTCCCATTTTTGGTAAATACCGGAGCACCCAAAGCCGTGTCATACTCCTTTTCTATGGCTAGAATCTTTTCGCCGGAGAGTTTCCAGAAATTGTCCAGTCTGGCTTTTAGATCGGAGGGTTGGAGGTGGTAGTTTGAAATCATGAAATGTACGGTGTTGATTTGTCAGCTGACTGATATTCAATATTAGGTAATTTACTCATAAAATCTTATTCCTGAAAGAGTCTTCCCCGTTTCTACGCTTCCCCGTTTCACGTTTCTTTCCCCGTCTTCGGCAGAAACGCCACAATCACAGCCCCAAACAAGGCCAGTCCAATCAGAAAGGAAAATCCAATCGCGTAGCTTTTTGTGGGCACATCATACAAATGACCGATCAGCATGGGGAAAAGTGATTCGGCAATACCATCCGCTACCAGGATGATTCCCATGGTACGGCCCAGGGCTCGTATACCAAATAAATCGGCCGCCATCAAAGGAATAATCATGTAGTCGCCACCCAGTCCGATACCGAAGATGATGGCAAAAATATAGATCCTACCGGGGAAGTCGGGAAGCAACAATAGTGGTATGGCACTGGCAACGATCATGTAAATCAGGATCATGACGTATTTTCGGTTGATAAGATCGGCCAGAAAACCCATCAACACCCGACCGGCCAGACTTGAGAACATTACAAAGGACATCACTTGAGCAGCGTGAGCTTGGGAATAGTCCAAATCCCGGAGGTAGAGTTTCATGTGCTGCATGATGCTGCCAACGGCTCCGATGGAACACGCGCTTCCGAAAAGCAAGAGCCAAAAATTGGGATTTTGAAGTATCGATTTGATCGGAACAATTTCGGTTGGTTTTGATTGAGCAACCAACTCTCTGGAATTGTCTCTGATGAACCAGGCCATTGGAAAGGCGATCAAAACAATCAGCATGCCAAGCGTTGCCAGCGCCATATGCCAGCCCAGATTTTTTTCCAGCACGGCCGAAATCAGTGGAACCAGGGCTCCACCGGTACCGATTCCCAAATAGGCAATGCCCATTGCTTTTCCCCTGTTTTTGTCGAACCATCTGGATATCAAGACCTGGCATGGAAGCGGGCCGCCAAAAACATAGCCCAGGGCATTGAAAACATAGAACAGATAAAATGCAGGCAGTGAGCTCGCAAAGCTCAGCCCTATTAATGCAGTTCCGGCAAACAATACTCCTGTCAGCATCAATTTTCGCGGACCATAAGCATCGATCAGCCATCCGGCAAGGAAACCAAATAATGGAGCCACCAACAATTTCCCAAGCGCATTGCCGGAAGTGACGACGGACCTGGACCATCCAAACTCCTTCGTCATGAAATCGTAAAAGAAAGGTGGGCCGTAAAGTGCAAATCCAACAATCGCAAATAATGCCAGAAAGGCCGTTACAAGGATATAGGTTTGCGAACTGCGCTTATTCCCATTCACGCTTACTTCTTGTATTACACTCATTTGATGGTAATTTCTTAATTTTGATGGACTACTAAGATAGCAGATTTGGGAATAAATACAATCTATAAAAACTTCCTCGCATGAATTTCTTTCCTATCTTTCCTTTAATTTGTAGTCTATAAATTGAATTATGCTTTACAACAACAAAACTTATCTCAAATTCTTGAAAAACAGCCTTATGATCTCAGGATTGTTCCTATTGTTAAGTATGATTACATTTATATATTTTGAGAAATTTGAGGTCGTCCTGGGCCTTTCGATTTTTTTTATCGTAGCTTTAGTCCTTAACAGGATACTAAATTTCAACTTTGTCCGTTTTCAGCTTGAAAAAAACAATCTGATGATTCGTTATTATCCGCTCTTTTCGGTCGACCGGAATTATGAGGCCATCGAGTTACCCTTCGCTTCCTTGCGACATATTAAAGTAAAAAAATATCTCTTCGGACTTAAATGGGACTTGCATTTAACTGTCAAGTTAAAACAAGGAATGGCAAGTTACCCTGCCATATGTCTTACTGCTGTTCCGCTTAAAGAAAGAAGAAAAATTGTTGAGGCCTTAAAAGATCTCATAACCCATTAGTTGAGTTTAAATTCCATTCACCTCACCTTTGTGTAAGCCTGCTGTTGCAGAACGATCCCCGTCCTTGCAGGAAGATAGAGTTTAAGCTGGTGCGGAGATCCAAGTCCGCTTTCGGGCAACGAGTAATAAGTCATCCGATCGTCTACTCTGTTAAAACCTCCATAAATGTGAGCATCTGTCTGAAAAATCATCTTATATTTAGCTGGATCACAATGAATACCATAATCTTCAAATGACTTATCCGGATTAAAATTGAAGACAAACAGCAAGTTCTTACGTTTGAAGGCAAGAACCTGATCCGGCATGTTGTCATGGATGCGCCATACTTCCGGTACTTCCAACAATCTTTCCTTCCTGAAAAGATGGATCATATCCTTGTCAAAATCCAGCAACCAATGAAACTTCAGCTCAGTTTCCTCTGCAATGCTCCAGATTCTTCGTGCATGCTGGTAGGACCAACCATTGCCTTCCCTTGGAAAATCGATCCATTCCGGATGACCAAATTCATTTCCCATGAAATTAAGGTAGGCTCCTCCTGCGCATCCAATGGTGATCAAACGAATCATTTTATGCAACGCGATGCCTCTGTCAACCGTCAAATTGGGCTGATCTTTGCGCATGCTGTAATACATCTCCTTATCTATCAGTCTGAATATAACCGTTTTATCGCCTACCATTGCCTGGTCATGACTCTCAACATAACTAACCACCTTCTCTTCCGTCCGGTGGGCTGTCAACTCATGAAACAGGTGACCAACATTCCATTCCTGATCCTGCTGCTCCTTGATGAGCTTGATCCATAAGTCAGGTACCCCCATCGACATCCTGTAGTCGAATCCCAAGCCTCCGCTGGCAAGAGGCGCCGCAAGTCCGGGCAGACCGCTCATCTCTTCGGCAATTGAAAGTACATTCGGATTTACCTCATGGGCAAGCTTGTTCGCCAGCATAAAATAGACCACCGCGTCATCATCCAGATTAGGTGTAAAATAGTCGGAATAACTGGTAAAGGCTTTCCCCAGACCATGGTCATAATAAAGCATGCTGGTTACTCCATCAAAGCGAAAACCATCGAAGCGGAATTCCGTCAGCCAATATTTTATATTTGAAAGAAGGAAGTGTATTACCTCATTCTTAGCATAATCGAAACAAAATGAATCCCAGGCAGGATGTTCTCCCCTGGCTCCTTCATGGAAAAACTGGGTTCGGGTACCATCATACAATCCAAGCCCTTCATTCACGTTTTTTACAGCATGGGAATGAACCAGATCCATCACAACAGAAATTCCCATTCCATGGGCTTCATCGATCAGGTGTTTCAACTCTTCGGGCGTTCCGAATCTGGAGGAGGGGGCAAAGAAACTTGAGACATGATAACCAAAACTTCCATAATACGGATGTTCCGGAATAGCCATTAATTGTATGGTGTTGTATCCGGCAGCTTTTATA
>JANYJT010000095.1 GCA_025358395.1 Bacteroidia bacterium
TGTGGATACAGAACAAACCATTGGATATATTCACCGTGCATTTGAAAAACTGGCAGAAAGAAGGGCGTTTTATCAGATAACGACCCTGACAGACAGGATGAACTACTGCTCTTCGCCAATAAACAACATTGGCTGGCAAACAACTGTTGAGAAACTTCTTGGTGTTCAAACCAACAAACGGATTGATTACATGCGAATCATTATCATGGAGTTGGCCCGAATCTCTGATCATCTGATTTGCAACAGTGTCATCGGTGTTGATAGCGGTGCACTTACAGGATTTGTTTATGTCTTTCAGGAAAGAGAGAAAATTTATGAGATATATGAGGAAATCTGCGGTGCGCGACTTACCACCAACCTTGGAAGAATTGGCGGATTTGAAAGGGATTTTACTCCCTCTGTGATCAACAAGATCAGAGAGTTTATCTCCAATCTGCCCAAGGTGATCACTCAGTTTGAAAATTTGCTTCTTCGTAACAGAATCTTCATGGACAGGACCATCAATGTTGGGGGCATCTCAGCAGAGAGAGCGCTCAATTATGGATTTTCAGGCCCTTGTTTAAGGGCGGCGGGAGTTGACTATGATGTCAGAGTCATGAACCCGTATTCTTCCTATAATGATTTTGATTTCACCATCCCGGTAGGGACTAATGGCGATACATACGATCGTTTCTGTGTGAGGCAGGAAGAGATCCGGCAGAGCATTAATCTGGTTAAAAATGCGCTTGAAAATCTACCTGAAGGAAATTTTCACATGGAAGTTCCTGAATTTTATCTGCCTGACAAAGAAGATGTTTACAGCAAAATGGAGTCATTGATATGGCATTTTAAAATTGTGATGGGCGAAGTGGAAGTCCCGGTGGGCGAGGTCTACCATTCGGTGGAAGGTGGCAATGGCGAACTGGGTTTTTATCTGGTCAGCGATGGAGGCAGAACACCTTATCGACTCCATTTCAGGCGACCTTGTTTCGTATATTACCAGGCTTTTCCCGAAATGGTGCGAGGATCATTCCTTTCGGATGCCATTTTGACTATGAGCAGTATGAATGTGATCGCAGGAGAACTGGATGCGTGAAACAAGGAAAAAAGAAGGATAGCGTCGGGGAGGCACTTGTAGCCATCCAATAAATAAAAAACATCGAATGCATGGGTGGCTCTCGTGGCCATCCTATCAATACATATTTTTAACAGAATGTTGGACAAGAAAATTAACCATTCTTTGCACAAGAAAGAGAACAGAACGATCTGTTTTGCGGATTCTACTTTGGCCAAAGTGAAACAGATCATAGCTCGATATCCGGAAGGCAGGCAGAAGTCGGCCATCTTGCCATTGCTTCATATTGCCCAAGAAGAGTTTGATGGCTATCTTAGCGTGGATGTCATGGATTATATCGCTTCTTTACTTAATATTCAGCCTATTGAAGTATATGAGGTTGCAACGTTTTATTCTCAATATTACCTTGATCCGGTAGGAAAGAATGTGATCGAAATTTGCCGCACCGGACCTTGTGCTATCTGCGGTGGAGAAGCCATTCAATCCTATCTGGAGCGAAAATTGTCCATTAAAACGGGAGAAACAACCCCGGACGGATTGTTTACATTGAAAGCAGTTGAATGTTTAGGCGCTTGTGGTTCCGCACCTGTTATGCAGATTAATACTGAATTTCACGAATTTTTGACCAAAGAGAAAATAGATCAGATCCTTGAGGAGTTAACACTTAAAGCGAAAGAAGAAAAGCCCGAAAAATCACGATGGAAAGAAAAATTCTTTTAAAAAATATTGATGTTCCGGGGATTCAGACCTTTGAGGTGTACCGCTCGACAGGAGGTTACTTGTCGGTGGAAAAAGCTTTGAAAACAATGACACCCGATGAGGTGGTTGAAGAGGTCAAAAAATCAGGCTTGCGCGGACGTGGTGGTGCCGGATTTCCTGCCGGGATGAAGTGGAGCTTTATCGACAAGAAATCAATCAATCCCCGTTATCTCATATGCAATGCCGATGAGAGTGAGCCAGGTACTTTCAAGGATCGTTATCTCATGGAAAAAATTCCACATATCCTGATTGAGGGTATGATCTGTTCCTGCTATGCCCTGGGTGCAAATACAGGATATATTTATGTCAGAGGAGAATACAAATACATCATTGGAATTTTAAATGAGGCCATTCGCGAAGCTTATGCCAACGGTTTTCTAGGTACTAATATATTAGGAAGCTCATATAATCTTGATATTCACGTTCATTCCGGAGCCGGAGCATACATTTGCGGGGAAGAGACAGCGCTGATTGAATCCCTGGAGGGCAAACGTGGAAACCCGCGAATCAAGCCTCCCTTTCCGGCCGTGGTTGGATTGTATGGCTGTCCAACAGTGGTCAATAATGTGGAGACGCTTGCAAATATTGGCTTTATCGTGAATCAGGGCGGTAGTGAATATGCCCGTTATGGCACAGGAAAAAGTACGGGCACAAAATTAATCTCTGCCTGCGGAAACATTAATAATCCGGGAGTTTATGAGATAGAATTGGGTTTGAGTGTTCGCGAATTTCTATTTGATGACAAGTATTGTGGTGGCATCAAGGATGGAAAAGCGCTGAAAGCCGTTGTGGCGGGCGGTTCTTCCGTTCCGATTTTGCCTGCGGAACTGATATTGAAGACCGCTGCAGGAGAAGAGCGCTTGTTTACCTACGAATCTCTTGCAGAAGGTGGATTTGTAAGTGGAACAATGCTCGGATCAGGTGGATTTATCGTTTATGATGAGGATGCCTGTATCGTTAGAAATACCTGGAACTTTGCCCGTTTTTACCACCACGAATCTTGCGGACAGTGTTCCCCATGCCGGGAAGGTACAGGTTGGATGGAAAATGTACTGCATCGGATTGAACATGGTCAGGGTAGAACCAAAGATATTGACCTCTTGGTGAGCATTGCAGCGAAGATCGAAGGCAATACCATCTGTCCGCTTGGAGATGCCGCCGCCTGGCCGGTTGCGAGTGCCATCAGGCATTTCAGGAAGGAGTTTGAGGAGCATGTGTCAAAGCCGGGGATGTGTAGGCAATAGAAGAAGACCGGGGGATTATGGGACTGGGAGACTGGGAGACAGGGAGAGTGGTCGAAGAGGGAAACAAGAAACGAGAAGAGAGAAATGTGGAAGATTGAATATCTGGAAATTTTGGGAGGAGCGTAATCCAAAATCCAAAATCCAAAATTTTCAAGAAAGAGACAAAACAAAATACTACCATTGAGATGCTTACGGTAACGATAGATAATCAGACGATTGAAGTTGAGGAGGGTACGACGATTCTTCAGGCAGCCCGTATGATCGGTGGGGCAGTGGTTCCTCCTGCTATGTGCTATTACTCCAAATTGAAGGATTCGGGAGGAAAATGCAGAACTTGTCTGGTAAAAGTTGCCCGGGGGTCGGCACGCGATCCGCGCCCCATGCCAAAACTCGTAGCCTCCTGCAGAACCCCGGTGGCTGATGGTATGGTGGTTCAAAATATTACTTCCCAGGAAGTTATCGATACCCGCAAAGCCATTGTTGAGTTTCTGCTGATCAACCATCCTTTGGATTGTCCGGTTTGTGATCAGGCCGGAGAATGCGATCTTCAAGATCTTAGTTATGACAACGGCAGGGAGGAATCGCGCTTCGAAGAGGCCAAAAGGACTTTCAAGGTAGTGGATATCGGCGACAAAATTCAGCTTCACATGAACCGTTGCATCCTTTGCTATCGCTGTGTTTATACTGCCGATCAACTTACCAATAAAAGATCTCACGGGATATTGTACAGAGGGGATGTATCAGAAATTTCAACTTATATACAAAGCGAAATAACCAACGATTTTTCTGGAAATATCATCGATGTTTGTCCGGTGGGGGCCTTGACCGACAAGACCTTCCGGTTTAAAAACCGGGTATGGTTCCTTAATCCGATGAACGCAAGCCGTTCGTGCAGCAAATGTTCCGGAAAAGTCACTGCCTGGATGAGAGGAGAGGAGATCTACCGTGTGACAGGTCGAAAGGACCAGTTTGGCGAGGTGGAGGAATTTATTTGCAACGAATGCCGGTTTGAGAAAAAGGAGCAGTCAGACTGGACCATCGAAGGACCAAGAAATATCAAAAGGGCTTCGGTGATTAGTCAGAATCATTATTTGCAGGCAATGGTTCCTTCGGTGATCTTGCCTTTGGAAAACAAAACTGTGACTCTTGAAGAATTTGAAAAGAATAATACTAACGAAATATAATTTTACCTTATGGATGGCAATTACATCCTTTATAAAGTAATTCTCGCATCGGTAATTCTCTTGGTCAGTCTGGTGGTTGCCATGTATTCTACCCTGCTCGAGCGGAAGGTAGCCGGCTTTTTTCAGGATCGCCTGGGTCCCAACAGAGCAGGGTTTGCGGGTTTACTTCAACCATTGGCGGATGGACTTAAGCTTTTTTTCAAAGAGGAGTTTATGCCCGGTACTGCCGATAAATTTTTGTACATCCTTGGTCCTTCGTTAACGATGATGATCGCCTTGCTCACCAGCGCCGTAATTCCCTGGGGCAACAGTTTTGTGATCGGTGGCACCGAATACAGTCTGCAGATGGCGGATGTAAACGTAGGTGTTCTCTATGTGTTTGCCATACTTTCGATCGGTGTTTATGGCATCATGATCGGTGGTTGGGCCTCCAACAACAAATATGCCCTGATTGGTGCCGTCAGGGCCGCTTCGCAGATGATCAGTTATGAGCTGGCTATGAGCATGGCAATTATCGCGATTGTCATGATGAGCGGTACACTTAGCCTGAAGGATATTGTTGAGCAGCAGCATGGTATGCACTGGAATATTATTTACCAGCCTTTGGGATTTCTAATCTTTATCGTCTGTGCTTTTGCCGAATGCAATCGTTCTCCTTTCGACCTTCCTGAATGTGAAACGGAATTGATTGGCGGATATCACACCGAATATAGCAGTATGAAGCTGGGTTTCTACTTGTTCGCCGAGTACATCAACATGTTTATCTCCTCGGCCATGATTGCCACTTTATTTTTCGGCGGGTACAATTTTCCCTTTATGGATTCCCTTAACGTATCACACAATGTGTTGACAATCATAGGTTCACTGGTTTTGTTTGCGAAAATAATGTTTTTCGTTTTCTTCTTCATGTGGGTGCGCTGGACCCTTCCAAGGTTTCGTTACGATCAGTTGATGCGTCTGGGCTGGAAATCGCTCTTGCCCCTGGCCATCATCAACGTTCTGATCACAGGATTCGTTATCATGATAAAAAATCATTTGTAACCATGACTGTCAAACAAAATATAGGTTCATTGTCGGGTCGGAGCAAAGTCGTTTCCAATAAAAAAATGACTTTTATGGAGAAGATCTATCTGCCCGCCATCATCAAGGGATTTGGCATTACAATGAGCCATTTTTTCAAAAAGAGTGCCACCATTCAGTACCCTGAAGTTAAAAGGCCTATTGCTGAGATCTACCGTGGAAAGCACGTCCTGAAAAGAGATGACGAAGGAAGAGAACGCTGTACCGCCTGTGGGTTATGCGCACTTGCCTGTCCGGCAGAAGCCATTACCATGATTGCTGCCGAACGAAAGGAAGATGAACTGAATCTTTACCGGGAAGAGAAATATGCTTCTATTTATGAAATCAACATGCTTCGATGCATTTTCTGCGGACTTTGCGAAGAAGCCTGTCCAAAAGAGGCGATTTTCCTGACAAATGAAATTGTACCTTCCGATTTGCACCGCGACGACTTCATTTATGGCAAAGATGTGCTGGTTGAACCTGTCGACAAAAGGGTCGATATCAGTCAACGCCAGACGCCTGAAGTATTAAAATTTAAACAAGATAAGAACCAAACTCACAACGCATGATAGAAGAAAAAGTACTTAAAGTACTTAGAGTACTTAGAGTGCCTAAAGTACTTACGCATCAATCGGAATTGGTGCTTCAATCTCATGTCTCATGTCTCATGTCTCAAGTCTCATGTCTCAAGTCTCAAGTCTCATGTCGCAAGTTTCGTGTTCCAGTAACTCTCAACTCTCAACTCTCCACTCTCAACTCATACCATGATCTTCTCTAAATATTTATTCTTCATCCTCTCTTTTATCGCCATTTATGCGGCCTTAAAAGTGTTGATCTCCAAGAAACCGATGCACAGCGTGTTGTATCTTACTTTGGCATTTTTTGCCATTGGTGGTCATTACATTTTGCTGAATGCACAGTTTCTGGCGGTGGTGCACATCATTGTTTATGCCGGAGCCATCATGGTTTTGTTTATCTATACGGTGATGTTGCTGAACCTCAATATACAGGGTGAGTTTCCAAAGTCACGGCTGACTAAAATTGCCTCGGCGATTGCAGGAGGAATGCTGTTGATGGTTCTTATCGCGGTTTTCAGGACCTACGATTTGAAAATGATCACTGATCCCTCTTTGAACCAGATCGGATTGGTTAAGAATCTGGGAAAAGTGTTGTTTGAAGAGTATTATTTGCCTTTCGAACTTTCATCTATCCTGTTTCTGGCGGCTATGGTAGGGGCGGTGATGCTGGGAAAAAAAGACATATACTAGAGATATAAGAGATAAGACATGAGACTTGATATTTTGCCACCAATCTTTATTGATGCGTAAGTACTTTAGGCACTTTAGTTCACTTTAGTTCACTTTAGTCACTATATTAAAAAAGTATTAACTTTGTAATTACATTTTATTTTTTTCAACATGGAAATTTCAGTTGTACAAATAGGTAATTCCAAAGGAATCAGGTTGAGTAAGACCTTGATTGAAAAGTACCACATTAAAGATACTATTGAATTGGTATTGGCGGAGGATTACATGATTTTGAAGCCTCAAACGATACCTAGAAAAGGCTGGGATATGGCTTTCAAAGAGATGCATGAAAACAGTGACGATAAACCGTTAATAAATGATGTTTTTGAGGATGAAACGTTTGACGAATGGAAATAAGGCAATACGACATAGCTCTGGTAAATCTGGATCCAACCATTGGAAGCGAGATAAAAAAAACTCGTCCATGCGTTGTAATATCGCCTAATGAGATGAATAGGAATTTAAATACTGTTGTAATTGCTCCAATGACCAGTCTGGCAAAATTTTACCCAACGAGAGTAAATGTCAAACATGATAATAAAAATGGTTGGATTATTTTAGACCAAATTAGAACAGTGGATAATCAAAGGGTGATAAAAATTCTTGACAGCTTGACTTCTTTAGAGATAAAGAAAGTTAAGTCTGTATTAAAGGAGATATACGTTGATTAATACCATACATATGAGCGAAAGAGACGAATTGATCAGGGTTTTTACGGGGAGTGAAATTTTAGTAATAATGCTCAAGGGAGCTTTGGAGGAAATTGGAATTGGATCACTTGTTCAAAATGAATTCCAATCGGGCATGTCGGCCGGGATAGGTGGATACCCTTCTTGCGTTGACTTGTACATTCAACAATCGGACCTCCAAAATGCGGAACCTTTGATCAATGAATTTATTCAAGCAAATAATTAATTTGTGAAACTGCCTCAAAACTAAGTACTTTAGTCAATTTAGTTCACTTTAGTCACTTTAGTCACTTTAGTCACTTTTCATAATGGAAATAGAACTTTATACCGTAAAACAATGCAAAACCTGAATATCATCCCGCTCGACTACTACATCTTCTTCTGCTCGGCGCTTTTTGCCATCGGAGTGGTGGGTGTCCTTGTCAAGCGAAATGCCCTGGTCATCTTCATGTCGATCGAGCTGATGCTGAATTCAGCCAACCTGCTTTTGGCCGCTTTTTCGGCTTACAGGAATGATCCGGCCGGACAGATTTTCGTCTTTTTTATCATGGTGGTAGCTGCCGCTGAAGTAGCCATCGGGCTTGCATTGCTGGTCATGATCTACCGGTCGACCCACACCATCGACATCAATGTACTCAACAAACTGAAATGGTAAACGCTTAGATTCAACACTATGCTTAGATTTATTTGGCTTATACCGTTGTTTCCCCTGATTGGATTTCTCCTGATCTCCTTAAATTTCAGGAGGTTTAAAGGGATTACAGCGGGTGTTTTGGCCTCTGCAATGGTTCTGATTCCTTTTCTGATTTCGCTGGTGCTCCTTGGCAGTTTCCTCACCGGCGCTCCTACGCAAACGGTCGACCTTTTCAGCTGGATCAGCTTCAACCATCTCTCAATCCCATTTTCGTTTCTCTTTGACCGTCTTTCGGTGTTGATGCTTCTGATTGTGACCGGAGTCGGATTTTTAATCCATGTCTATTCCATCGGTTACATGAAAGAGGACGCGGGTTTCAACCGCTTTTTCGCCTATTTGAATCTCTTCGTATTCTTCATGCTTTTGCTGGTATTGGGTTCCAATTATCTCATTCTTTTTATCGGATGGGAAGGTGTCGGACTCTCCTCTTACCTGCTTATCGGATTTTGGTTCAAAAACCCGGAGTACAACAATGCCGCCAAGAAAGCATTTATCATGAACCGTATCGGTGACCTTGGATTCCTGCTTGCGCTATTTCTGTTGATTCAGCAATTTGGCACCTTGAATTTCGCGGAGATATTTGTCAAGAGTTCAACAATCCCGGTAGGCAGCCTTACAATAACATTTATCACTTTGCTGTTATTTGCAGGAGCAGTTGGCAAAAGTGCTCAGATTCCGCTCTTTACCTGGCTTCCGGATGCAATGGCCGGACCGACTCCGGTATCCGCACTGATACATGCGGCCACCATGGTCACAGCAGGTATTTATATGGTAGCCAGGTCGAACCTGCTCTTTGTTTTATCTCCGCTTACCATGATGGTGATCTCCGGAATTGGAATAGCCACTGCCCTGATGGCTGGATGCATCGCCATGTTTCAGAACGATATCAAGAAAATTTTGGCCTATTCTACGGTAAGTCAATTAGGTTTCATGTTTGTCGCCTTGGGCTCAGGAGCCTTCACAGGGGCTATGTTCCATCTTACAACCCATGCATTCTTCAAAGCACTGCTTTTTCTCGCTGCCGGAAGTGTTATTCATGCGTTACATGGGGAGCAGGATATCAGGAAGATGGGGGGATTAAGGGATAAAATTCCTGTAACTTTCCGGCTGTTTGTGGTTGGATCTCTGGCTATTGCAGGTATTCCACCTTTGTCTGGCTTTTTTTCGAAAGACATGATATTGTTGGGCGCTTATCATGCCGGTCCGGTTCTTTGGACGCTCTCCTTGGTGGCAGCATTGATGACAACCATTTATATGTTCAGGCTATTATTTGTGGTCTTTTGGGGTAAAGCGACCGTAGCGGAAAATCCAAATCATCCGATTCATGAGTCACCAAAATCAATGACAATTCCTATGGCAGCCCTGGCATTATTGTCTGTGGTTGGAGGATTTCTTGGGGTCCCTCATCTTTTGGGTGGTAGCGACCTGATTGGTTCTTTTCTGGCGCCTGTTTTTGCTACCTCCGAATCATTCGTCAAACAAAGTGGAGCCGAGGTAAGCCCTCAAACAGAATTATGGTTGATGATCGTACCATTATTATTGATCTTCGGACTCATCTATCTGACCTATATACGGTTCGTCAAAAAAAGATCCATTGAACAGGCTGAACCTGAAAGCTCTTTCGTTACCAATTTAATTTACAGAAAGTTCTATGTTGATGAATTGTACGAAACGATGGTTGAGAAACCGGTTGCATCGATGTCAACCTTCCTCCACGACATGGTGGAAATTAAAATAATAGACAGATTTGTTAACCGGACTGGTGTTTTTGTGGTGCGGATCGGAAGAAATATCCGGTACATTCAAACAGGAAATGTGGGTGCTTATCTGTTTTACATGGTCATTTGCATCATTCTGATCCTATTTCTTAACCTGTTTAAATAAATACAAATGTTAATAGGATTTCTCGTCACTTTGCCACTGATTTTTTCATTGCTGCTTTTCGCGATGAAGGACAATACTGCTTTGAACAAGAAAATAGCCCTTGCTTCTTCCCTCATCACGTTTGTACTTTCAGTAGCGATATTGATAAAATATTTGTCTGATCCGGCTGGATTTCCTGTCTTTCATCCCAATTTTTTCCACATCCTGGGTATTGAATTCAAGCTTGGTTTGGATGGATTAAGCATGCTTCTAATCTTATTGACGACCTTCCTCTTCCCACTTATCATCTATTCCGGATTTGGTGGAGAAGAACGTCGTAACTCATTTTATGCGTTGGTTTTGCTAATGGAAATGGCTTTGATTGGTGTGTTTTCCACGACAGATATCCTGATGTTTTATATCTTTTGGGAGCTTGCGCTGATTCCTATCTTTTTTGTGGCGATTCTCTGGGGTGGTAAAAATGCCAGGGTCATCACGTTCAAATTCTTCATGTACACCTTGGTTGGCGGACTTTTGATGCTGTTAGCCATTGTATTTTTATATGCTCGTACTCCTGGTCAGCACTCGTTCGCATTTGCTGAATTTTACAAAGTCATACTGGATCCAGCCTCTCAAAAATGGCTATTCTTAGCCTTTTTTCTTGCCTTTGCCATCAAGATCCCCATTTTCCCTTTTCATACCTGGCAGCCGGATCTTTACTTTACCGCTCCAACGCAAGGAACCATGCTGCTGGCTGGGATCATGCTGAAAATGGGTGTCTACGGACTGCTTAGATTTATACTTCCTCTTTTGCCTGAAGCCCTTAATGATCTTGGTATTTACGCTATATTGTTATCGGTTACCGGGATTATCTATGCATCTGTGATAGCTATCAGGCAAAGCGAACTTAAGCGTTTAATTGCTTATTCTTCGCTGGCACATGTTGGATTAATCTCTGCTGGGGTATTTTCTCAAACCTTTAACGGACTGGAAGGTGCCATGATGCAAATGATTTCTCATGGGGTTAATATTTTCGGATTGTTTTTCTGTTATGAAATCATCGTCCGACGCACTAAAACAGGCGACATAGCTTCATTGGGAGGTATTGCTTCCAAGGCACCTGTATTCGCAGTCTTTTTCATGGTTATTCTTCTCGGTAGCATTTCATTGCCATTGACCAATAGTTTTATTGGCGAATTTTTACTTCTCCTTGGCGTCTTTGAATACAACGGATATTTGGCCGCAGTCGCGGGATTAACCATCATTCTGGGAGCCGTTTACATGCTTTGGATGTACCAGCGAACGATGTACGGAGAAGTGAAGGAAGCAACCGCCGGATTTACTGATCTAACCCGGCAAGAGCTGCTCGTTTTGGTTCCGGTGGTGGTGATCATTATATGGATTGGTATTTATCCTCGAATGTTTTTGGGAATAGCGGAACCGGCGGTTAGGAGTATTTTGAAGATTTGAAGATGGGAAAATGAAACATAAGATATAAGACATGAGAGATGAGATTGATAGATGCGAAAACATTCCAGACATTTCAAACTTCTTAAACAATTCAAACCCTTAGGATATCAAAATAGTATAAAAATTAATTTGTAAGCATGAAGGCAATTGTAGCCCTAACCATATTGGCAGTTTTGGTGATGTTTTTCGGTGTACGGAAGATGAAAAAAGTGTTGCTGCCACTTATTTTTGTCGGTTTAATCATTACCATGATATTAAATATCGGAGAGTGGGGTACTTCTGTTCATTACTTCAATGAGATGTTCATTGCCGACAATTTCAGCATTGCCTTTAGCTCCATCCTGATTCTGATTGCTATTTTAATTTTCATGTTTGCCAATATCTATTACAAAGGGGTCGAACGACCGCTGGAAGATGTTTATTCATTGATTCTTTTTGCTCTGATTGGTGGAATTGTGATGGCCTCTTTCGGTAACCTGATCCTCTTCTTTGTTGGCCTCGAGACCCTTTCAATTTCCTTTTATGTGCTGGCGGGAAGTAAGAAATTCGACATTGCCTCCAACGAAGCGGCGATGAAGTATTTCTTAACAGGATCATTCGCCACTGGATTTTTGCTTTTTGGCATTGCTTTGGTCTACGGTGCTTCAGGCTCTTTCAACCTTGAAGCGATTAATGCTTTTGTACTTTCCTGCAAAGGAACTGTGCCCATGCTTTTTATTGCCGGAATGTTGCTGATCTTTGTCGGAATGTCCTTTAAAATTGCCGCGGTGCCCTTTCATTTCTGGTCGCCCGATGTCTACACCGGTTCTCCAACTTTGATTACCGCCTTCATGACTACTGCCGGGAAAGTCGCCAGTATTGCGGCATTTTACCGTTTGATTTCCATCGCGTTTGTGTCGCTGCATGCTGAATTAGTGACGACCCTCACAGTCATATCGGTGGCCACCATTATCGTTGGAAACTTATCCGCCGTTTACCAGGATAACCTGAAACGGATGTTTGCCTATTCGGGTGTGGCGCAGTCGGGCTATCTGCTGATGGCGATGATCATTTTAGGCCCCAAATCAGCCGGCATTTTGCTCTTTTTTGTACTTTCCTACGTGATTGCCACCATCACTGCCTTTGCGGTTCTGATGCTGATCAGGGAGGAGCGGGGCACCTTCTTCATTCCAGCCTTCCGCGGTTTGGCGAAAAACAATCCGGTGGAGGCTTTTGCCATGGCCATTGCGATGATGTCGCTGGCCGGGATTCCGCCATTGGCAGGCTTTATGGCCAAATACAATCTTTTTGTGCTGGCCTCCGAAGGTGGTTATACATGGTTGGTCGTGGTTGCCATCATCGGTTCCATGATCAGCATTTATTTCTATTTCAAGCCAATCATGGCGAGCTATTTTGCTGATGGTGAACCACAACACAAAATAGAATCAAGCTTCAATTTTAAATTCAACATCATCCTTTGTACCGTTTTGATGATCGTGCTGGGTTTTCTGCCGAAGATTATTATCAATCTGCTTTGATT
>JANYJT010000114.1 GCA_025358395.1 Bacteroidia bacterium
GCGTATTCGTTTAATGGAGAGTTGTGTACAGTAAATGAAGCCTGATCTTTCGAGATATTTTGAAGAGGAAAATATTTTTCACCACTATCTTCCAGTACCAGAGCGGAATGCCTGTGCGAAAATGTACCGCGCTGAGCATCCTGACCGCTTAAACGCACTGGAATTCCTGTTTTAAGCAAGGTCGCATATGCAAGTAATTCCCCCATAGCCCAATCTACTTTGTCGTTGGCAATCATTTGAGATCGATCATCCATCAATTTGACAATTTTGCTAAAAAATTTCTTGTCGGCAGGCAAATTGTTAATCGCTAGTGCAAGTTCTTTTAGTTCAGTTTCAGAAACTGCAGTCGGAACTTGGTATATCTCACAAGGATCGGGGAAACGATATGGTTTGTATTCCTCGACCAGAAAGTTTTTAATGTTAAGTTTATCAATCAGCTTACTTTCGTCATAATTAAGCTCTAATTGCTGATCAAAACGGGCTATTTCATCATCAACTTCCATTTGAGTCATCACACCTTCATCGATCAGTTTCCTGGCATAAATGTCTCTTGGATTTGGATGATTTGCAATGATTTTGTAAAGAAGTGGTTGTGTGAATCTAGGCTCATCACCCTCATTGTGACCGTATTTTCTGTAAGAGAGAATGTCAATAAACACGTCGGAATGAAAATGTTGCCGGAATTCCAGGGCAAGTTTGACAGTAAAGATTAGGGCTTCAACATCATCTCCATTTACATGAAATACAGGAGAACGCGTAACCTTCGCAACATCAGTACAATAGGTACTTGAGCGTGCCTCCAGATAATCCGTCGTAAATCCAACCTGATTGTTTACCACCAGATGCAATGTTCCCCCGGTTTTGTAACCTGGAAGCAAGGACATTTGAACAATTTCATAAACGATCCCTTGTCCGGCGATGGCCGCATCGCCATGAATGATGATTGGCGCAATCTTTTCAAAATCCCCATTGTAGTGGTGATCGATCCTTGCCCGAACCATTCCTTCCGTCAAAGATCCAACCGTTTCAAGGTGCGAAGGGTTGGGAATCAGACTCAATTTCATCTTTTCGCCAGAGTCAGTGGTAACAATATTCTCAAACCCCAGGTGATATTTTACATCGCCAAGTGCGATACCTTCCTCATATTCAGTTGCATAAAATTCCTTGAAAATATTTTTATAGGGTTTCTCCAGAACATTGGCGAGGACATTTAATCTTCCCCTGTGAGCCATACCAACCACAAACTCCTCAATTCCAAGCTTTGCTCCATGCACAATCAGCGCATCCAGGGCTGGTATCAGGGCTTCAGTCCCTTCCAGGGAAAAACGCTTGGCTCCTACAAATTTTCTGTGGATAAAACTTTCAAAGCTCACAGCAATATTTAGGTGGTAGAAGATGTGTTTTTGTTGTTCCGGCGAAAAATATTCACTGTTTTTCGATTTCTCCATCCTGATTTTCAGCCAGTCGATGAGTTCGGGCTGACGCATATAGAGAAATTCTGCACCGATAGACTCGCAATAGGTAGTTTCGAGGTGAGAAATAATCTCTTTCAAGGAAACGTTTCCAATTCCAATTTCTTTGCCGGCATGAAAAACAGTATTCAAGTCTCCTTCTTCCAAATCGAAATTTTTGTAATCGAGGGTAGGGGTATAATCTCTTCTTTTTCTGACGGGATTTGTGCGGGTAAACAAATGACCCCTTTGACGGTATCCATTGATTAAATTAAGAATCCTGAACTCTTTTTGAATCCGGTTTTCATCAGCAGCTGAGAGAGCGGCTTCCTGGTAAGATTTTCTAGCCAACTCGAATCCTTCGAAAAAATTGCGCCAGGTAGGTTCAACTTTAATCGGATTTTCAAGGTAATTATTGTAAAGTTCTTCAACTGCACTGATTTCCTGATTGCCAACGAGGGAAAATTTATCCATATAAAATTGTTAATGTTCCATCTTACGTTTGAAATGAAAATATGTTCAATCCCAAATGTACTAAAATGATCAGTTATTTCTCAGAAATAATCAGCAATTTTAACAAATAATTTCCACCATGAGTGGGTTATCCGAATTGAAAGCGACCATGGATCAAACAAAAGAATATTTTTTAAAACAGCTGGCAGATTCATTGTATAGATCTCACGGTCAGAATATTGCTGACTTGACCATCGTTTTTCCAAACCGTCGTGCCGGACTGTTTTTCACGGAATACCTACATAGGATCATCACAGCATCTACCTTCTCACCTGAGATTATTACCATCCAGGAGCTTTTTTCCCATGTTTCATCATTGAGATGTGATGAGCAACTTCAGCATTTATTCCGTTTGTTTAAAATCTACAGGGAATTGAGTGGGTCCAAAGAAACTTTTGATGAATTTTATCTCTGGGGAGAGATGCTTTTGCATGATTTCGATCAGGTTGACAAATATCTCGTTGATGCAGAACTACTATTTACCAATATCACTGACCTTAAAGAGATTGACGAACATTTTACTGATTGGAATGATGATCGCAAAGAGGAGATCAGGCAATTTTGGAAAAGTCTGACGGTTGGTGAACAGAAAAAGGATCAAAAGGAATTTTCCCGTCTTTGGCAAGTCTTGTATCCAATTTATCAGAGATTGAAAGAAGAACTTTATGCGGATAATATTGCCTATGAAGGATTGCTTTTTCGAGAAGCGGTCGAAAATGAGGATAATTTATCAGGAGTTTATCTATCTGAAAGAAAGTTTGTTGTAGCCGGGTTTAATGCATTAAACAATTGTGAAAAAAAACTTTTCCAATTTTTAAAAGCAAAAAGGAATATTACTTTCTATTGGGATTTTGATCATTACTATTTGGATGATTTGAATCAGGAGGCTGGCCTTTTCATGAGAGAGAACCTTCAACTATTTCCTCAGTTTGATTTCCCCCTTGGTGTAGATTGCTTTAAGAGGAACAAAACTATCCGGATTTTCCACTCGCCTTCTCAGATCGGACAGACCCAAATTGCAGCCAGGGAAATTGCCAAAATGGTGCATAAGACTTTGGATTTCCATGATACGGCCATTGTATTGTGCGATGAGGAGCTTCTCTTACCTGTCATTTCAGCTATCCCTGCGGAAATCGAAACAGTAAATGTGACCATGGGTCTTCCGCTCAAACAAACGCCTCTATTTAGTCTGATCAGCCTGTTAATTTCGCTTCAGAGAAAGGCCAAAATAGAAGGAGAAAAACTCAGTTTTCATTATAAAAGTGTATCAGAATTACTGAACAATCAATTCATTCAATCAATTTATCCCATTGAAAGTAAATTAATTGTAGATAATATCATAAGAAATAATCTCCTTTATATTTCTAACGATGATTTGGGTAGTAATGACCTTTTCAAAAAAATATTTGTCTTTAAGGAAACAGTGGCTGATTTGCCTGACTATTTTAAAGCCATTTTATTTGATCTTTTCATATTCTGGGAGAATAACAAAGATTACAATTTTGCCAACAACTACCAGGAGTATATTTATCAAGTGTACCTTTCAATCAATAAGCTTAACAATTCGCTTTTCTTAAAGGGTAAAGCAATTATGGGCAATGAGGAGTTTCTGTCTCGCGATAGTTTTTTTAAAATATTATTTCAATACCTTGAAGCTCTGAATATTTCATTTGAAGGTGAACCTCTCGCCGGATTACAAATTATGGGGATTCTGGAAACACGTGCACTTGACTTTCAAAATTTAGTATTATTGTCAGTCAATGAGGGAATTATGCCTAAAGCGAATGTATCCGGATCATTTATTCCTTATCACCTTCGCAAAGGGGTTGGCCTACCGACTGTAGAAGAACAGAACGCGATGTACGCTTATTATTTCTATAGGTTACTTCAAAGAGCCGAAACAGTGACATTTGTTTACAACTCTGGCTCAAGCGGACTGAAAACTGGCGAAAAGAGTCGCTTTTTGCACCAATTGCTATTGGAATCACCATTTATCATATCGGAGGAGGGAATAGAAAACACCATTGATCCTGTGTCGAATTATCCTATCATCATTGAAAAAAGGGGAAGGGTGCTTGATCTGTTGAATGGCTTTATTGAATCGGGTAAAAGTATGACCCCTACAGCTCTGGTTCAATATGTTCAATGCCCATTAAGCTACTATTTCAAATATCTTGCTCACTTTGAAGAGGAGGATGAAGTCACAGAAGAGGTGGATGCCAGGATATTCGGCACGCTTTTTCATTCTGTCATGGAAGCCCTGTATCGGCCTTATTTGAAAATGATTATCGATGAAAACATCATTCAATCTCTGGTTGAGAATGATGAATTAATCGAAAGTTGCCTGATAGATGCTTTTTGCACCCACTTTTTCAAATATCAAAGTACTTTGGAACGCCCTATCATTGCTGGACGAAACAGGTTGGCGTTTGAGGTGATTAAAAAGATGGTGGTTCAGGCCCTGAGAATTGATTCAATAAAAGTCCCATTCACAATTGAGGGTTTGGAGCAGAGAGTGGGTGCGAATATGGCTATTTTCAGCGGCCTTAAATCCGTTCGTCTAGGGGGAGTAATAGATAGAATTGATTCAATATCAGGTAATTTAGAGATTATTGACTATAAAACCGGTACAACAGATCATTATTTTAATTCTTTGACTGAATTATTTGATAAAGAGTCTAAAAAAAGGAATAAAGCCGTCTTTCAAATCCTTATTTACAGCTGTATTTGGGGTAGAATTCACCCGGATTCCGGCCCAATCTATCCGGGAATATATGCTCTAAAAACAATTTTCCAACGTGAGCAGACTCGGATATTTATGAAGGATAATGGCAATCAGGAGCTTAATTTCCAAGGTGTCAAGGCGGATTTTGAACCAATGTTGACAACCTTGCTGGAAGAGATTTTCAATCCAACGATCCCATTCGCTCAAACGAATGTTGAAGAAAATTGCCAATATTGCCCATTTGCATCTATTTGTGGAAGGCCATCAGCTCAGTCGTGAACAAGAAGATCAGGCCGAATCTGACGCGTTCTTTCCAATGCTTGTTCCATTTTCCATTCATCGATAAGCTGATCATTGCCGGAGAGAAGAATATCCGGGACTTTCCACCCTTTGTATTCTGCTGGTCGGGTGTAAACCGGAGGTGTCAGTAGTCCGTCCTGAAATGAATCCGTTAATGCCGAGGTTTCATCCGACAATACCCCAGGTAACAAACGGACGATCGCATCAGAAATGATTGCTGCGGCCAGTTCACCACCGGTCAGAACAAAATCACCAATCGAAAACTCCTTGGTAATCAGGTAATCACGAACTCTTTGGTCAACACCTTTGTAATGACCACACAAGATCATTAAATTTCTTTTCATGGATAGTTGATTGGCATCTTGCTGCGTAAATTTGGATGAATCTGGTGTAAGGAATATGATTTCGTCGTAATCACGTTGCGACTTTAGTTCGGAGATCGCTCTGTCAATTGGTTCTACCATCATGACCATTCCAGCTCCTTTGCTAAAGGCATAATCGTCTACGCGCCTGTGTTTGTCTGTGGCCCAATCTCGAATATTATAGGTATATATTTCGACCAGTCCTTTATCCCGTGCCCTTTTTAAAATAGAATGATTAAAAGGACTTTCAAGCAATTCAGGCACTACAGAAAGAATATCAATTCGCATAAGACTGATTTTTGTCAAAGGTAAAAAAAGTCTGCTTGTCTCTGATTCATCTGTTTATAATTCTATTTTTCAATGGCCAAATGGAAAAACCATGCAATTGATATCAGTTGGTGCTTAAAAATTCTAACGGGTATTTCATCTCATTTGTAGCCTTTCATCAAAAAAATCTTAAAATATGTTTCAGAAACAGTTGACGTTAACGGGTAAATATCTATTTTCGTGCAGAATAAATAAATTTCCCGCATCCCGGCTTAACAGCCCTTATGAAATTGCTAAAGAAACGACCTTGAGTAAATTTTTATGCACAGGCAAAATTGTATGCTTGTGGTTGGGAGTTTTATTTGGCCATTGAAAAATAGAATTATAAACATATGAAATCTAAAGAATTGGAGAATCCTGCATCCACTACGGAAAACGAAAAGTTACCTGTTTCCGACTTGAAGAATGCAGAGACTGAACTTACATCGGAAACAATCGCTTCCAATGATGTGGAATTAAAATCAGAGGTTATTTCAGAGGAACTAACAACTGAAATTGTATATGATCTGAATCAGGAAATTCTCCCTGAAGAGCAGGAGTCTGAGATCAAAATTTCTACTGAAAACGTTAAGCCTGTTGTAACAGCAATTTTGCTTGAATCGGAAGCAGAATTGAATGATGCGATCCTTGAACCTCAATTGGATGTTTCGGATGATGAAGATGATCCTTTTCACGATGATGAACCGACTGCTGAAGGTCTGCCAATTCACGATTACTCTTCCTACAATAAAATAAATCTGATCAATACCCTTAGGAAAATCATTGGTGAAGGGGATGTTGATATTATAAAGCCTCATGCAGATGCCATTAAGGCTTGTTTTTATAAGATCAGAACTCACGAGATAGCAGAACAAAAAGCAGCATTTATTGCTCAAGGCAATGATGAAGAGCTATTTCTGGCTGATTCTGACTCTTTTGAACAGGAATTAAAGGATCTCTTCAGGGAATACAAGAACTTGCGATATGAATCCAACAAGAAGCAAGAGGCCGTTAAAGAAGAAAACTTCATTAAGAAGGCTGAGATTATTGAAGAAATAAAGACGCTTGTAAATAGTGAAAACTCTCTGAACAATACCTTTCAATTGTTTAATGAATTACAAATTAAATTCAAAGCAATTGGTCAGGTTCCGCAGACGAAAGTCAAGGACCTTTGGGAAAATTATCATTATCAGGTTGAGAGGTTTTATGATTTTGTTAAAATCGATCGCGAATTGCGTGACCTCGATTTAAAACGGAATATGGATCAAAAGCTGCTTTTATGCCTCAAAGCCGAAGAGCTCTCCATAAAAGCTGAGGAGCCACTAGCAACATTCAAGGAATTGCAAAAGTTGCATGAGTCCTGGCGTGAGATCGGACCTGTTCCCAGAGATCATAAACAGGAACTTTGGGATCGTTTTAAAACTGCAACCTCTGTCATCAACAAACGATATCAGCAACATTTTGAGCAAGAGCGCTCAGTTCAAAAGGAGCAACTTCAGCGAAAGATTGAACTTTGTGAAATGGCAGAATCACTCTCAGTTTTTGTTTCCGATAATCCACGCGAGTGGAACGATGTTACTGAAAAGGTCATTGTTCTTCAGGAAGAGTGGAAAAAGACCGGTTTCGGTCCAAGGAAAGAGAATAGCAAGATATGGGATCGTTTCAGAGCTGCCAATGATACCTTCTTTCAAAATAAGCGCAACTTCTGGAATAAAAGCAAAGAACATTTGCTGCAGAACTATGCATTAAAAGTGGACATCTGTGAACAGGCAGAGAAACTGAAAGATAGCGAAGAATGGAAAGCAACTACTGACCGGTTAATTACACTCCAGAAGAAATGGAAGGATATCGGACCTGTTCCCAGAAAGCAATCTGAGCTTATATGGAAACGCTTCCGTACCGCATGTGACGAATTTTTTAATAAAAAACAAACCCATTTTTCAGGTGTAACGGGAGATCAGGATGAAAATTTGAAATTAAAAAAGCAGCTGATTTCTGAAATAGAAGAATACAAGTTAACAGGTTTGGTTAAGGATGATCTTTCGGCTTTGAAGACCTTCCAGGACAGATGGGCAGAAATCGGCCATGTTCCTTTTAGAAAAAAGGAGGAATTGCAGAATAAATATCATGATGCCATTGACAATCAGTTCAATAAAATAAAGATGGATGACTCTGATTTAAACTTGATCAAGTTTAAATCAAAGATTGAGCATCTCGCATCCTTGCCACGGGGATGGTCAAAGATAAACCTGGAACGGGATCGTTATGCTGTTCGTTTGAGGCAGTTGGAAAGTGATATTACGACGCTTGCTAATAATGTGGGCTTCTTTGGTACTTCCGAAGGTGCGCAATCTCTAGTTAAAGGAGTAAATGACCAGATCGATAAAATAAAAATACAGATTGATCAACTTAAGTCGAAGGTGAAAATCATCGATGAACAAGAAGAGGTCAATTAGCCATATTCAACTTTACAGGAAAATTTTGTCAACTACCAAGTACATTTTTGTAACCGGAGGAGTTGCCTCTTCATTAGGCAAAGGCATTATAGCATCCTCACTTGCCAAGCTGCTTCAGGCCAGGGGATACAAGGTTACCATTCAAAAACTTGATCCATATATCAATGTTGATCCAGGTACTCTGAATCCATATGAACATGGAGAGTGCTTTGTAACTGAAGATGGTGCGGAAACTGATCTTGATCTTGGTCATTATGAACGTTTCTTAAATTCACCAACATCACAGGCCAACAATGTTACGACAGGACGGATTTACCAGTCAGTCATTAACAAGGAAAGACGAGGCGATTATTTGGGCAAAACCGTTCAGATCATTCCGCATATCACCGATGAAATCAAGCGATACATAAAATACCTGGGTTCAAAGAAAAAATTTGATGTTGTTATCTCTGAAATTGGAGGAACAGTAGGTGACATTGAATCTTTGCCATATATAGAGGCTGTTCGTCAGATGAAATGGGAGTTAGGAACAGATGCGCTTATTATTCACCTGACACTGGTTCCATATTTATCTGCTTCCGGTGAATTGAAAACAAAACCCACCCAGCATTCTGTAAAGCAACTTTTAGAAAACGGAGTGCAACCTGATGTTTTGGTGCTTAGAACGGAACATCAGCTAACACCTGACTTGAAAGGGAAAGTGGCCTTGTTTTGCAATGTGAGTAAAGAGGCAGTGATAGAATCCATTGATGTATCTACCATTTACGAGGTTCCTATCCGGATGAAAGAGGAAAAGCTCGATGTGATTGTACTTAAAAAGCTTGGTCTGCCTCTGGGTAATGAGCCGGATCTTAAGAATTGGAACGAATTTTTAAATCGTTATAAGAATCCCAAGAAAGAGGTAAAAATTGCCCTTATTGGCAAATATGTTGAATTAAGAGATGCATACAAGTCTATAGCAGAGGCACTTATTCATGCGGGGGCAACCAACGAATGCAGGGTGAAGGTAGAATGGATTCATTCCGAAAAGATCAATGAAGAAAACATTGAGAGAAAATTGAATGGTTGTCAGGGAATTTTGATTGCTCCAGGATTTGGTCATAGAGGCATAGAAGGTAAAATTATCGCGGCGAAATATGCAAGGGAATTGAAAATCCCATTTTTTGGGATATGCCTGGGGATGCAAATCGCAGTGATAGAATTTGCCAGAAATGTATTAAAGCTGAAATGTGCTGACTCAACTGAAATGAATCAACTGACAGAATTTCCGGTCATTGATTTAATGGATGAACAGAAAGGTATCGTAGACAAAGGAGGTACCATGCGTCTTGGATCCTATGCATGTAACCTGAAAAAAGACTCCAACTCCTTTAAGGCTTATTGCAGGACTAAAATTTCAGAGCGCCACCGTCACCGGTATGAATTTAACAATTTCTATCTGTCGAAATTCGAAAAAGCAGGCATGAAAGCAATGGGCTTTAATCCGGATACCAATCTTGTTGAAATCGTTGAAGTTCCTGATCACCCTTGGTTTGTAGGTGTGCAGTTTCATCCTGAATATAGTAGCACCGTATTACAACCTCATCCACTTTTTATCGCTTTTATCAAAGCAGTTATCATCAATTCTCAAAAAATCACAATTTAATTTATGGATAAGAATACCATCGCAGGACTGGTTTTAATATTTATTATACTCTTTGCTGCCAGCTATTTCAACAAACCTTCAGAAAAAGAGTTGGCGGTTCTTCGGTTGAAAAATGATTCTATATCAATGGCAGAAAATGTCAGAACCAGGGATACTGTCAAACAAATTGAACTTTCGACCCTTAAACCATCAGCTTTGAAAGCTGATTCTGCCAGCGCACAAAATGAATTAACCGATTTATATGGTGTTTTTGCTGTCGCTGCAAAAGGAGAAGAAAAATTTGTAACTCTTGAGAATAATTTGATGAAGGTCGTTCTTTCGAACAAAGGAGGTAAAATTTATTCTGTTGAACTAAAGAATTTCAAAAGATTCGATGGCAAGCCTTTGATACTTTTTGAAGGGGAGGAGAATCGTTTCGGATTGAACTTTTTTGCTCAAAATAAAAGTATTCAAACGGATCATTTTTTCTTTCAACCATCTGTATCAGAAAGTCTAATCACTCTCAATAGCACCAAAATTCCGAAAGGAAAAGAGGGAAGAGAAAAGTTTAACAAAGATAATCCCGGTGATTCGAAGTCAGTCTCAATGCGTATGGATGCGGGCAACAATGTATTCATCGAATATACTTATACGATAAGTAACAACTCATATCTGTTGGGTTTTGATATTAAAACATCCGGGCTTAAGAAAGTAGCAGGTGCCAACTCCGAATACGTTAATTTTCTATGGAGTATTAATATGCCAAGACAGGAGAAGATGTCAAAATTTGGCGAGAACAACCAATCTACGATTTTTTACAAGTTTGATAAAGATGTTGTTGATAAGCTTGATTTAACAAAATCGGCTACCAAATCTCTTTCAACGAAAGTGAAGTGGATTGGATTTAAGCAACAGTTCTTCTCTTCGGTTTTAATTGCAGATCAGGCCTTTCAAAATGCCCAGATTGCTACGGTAAAAAAAGATCTTGATTCCTCATATGTGGCAGGTATGTCAGCAGATATGACCATCCCTCTTGATATTAAAGGAAGCGAAAGTTTTCCTGCTAAATTCTATTTTGGTCCGAACCAATACAATACGCTTAATCAGTATGACCTTGGAATGGAAGAACAACTTGCTTTGGGCTGGACCGTCATTGGATGGGTGAATAAGTATATTGTAATTCCGGCTTTTGATTTCCTTCACCGCTATATCGGCAATTTTGGATTGATAATCCTATTACTTACTATATACATCAAGTTACTGACATTGATCTTCACCTATAAATCCTATATTTCTCAAGCAAAGATGAAGCTTTTGAAACCCGAGATTGAGGAGATTCAAAAGAAATTCGGTGATGACAAGAAATTAGAATCACAACAGGCTGTCATGGCATTTTACAAGAAAGCAGGAGTCAACCCAATGGGAGGTTGCCTTCCCATGTTGCTGCAGATGCCGATTTTGATTGCCATGTTTTATTTCTTTCCAATCTCCATTGAACTTCGTCAGCAAAGTTTCTTGTGGGCTACAGATTTATCTTCTTTTGATTCCATTGCGACTCTTCCATTTACAATTCCTTTTTATGGCAACCATGTTAGCTTGTTTTGTTTGCTTATGACCGTAACCAATATCCTGTACGTAAAATACAACAACGAGATGACAGGTGCTGCCGGTACCCAACAAATGCCCGGGATGAAAACCATGATGTATCTCATGCCGGTGATGTTCTTGTTTATTTTTAATAGTTACGCTGCAGGTCTAAGCCTTTACTACTTCCTTTCCTTGGTCTTAACTTTTGTCCAAATGTACATTTTCAAGAAATTGATTGATGAGGATAAGATCCATGCTCAACTTAAAGCCAAGCAAAAGATTCCGGTAACTAAATCCAAGTTTCAGACAAAGCTGGAAGAGATGGCCAAACAAAAAGCATTGACTGACAAAAAGAGAAGATAAGATATAAAAGAGAAAGGCTCCAAAATGGAGCCTTTCTCTTTTATATCTTATCTTGAGCTGGTAACAATCTTTTGCTTAAAGCCACCATTTTGATGGCAGTATAAGCAGCTTCATCACCCTTATTGCCCAACCGTCCGCCAGCCCTTTCAAGTGCTTGTTGCTGGTTATCAGTTGTCAGAACACCGAAAATAAATGGTATTCCATATTCAAGATTTAATTTCGTGGTTCCATAAGTAACTCCCTGACAGATAAAATCGAAATGGCGCGTTTCCCCTTGTATCACACAACCAAGTAATATGACTGCATCAACATCAGTGCCTTCGGCCATTAGTTGTCCACCCAGTGTAAGTTCAAAAGTCCCCGGAACCTCCGCAACCTTAATATCATCCCTAATGGCACCAAATTTTATCAACGTATCTATTGCACCATTTTTTAAGGCAATTGTTACTTCAGGATTCCATTCAGCATAGACAATTCCGAATTTCATGCCTTTTGCATCCGGAACTTCATGAGACACTTGGTCTGATAGATTGACTGTAGCCATAATAAAAGTTTGAATTATTTATAATATTTGAAATATTCGAAAAAGAAACGGTCCCTGAGCCTGCCGAAGGGAAATGTATGAAATGTTGCAAAATTATCTTTTTAATAAACTACATTTATCTTTTTAAAATAATATAGGTCAAATAAATGATCAGAACATTGTCATTCCTTTTGCTGATTGTATTTAGCGGAAACCTTCCTGCTCAATCCAGCAAGCCAGATAGTTATAAATCAGTGCTATTAAATACTTCAGATAGTACGATAAGGGTTGATCCCTCATTTTTTCGATCTGATTTTTCTTTAAAAAGCGCGATTGCTCCATTATCTATGGTTACAGCAGGTCTTATTATTGAGACCCTGCCTTCAACCGTAATTTTCGGCAAGGAGCGGATACAGCAACATGTTCAGGAAAAGATGAACGGTTTTAGGACTTCGGCAGACGACTATTTGCAATTTGTTCCAGTTGTTGCTATGTTTGGTTTGAAACTAGCTGGGACAAAAAGCAGAAGTGATTTGCTGAACCAAATGATCATTGCGGCAAAATCTGAATTTCTGGTTACTGTCATCGTTTTTTCTATGAAACATTTCATTCCTGATATGCGGCCGGATGGAAGTACCGATAATACGATGCCTTCCGGCCACACAGCTCAGGCATTTGTCTC
>JANYJT010000145.1 GCA_025358395.1 Bacteroidia bacterium
CTCCCCCTCATTCTTGCACCTAAGACGTCCACCCCCTCCCAAAAGTTACACTACCTGTTTACCGGAATTGAAAAGGCCAGCAAATGGGTGTTAAATGAGATGGTTTTTAGTCGGCCGTCACTCCCTTTTCTGGCAGTAAGGTGATTCCCGGGTAATCTTGAGAAGAGGCGCAATCCTGCTACGGTCACCTCTTCTCGGGTATAATAAACTTTAGGACCACTGGCCCTCAGCCCTTTCAGTTTGCTTTTAAGATAGTCGGACAATGAAATTTCATTTGATGCAGCGTAGACCGGTGCATACTCAACGACGGGCATCAAATTAGTTAAGTCTGGAATGTAAGATTGTACCAGAGCACTTTTGGATTCAAGTGACTGAATGACGATCTTTGACCTGGTCTCCGCAAGAAATATTTCCTGTGCTTTTTTTGGCAGTTGAGGCGACAAGTCGGTTCTCTTTTTCTTTGTTTTTGGATTGCCTGGATTGGCAGAAGATGCGAGGGTTGGGTTCTTTTCTCCCACCACCGTCTTTATCTGATTGATCTGAAAATCTGGTGAAACGACTTCTTTAGTTATGGATGAGGCCGAATTGCGTACCTGATCTTCGGGATAAAAAGTCAGCAATACGATTAGTAGAACAGCTGCAGCTGCCGCCACTCTGATCCAAACCGACCTTGTGATAGATCTTTTCTTCAAATGTGCTTTCGCAGGAAACCCAATCTCCAGGTTTGGATGCAGTTTGTACTTTCCCAATTCCTGAACGATTTTTTGTTGGTCAGGATTTTTTTCCAGCCATTTCGTGAATTCTATCCGTTCTTCACGATCCAGATCTCCTTCCATGGCTGCGATGGCAGATGTTTCGAACAGAGCCGGATCATCGAAAATTGTTCTTTTCAATCTCTCTTTGCCGGAAAAATTCAGCTGATTATCTGCTGTCAGGGTTGGCATAAAATCTGTAAGCTCCTCAGCCAGATCAGGATATTGGATCAAAAATAACCGTACCTCTGCAAGCTCTCCGGGATTAAGTTTTTCCTCTGCATAATCGAGGAACCAGCTTTCGTAATTATCTATAGTTATCTTCATAGGAGAACATCCATCGTTCCGATGTAATTTTTCAGGAAAATTCTTGATCTGTAAATATATACTTTGACCTGTGCTTCGGAAAGACCTGTTATTTCACCGATTTCACGGTAAGAATAGCCCTCATAATCTCGTAAAAGCAGAACGGATTTCTGGACAACTGATAGCTTCTCAACAGCCAGATGCAATACTTCCTGCAAATCGCTGTATCCCTGTTCGACAGCACTATCCGGCAATTTATTAGACTCGACAATGATCTCCCTTCGGGATTTCCTGATACCATCCACCATGGCATGATGGGCCGTGGTAAATAGCCAGGATTTTACTTTGGATGGGTCGACATTCTGACGGTGCACCCAGAGCTTTTCGTAACATTCCTGAACAATGTCCCGGGAGGATACAGCATCTCCTCTGTTTTTCAGGGAGTAGCGGTATAAGGCATCGGCCCATTCATCAACTGCCCGGTTGTATTCAGCAATAGTCATCGTCTGGTTATCTGAATTTTTTAATAAGACGAACAAGGTCGCCAAAAGTTACAACGGCATGAATTTTGTGTAATAATAGGCAGAAATGAAACTTTCAGAAGTCGTGAAAGTACAATTGTTTATTCGATAAGGTTTAACAATTAGCATGAAGCTTACTAATAGCCAATGGCTAACAGCTAACTGCTTGCTAGAGTTAAATATCTTAAAATTGCCTTAAATGGAATTAAAATTTTAGGCAAGTGCAACAGCAGTTTCTTTAATATCGTATTTTTGTCATTTAAGTTAAAATTCAAGCAAATGAAGATATTTAAATTGAGCGGTCTATACTTGTGGCTGATAGTTGTGTTGGCCACCTTGACCCAATGTAGAAAGGAGGCATCTTTGTCTATTCCGGTAGACCCTGTTGTGCCTCCCGTGGTTCCTGCAGTTATTCCCGATGCCCCTGAAGTAAATACATTCGTCTGGGCTAGTATGCACGATTACTATTTGTGGAACGACAAGATTCCAAATCTGACTAATACCTATTATCAGATGCTGACCTCCACCAGTTCAAATTACAAACGGAACAAAGACAGCCTGAATGTCTATCTCAACAAATTCACCGATCCGGGTAAATTGTTTAATGATTTGCTGTACCAGTACAAAGTTGTCGACAAGTGGTCTTTTATTGTGCCTGATTATACCATCATTGACAACTGGATTGCCGGTATTTCCAAGACCATCGGGGCAGATTACCAGCTTTATTATCTTAACAGTACTTCTTCAGATATCATTGGTGTGGTAAGATATGTGCTGAAAGGCTCTCCGGCAGAGCTTGCCGGGATTCAGAGAGGGGATATTTTCGCGAAAGTGGATGGGGTCCAATTGACTGATGCCAACTACACTGCTAACCTTGTCAATAAAGAGTCTTTTACGCTTGGATTTGCAAAAGTGGTCAATGGTGTCATTACCCCAACCGGTAAAACTGCTTCACTGACTGCAGTTCAAATGCAGGAGGATCCTGTGCTATTGAGTAAGGTCCTTACTGTTAACGGCAATAAGGTCGGTTATCTTGTCTACAATGGCTTCACATCTGATTTTGACCTTGAATTGAATACAGTTTTTCAGCAATTCAAAACGGCAGGTGTTACCAAACTGATTATGGACCTCCGGTACAATGGCGGGGGATCAGTGCAGACAGCCATTTATCTGGCCAGTATGATCTATACGACGAATACAGCGAAATTATTTACCAAAAGTGTGTATAATGGAATACTCACCCCTTACATTACGACCACTTACGGGGAAAGTTTTTTCAACAGCAATTTTACGGACAAGATAAATACAACCCCAATCAATACCTTGAATCTCTCTGATGTGTATTTCATTGTTTCGGGGGAAACAGCTTCTGCCAGTGAATTGCTAATCAATGGATTAAAGCCATATATGAACGTTAAATCCATTGGAACCAACACCTACGGAAAATATGTTGCCTCACTGACACTCAAGGATTATGATGTGAACAACAAGCTGGTTACCACACACAAATATGCCATGCAGCCTATAGTCGCAAAATATGCCAATTCATTGGGTATTTCTGATTTTGTAACCGGTTTGGTGCCCGATATTACTCAAAAGGAAAGTACTTCCAATATGTTGCAATTGGGGGATGAAAATGAAGAATTGCTCAAAGTAGTATTAGACTATATGAAGGGTTTAAAATCCCAGGCCTTGCAGGATGTCGGTGGATTATCTAATGCAAAAGCAGTATTTAGCTCAAAAGATAAATCGCAGTTTTCAAGGGATATGTATCTCGATCCACAAAAATTCAGGAAATAAGTAAGATGAAGCCGGGAAAGATATAAGACATGAGATATAAGACATGAGATATAAGACATGAGATATAAGACATGAGATATGAGACATGAGATATAAGACATGAGATATGAGAGATGAATGAAAAACAGTTGAAGCTTGATGAGCGATACCTTAGAATGGCTGCGGTTTGGGCTGAGAATTCCTACTGTATAAGGCGTCAGGTAGGAGCGTTGCTGATTAAAAATAAGATGATCATATCGGATGGTTACAATGGAACGCCTTCCGGATTTGAAAATATCTGTGAAGATGATAACAACAAGACTAAGCCATATGTGCTTCACGCAGAGGCTAATGCGATTACAAAAATTGCTAAATCCCACAACAGCAGTGAAGG
>JANYJT010000150.1 GCA_025358395.1 Bacteroidia bacterium
TGTGCCAATTCATTATTGGATTTCTTCCAAAAAGCCCAGGATAAAAGAGGAGAAGCTGAAAGCCTTGAAAAGATTGCTTCATCTTATTATAATCTTAAGGAAATGGAGCAGGCACAATATTTTGGAGGAAAGGCATTCAAACTTGCAGAGGAAATAGGTGATAATATTTTACAATCAATTTGCAATCAATTATTTAATGATATTAACCATGCTATTCATAACAATGTCAATCTTGATGAATTAAGAAAGGAAGAAGTAAATGACCTATGAAAAAATTAATAATCTTCCGACAATATTGGAGATTTTAGACCAAATTGCGTCAGAAGAAGAGAGTCTAAGGAATAATGTTAGATGGTCATTTTTATCAAATTTAGGAGCTGAAGATAAATTCGAGGTTTTTTCAGAATCTCCTGATAAACCTAGTGCTTTAAGACCAACGACATCTTGCTTCAACTCATATTTTCGCGGTCAATCTTGTTACTATGAGAAGTGTTTTCCCACACTATACCGTAACAAAGAGAAAGATTTCGTTGATCTTTTCATAGATCGTCTTCGAATTTCAGAATTTGAGCTTTTGATCCAAAAGCACCCCATCGTTAAAACATTATATGAAAAAGGAATAAAACTCAAAAATTTAGGAGAAGACAGATCCATAAAAATCAAAGTTGATTCCTTAGGCTTAGCACAGCATTATGAATTGGAAACTGACCTGATTGATTTTACAAGCGACAAATGGGTTGCGGCATTCTTTGCTACATGCATAAAAAAGAAAGGAATGTATTTCCCAGTTGATGAATCAAAGGATAAACTGAGCTATGGGGTTTACTACAGATTTACTCTTTCTCCCTTAGAAATTACAAATACAAAAGACAATCAAAAGTTTTCAATTATCGGCCTACAACCATTCAAAAGGCCAGGAGAACAAAAGGGATTTGCATTGCAGTTGGAAGATGGTGAAAATCTGAATGATTTTAAAGGAATCGAGAAATATTTTTTTCGGCATGATAATTTGACTGCAGAAATAATTTATAATCGGATGAATCAAGGTAAAGATTTATTCCCCTACGATGAATTGGAAACATTAGCAAGTAAAATAAAATACAGCAAAAAAATTTCTACTTTCGCTTTTGATCTTACCTTTGAGAAATATCCTCGAATGAGTATGCCTAAAGAAATGGTTAGAGATTCCTGCATTCTTAAGGGCATTAAATTTGTTAATTACCCAGTGGCCAGTTTTTCAAAAGGAAAAGTCAAGAATTCTCTGAATTATTGGGAAAAGATTGGTGAACGAGAGTATTACTCCAAAATCGTGACCAGATCTATTTTATGACACCCTACAAGCCTATTATGAAATCATTCGATCTTCTAAAACAGAGAAAGATTACAAACATTAATAAAAAAGCAGCTGCTAGAATTAATTTATTCAACCAGCTGGCTTTTTCAATCTCTTCTGTTATCTCTTCTTGCTAAAATTAACGATCAGGAAATAGACGATGAAGCCCATTGAGATAGAGACCAGTTCGATGCCAAAAGGAAGCAGGCTCCTGTTCATAAATTCACGGTAGGCATCCTCGTTGCTCATGCCCGGTCCCATCTGGTGAATGAGAATAAATCCAAGTCCTGCAAAGAAAGCAACCAGGCCCCACTTTAAGGAAGGATATTTGTTCACCTCCTGGTTCTCGCTGATGAATGAAGCAACTTTTTGATCAAGGATACCTGCACTATCAATATGCCCGGTGTTGATAATTTTTCTCTTGAGCAGAAAATCTGTAAAGTTTTTGATAATCTGAAAAATTGAATAAAATACAACTGCTGCGATTAATACGTCTGTCATAACTTTTGGTTTTAACGTGTTTGTAATAGTTGACAGTAGTCCTTTGAAAAATGTTGCAACTTGCTTCGCATTTTTTTATAAAAGATAATTTATCGATTTGGTGCAACATTTTTCGACAAATGCTGTCAAATAAAGCGTATGAATGATTCCGAACTGATCAGCCAGATATTGAGCGGAAACAGAAACGCGTTTACGTTTCTGGTAAACCGGTATCAAAAACTGGTGGTTCATGTGGCCGGACGTCTAATGCAACGTCAGGACGATCTGGAAGATGTTTGTCAGGAGGTATTTCTGAAGGTCTATCAAAATCTTGGCCACTACCGCAATGAATGCAAGCTCTCAACCTGGGTCGCCACCATTGCCTACAACACCGGCATCAATTATTTGAGGAAGCATAAGAAGTGGAAAGAGGTTAACCCGGATGACTCAATCGCTTTGCGAAACCTCACAGATTTCAAAGTTGACAACTATGAAACGGCAGATTTACATCGTTATATCAGGGAACAAATTGAATTGCTACCGGTTCATTACCGAACGGTGCTAACGCTTTTCCATCTGGAGGAGTTTTCTTACCAGGAAATCGAACAGATTACCGGAATGCCGGAAGGCACTGTAAAAAGTTACCTTTTTAGGGCCAAGGCTCTTTTGAAGGAAAAACTTAAATTTGTAGTAGATGAAAACAGTTTGAAATTGGTTAAGGAGATCACAAATGAAAAATGACGAACTAAATACGATTTTAGACCTTTCGTTCAGAATTGAACCCGGCTATCAGCTTCCTGAAGATTTTGCTCAAAGGGTGACACATGAAGTTGCCAAACGCGAGCAATGGAAGAGTGACCTCGCAGACTATTTATACCTGATGGCCGGCCTTGTTCTTTTGCTTGTGGTAGCTACAGGGATCTATTATCTGGCAGATAAAGAGCTTTTGGTCAGAATTGCAGCATTCTTAAAAAGTAATACCATCCCGGTTGCTTTCCTGGGCTTCATCCTGAGTTTTATTTTGCTGGCCGACAGGGTGCTTTTGCGACTGCTGTTTAACCGGTGGAAAAGCAATTAAAGCAAGTACTTCAAGTACTTAGAATACTTAAAGTACTTAAAGTGACTGGGATTTTATTCTTTACCGGCACCTTTTTTCATCCCGTTGAGGTACATGTTGATGAATTTCTGGTCGTTGGCATCTGAATCCCCATATTTGGTCCTCATTTCGGCTAACCGTTTGTGCATCGTTTTTTGCACATCCGCATAGGCGGGGTCGTTGTAGACGCTCTTCATTTCGTGCGGATCCTTTTCCAGATCGTACATCTCCCATTCGTCGATGTCATAATAGAAATGCATCAGTTTGTACCGCTCGGTGGCAACGCCATAATGTCGTTTAACCATGTGAACCGATGGATATTCATAATAGGTGTAATAGACCGCATCGCGCCATTCTCCGGTTTTACCGGCCACCAGCTTTCGGAATGATTCGCCCTGCATATCTTTCGGGATCGCAACTCCGCAATAATCCAGAAATGTGGGGGCAAAATCGAGGTTCTGAACCAGCTTGCTGATTTTTGTCCGAGGCTTAATCTCCCTGGGATACCTGATCAACAATGGGGTTCGGAAGGATTCTTCGTACATGAACCGTTTGTCGAACCACCCATGCTCGCCCAGATAAAATCCCTGGTCTGAAGTATAGACCACTATGGTGTTTTCGGCCAATCCGTTTTTGTCAAGATAGTCAAGCAGTTCACCCACGCCATCGTCGACCGACCGGACGCACCTCAGATAATCTTTGATATACCGGTTATATTTCCAGACAGCCAGATCCTTCCCGGTTAACTTAGCCTTCAGAAAGGCCTGGTTTTCACTCTCGTAAGCAGCCATCCACCTGGCGCGTTGAGCGGCAGTCATCCGTTTGAGGTCGCTTTTGAAAGCAGTACTGTCGCCATTCGGATCCACAAGCAGCTTGAAGTCCGGTCCCCAGGTGGCATGACCATCAATCTGCATCTCCTGTGTTTTGGCAGCGGTACCTCTTCCCTGATAATCATCGTAAAAATTTGCGGGAGGGACAAAGGTGGTGTCATCGTACAGATTGAGGTATTTTGGGGCGGGCAACCAGTTGCGGTGGGGAGCTTTTTGATGATAAAGCAGACAGAAAGGCTTGGTTTTGTCTCGCATTTCGCTCAACCATTTCAGGGCATATTCGGTAGTAATTTCGGTACAATAGCCTTCTATTCGCTTTTTCACACCGTTGATCAGGAAATCGGGATTGTAGTATTGACCTTGTCCGGGCAACACCATAGAGTAGTCAAAGCCCTGGGGCAGTCCGTCGAGGTGAATTTTGCCGATCATCGCCGTCTGGTATCCAACCTTCTGCAACTGTTTTGGGAAGTTGTCCTGGTCCCAGTTAAACGGGAACATGTTATCAACCTTGCCATTGACAAAACTGTGCTTCCCTGTCAGCATCACGGCCCGGCTGGGTGCACAGATGGAGTTGGTCACGCAAGCACGGGTAAAGATCGCTCCTTCTCTTGCCAAACGGTCTATGTTCGGAGTTTTGTTCAGGCCGGAACCATATGCACTAATAGCCTGGTAGCCATGGTCGTCGGACATGATGTAGATAATGTTGGGACGCTGTTTGGTGGCAGTTTGACCTTGTGAGACAGGCATTAAACCGACAGAGCAGAGACCTAATGCGGATAGGAGTTTGGAGTTGTTCATTGGAATTATTGGATAAACATTTGATTAGCTGATATATTTTGAACAGGCATTCAATTGGAGTAAAAAAATAGATTTTCACCCCACCTTCGCCATCAGCACCACATAGTTTTTGCCGTACTTTTTGGCACATTTGGGGCAGGTGGTAGCCAGACAAATTCCTTCAGACCAGTCAGCACCGGCTTCAGAAATTTTTTTGTCCATTTTTTTCATCACACTCCCAAAATTGAGAGGCATGTAGAAAAAAGTACAAACGGAACTTTTGACAAATCGTTTGTCGTTCCAATCGAAATTCACATTGTCCCATGGGATGGGATCGAATTTTGGGCAACAGGTTTGATCATCAGATGTTTCCATAATTAAAATGTTTGAAAAATTTGCTCATCGCGAGCCTTGCTTTCGGCTGGTTGAAATGTTTTAAATTACTTCGCGGATTTTACGGCAACATGCGGTCTGCCACGAAGGGCACTCCAATTTTCGTCCAGAGTGATCTGGGCGACTGGCCGTATTTTTTTCAATATCCCCGGGTCGAAGCTATTTCCCATACTATCCGGATAATCAATATTTCAAAATGAGGCTGCTTGATTGCTATACACAACCAGAAATTAAAAATACGAAATTTTCTCTTCCGTAATGCTGCTCAACAAATTGTTTGCCAGTCTGCTTGCACCAATTCTGAAAAGTTGAGGAGTTAACCATTCTTCTCCCAAAATCTCCCTGACGATGGCCAAATAATAAAGAGCATCTGAGCTTTCGACGATCCCACCTGCCGCTTTAAATCCGATCATCTTCCCTGTTATCCGGTAGAATTCCTTGATGGCGCTGCACATGACCCAGGCTGCTTCCGGTGTAGCAGCCGGTTCCATTTTGCCTGTGGATGTCTTGATGAAATCGGCACCCGCATACATCGCCAGCATCGATGCAGTCCAGATATTATCGGCCGACTTCAATGCCCCGGTTTCGAGGATCACTTTGAGATGAGCCTTTCCGCAACTTTTCTTTATTTGTGAAATTTCCCAGGACACTTGTTCCTGGTTGCCCTCGAGAAAAGCACCAATGGATATCACTATGTCAATCTCGTTCGCACCGGCGGTTACAGCCAAGGCGGTTTCCAGTTCTTTTACCTCCAAAAAAGTCATGGAAGAGGGAAATCCGGCAGCAACAGCTGCCAATGCAACTTTTGGATCTTTCAGATTCTGCCTGACAACCTTTACCAGGGTGGGATAGACACATATGGCAGCCACATTGGGCAATTCAATGAAATGCTTTGGAAACAAAGAGACTTTTTCGGCCATCAAGCGCCCCTTTTCCTGCGTATCTTCTGCACCCAAAGTCGTTAAATCTATGCAGGAAAAGGCCAGTTTCATCTCTTCTTTTGACAGAGAATTTCCCAATTTGGTACGAATGGCATCCAATCCGTTCTTGACTTCATCTGTGTTGAAGGTTCGGTTCAGGTTCTCTGTTAAACTGCTCATATTTTATTAGTTATATAAATATTTTGTCAATTATATGGCCCTATCCTGCTGGGGGCTATCGGTTTCTATCGCAAATTTATGTATTCCGTCCGAAACAATCAGATACTCATCATTCAATATGCTAACGCGGACGGTGGTCACCCTGCATTCCTTTACCAGGGGCTCCACCCCTGGCTACAAACACTTCGCCACTCCGTGGCTAAACCCCAATTTCGCTCGTAACCATTCTCCGTTTCCCGTTTCTCTCTTCTCTCTTCCCGTTTCATCTTCAACCACTCGCCCAGTCTCAGAGTCCCCTGGTCGCCCAGTCTCTCTTCGCGTTTCGCTCTTCACGTTTCCCGTTTCTCTCTTCTGTTCTTCAGAATTCCCGATTCCGCGAGTCGATAACAATCGTGACCGGTCCGTCGTTGAGCAGCTCAACTTTCATGTCGGCACCAAAAATTCCTGTTTTTACGGCATTCCCCAATTGACCATTTACCTTTTCGATGAACTCGTTATACAGCGGAACAGATATTTCGGGCGATGCTGACCGGATATAGGAAGGACGGTTTCCCTTTTTAGTCGCGGCATGCAGCGTAAACTGACTTATCAGCAAAATCTCACCCTTCGTCTCCTTCACCGATAGGTTCATAATCCCCTGCTGATCGTTGAAAATTCTCAGGTTAACAATCTTGGCACTCATCCAGTCAAGATCATCCGAAGTATCGGCATGTTCAAACCCGGCCAGAACCAGAAGTCCGCTGCCAATGGAGGAGAATAATTTCCCGCCGATGGTGACAGATGCCTTTGCAACCCTTTGAATGACAACCCTCATGGGAATTTTCGATTTTCGATTTTCGATTTTGGAATACTGGACTCCAAGGATATTCTCACGGATTTCAGACCGAATTAGCCTTGATCGAATACACTCTATTCAAAGGTAGTAATTTTCGACAATGGGAATTGATTCGATGATAAATGAACAATATTTGGGAGTTCTCCATTCCAAAATCGAAAATCCAAAATCCAAAATTAAATCATAAGTCTGAGTGTTTCTGCCAGCAACCAATACCGCGCAAACTTTCCAATGAACATATAAAGCATGGTAAGTTTTGGAGAAATTCGGAAGAAGCCCAGACCAAGTATCAACACGTCTCCAATAATGGGCACAAAAGATAGTAGTGCCGATATCGGACCATATTTTTGTAACCGCGGATTGATGGCATGGATTTTCTCCATTTTGACCTTTGCGTATTTCTCTATCCATTCGATTTTACCCAGATAACCCAGGTAGAAGATCGATATTCCTCCAAGGGTATTGCCTGCTGTGGCAACCACAATGCAAGAAGTAATGTTGATACCAGCAAGCACCAACACGGACATCACGGCTTCAGAGTTAAAAGGAAGAATAGAGCCGGACAGGAACCCTGCGATAAAAAGGCCGAAAAGACCGTAATGCTGGAGAAAAATTACCATAAAAAGAAGTACTTAAAATACTTGAAGTACTTGGAGTACTTAAAGTGAGCGGGACTCCCAATAGGGAGCTTCGAAATCAGACAATTTTATCGATAATGACTCAAATGTCGCCTTCTCTCTAAACTCTAAGTACTTTAAGTATTCTAAGTACTCCAAGTACTTCTTTTTAAGATAAAGCCGCTACCGCCGATCCAATCAGATTGGCATTGTGGATCTCGTTTATTTTAACTTTTACTTCACCGTGACCAAGCTCCTCCAAAACAGCTTTTAAATACTTAGATACCTGCTTGTTATAAGCTTTGCAGCCTTTCACTTTGCTCCAGAAAAGACTGCCTTCAGCCGTTAGGCAAACCCTCTTGATTTCAGGATTATGCGACACCATAACTGCAACCAATCCGGCAAGTGAGGCGGCAACAAGTTTGGCAGAACGTTTGTAAATGCGGCGGGCTGCGCGGACATGTTTCTTTTTGTTCTTGTCCGGTTTGTTGATCATATCAGTCATGGATTTGGCATCAAATTTTTCATCAAAGCCATCTTCAGGGAAGAGGGTGGTGAAAATCTTGCCAAGGTACATTCCGGATACGGCTTTCTCGAAGCGTTGGGCATTTTGCGTGCCTGAGGCAACATCAACCTGATTGTCAATATCAGTCAGGTGCAATGGCCGGTAGTTACCCGACTCGAGGTTGATGGGAGTCAGACCGGTCCAGTTTAACTCTTTGTCAAGCTTGCCAATCTGGTCTGAATGGATAAAAGTAGCCATGTTGGTGCCTGTTCCAACGATCAAACCGATGTAGGCATCGTAAGAACTATCGGACAATCCGGCAAATAGACTGGCTACAGTATCGTTGATTACTTTAACGGCAGTAAATTCAGCTTCACTTTGGGTGTTTAAAAATTCTTTCAGCGGTTTGCCTATCGGCTGATTGATCATCTCCGGAATATCGACTCCTTTGGTCCAGCGGAGGAGTTTGGCATCACCATCCGGCAGACACTCGGCAGGATAGGAGAAGCAGTAACCGATGGGAGATTTCTCAGGCATTTTAAGATCCTTGAGAAAGGAAGCTTGCTCGGCAAAAAGATCTTTCGCCGTAAAACCCTTTGTTTTCATGACGCTAAGGTCTTTGCTCCAACCATCGCAGGGATAAATCGTTGTTTCCCCATCTTTGAAGCTGACCACCGATGCCCTGTAGTTCGTGCCGCCCAAATCCAGAACGGTAGCCTGACCTTCCACACCAAGGGTCTTAGGTTTGATGTAAGTCGGAATACATTGAATCTCAGTACTGTCGTTGTTCAATCCATTCTCTACTTTTTGCTGAAGATCCAGTGCAATCTCTTTCAGCTGAGCTGTCGACAATTTGAAAATATTTTCCTTCATCTTTAAAATTTTGTTTGGTAAGAATTTACAGAACAGAGACCAGTGAAAACGGCATTGGATGATCTAAGGCAACTTCCATGATCATTCTGATTTGTATCAAAAGTAGAATTTTATTTTTTCTAAAATGGCCGGTTAATCTTTTTTAACTGGTTCAGATTAGAAAAAAATGAAGAACCCGACGATTTTGCCTACTTTTGTGCAAAATAATAGTGTATCAACATGGAACAGTTTTCTACCCGACAGAACAAGATCGGCCGGCTCATCCAAAAAGAGCTGAGTGAATTCTTTCGGCGCGAGGCCCTCACGCTGGCCAAAGGAAAAATGGTTTCCGTCACAGCAGTCCGCATTACCAAAGATATGTCGCTGGCCAGATGCTACCTCAGTATATTCCCCTCAGGTGGTTCTGCCGAAATTTTAGCAGAGATCAAATTAAAAAAAGGTCATTTGCGCGGAGAACTGGGACAGGCGGTTCGTTATCAACTGCGGCATGTTCCGGAGCTTGAATTTTTTATAGATGACAGTCTCGACTATATCGATAAGATCGATAACCTGCTGAAGTAAGTCTAAATTTTATCGCCTGCCCATGCACTACGATCCTATCAAACGCCAGCTGGGAAACCTATTCAACCGCTCTCCTCTTTTGCGAAAGCTTTTCTACTATTTACTTGATTTGCTGTTGTTGCGGGCATGGCATGTAAAAAAAGCCATGCGGTCAATTCAAAAGGAAAGTCCGGAGGAGGAGATGAACATCCTCGATGCCGGATCCGGCTTTGGCCAATATTGTCACCGGATGAGCAACCTGTTTCCTAAGGCAAAAATTCTTGGTGTCGATGTCAAACAGGAGCAGATGGACGACTGCAACAATTTCTTCCGGCAAATCGGGAAAGGAGATCGGGTCTCTTTCACGGTAGCCGATCTCACCAAATTCAAGTTACCCAACCACTATCAGCTCATTCTCTCTGTCGATGTGATGGAGCATATTCTGGAAGACGAGCAGGTATTCCAAAATTTCAATGAATCACTACAACAGGGTGGAATATTGCTTATTTCCACTCCCTCCGACCAGGGAGGCTCCGACGCCGATCACCACGAAGAGGAGGGGGTCCATGGTTTTATTGAGGAGCATGTGCGGGATGGTTACAACAAAGAGGAGCTCAGGGCCAAACTGATAAGAGCAGGATTTTCGAAAGTTGAAATCACCTATACCTATGGCACCTATGGATCAGTAGCCTGGATGTTGTCCATGAAATTTCCGATCCGGCTGCTTGGCGTCTCGAAGATATTTTATGTGTTGCTTCCTTTGTATTATCTGCTGATATTTCCGTTCTGTGCGATATTAAATTGGTTAGATGTGTGCCGAATCAATAAAAGCGGTACAGGGTTGCTTGTAAAAGCTGTAAAATAGACGTTTATTGTTGATTAATATGGAATGAAATATTTGTTAATGTATTTAACACCAAACTAATAGAAATTATAGCTATGTTTAAACTTACTGAAATTTTAATAAACATTTCCTTCTTTCTGCATAAATATTCAATCCATATTTTCTTTGCAGGGTGTTTATTGTTAGGACTTTGGGCTCTGATATCCTTTACTGAATTTTCGGAGCATTCGGGAATTACGGGACTTATTGCAGGCTTTCTAACTGCTCTTTTCATTTTAAGACAGAGAAAAGGCGTAAAGAAGTAAACTGGTTTTTTAGTTATAATCTATCATTTTTAAGTTATTTGAACTTTTCCTTTTACATAGCCCGGCGCTACCTATTCTCCAGGAAGAAGACCAACCTGATTAACCTGATCTCGGCCATTTCGGTGACCGGTCTGGTGGTAGGAACCATGGGACTTGTGATAGGGCTGTCCGGTTTCAATGGGTTTGATGCCCTGATTAAGTCGCTTTTCTCTTCTTTCGATCCAGAGCTGAGGATCACAGTAAAGGAGGGTAAGAGTTTTGCGGCAACAGATTCAAGGTTTGAAGAACTTAAGCGAATGCCCGGAGTGGCCTATTACTCCGAAATAGTGGAGGACAATGCACTGCTGCGTTACAATGACCGTCAGGTTTTTGCCACTGTCAAAGGCGTTAGCGAGGATTATCTGCAATTTTCGGGCATCGATTCGATGATTGTTCAGGGGGAATTTATGTTGAAAGATGCCTCCAACAATTACGCGGTATTGGGCGAAATTATCGCCGACAATTTGGCGGTCGGTATCCAGCAGATGGAGCCAATCAGCGTTTTTGTACCTAAAAAAGGCAGGGGAAATGCGCTTATGCCTACCGGGAATTTCAATCAGAAACTGATTTACCCATCCGGAATATTCTCTATCCAGCAGGAACTCGACTCCAAATACATCATCGTGCCCATCGATTTTGCACGGGAGATCTTTGATCAACCTGTTAAAGTAAATGCCATTGAATTGAAGTTGAACGAGGAGATCTCTCAGAGGAAAACAGTGGCTGCCATCTCCGCTTTGCTTGGAAAGGATTTTGACATCAAAAACCGTTATCAGCAGCATGCTTACCTTTACAAAACGATGCTAGGCGAAAAATATGCGACCTACCTGATCCTGGTTTTGATTCTTATTATTGCTTCCTTTAACATTGTTGGTTCACTTACAATGCTGATCCTCGACAAGAAAGAGGACATTGCCATTCTGCAAAGCATGGGCGCCAACAGAAGAACCATCAGGAACATCTTTCTATTCGAAGGTTGGCTAATCTCACTTTTGGGAGCCATCCTTGGCACTTTGGCCGGATTGGCAATTTGCCGGGCACAGATCTCTTTTGGACTGGTGAGGCTTTCCGATAAGGCTTCATCCTTTATCATTGATGCCTATCCCATGAAAATTGTTGCTACCGACGTGATGCTTGTGTTGATTTCGGTCTCCCTGATCGGTTTCCTGGCGGCCTGGTATCCGGTAAGGTATATATCGGAAAAATTGTTTCGCGACGAGATCCACTGACGACTCATTGAGAAAATTTATGTCATTGATTTCGATTGGAAATTTATGACAAAACGACCTTCCAGCCTATTTTACGCATTTTTTAATCCACTAAGCAATTTTCGGACGATTGTATAAATAGCATCTATTTTCTTTTTATAGCATTGATTCACAATTTTGTTGATGTTTTTATCTAATAAGATTTTCGCATTTACTAATCTATTATTATTCTAAATAGCTGATTCCCATAACGTATTATATCATTGATTTATTGATATTTAATCGCCTAATGCAATTCAGAATTAAATATTTACCCTTTTTGTTGCAAACAGGGCTTAAATGGCTGTATCTTTATTTTTATCAATTCTAAATAAACTCAGTTTTAAAACTCAGAAAACTGAAAACAATTTCTGCTGAGCATTGGGTTTTAAATGCAGCCCCACATGCGTTTTGTTTCTTATTCCTTAAATAATTATTCAAATAAAAAGTCAAAAATATCCTATTATGAAAAATGGATTATTATTGTTATTGATTCTACTTCTTTGCAACAGCAATTTATGGTCACAAGACAGAAGCAATGAAAAAATTCCGCTAATTGGCGATGATGCGCCTGTCTTTACCGCTGAAACGACGGAAGGTACCCTGGATTTTCCAAAAGATTTTGGAAACAACTGGAAGATTATTTTTAGTCACCCGAGGGATTTTACCCCAGTATGTTCGTCCGAAATTTTGGAATTGGCTCAGATGCAAAATGAGTTTAAAGAAATCGGTGTAAAATTGTTGGTTGTATCTACCGATCAGCTTCAGAGCCATCAAATGTGGAAAGCTGCATTAGAGGAAGTTTCCTATAAAAACAGGAAAGCTGTGAAAATTAACTTCCCATTGGCTGACGACCACACCGCATCGATTTCCAAACAATACGGAATGCTTCATCAACCTACAAGCACCACAAAAGATGTGAGGGGTGTCTTCATTATCAATCCGAAGGACAAGATCGAAGCCATTTTCTTTTATCCAATGAATATTGGCAGAAACATGGAAGAGATTAAGCGGACCGTAATTGCACTTCAGGCAGCGGGAAAAGGCAAAAATCGCCTCTTGGCACCGGCCAACTGGCAAGCAGGTGATGACATGCTTGTCCCTCAATTTCCATACACAGAGAAGCAGTTGTCGGAAAATCCGAATATCAAGGATTCCTACTACAGTGTTACTACATTTATGTGGTTTAAAAAAGCAAATGCCTCTCTAACAGGTTTGTAAACTCAACTCAACAACTCTATATATAAAAGCCGTCTCACCTCATCGTGAGGCGGCTTCCCCTTTTTTATTGATTACAGTACAGGTGTTGAGAATGTTTTTGTCAATTCACAAGGTGGGTTCCATCCTGAAGAAATTTTATTGTGGGTGGAACTTTGGTCTGATTAAAAAGGTCATAACTCCTTTTGAGATCGCCCCACAATTTGACATCATTCTTGTACTTGCTGTAGGTGTATACCAATTTTGCATAAGTCGCATCGCTTAGCATGGAAGGGAAAATCGTCAGGCCGATTTCACCCCGGTATATTTCAGCTGCTTCTCCCGGTAGGTGGTATCATGGGCAAATCCCGGTCACAGGAACTGGAAATGCAATAGTAGCAACAACAATCTCATGAATGGTTCAAAAAATGATCGGACAAAAGTAGTGGAATAAAAATCATGCGAGGAAAATGAATAGACGGAATGCTTTAAAAATTGTACTTTCATGTGTAATTAATTGGTTTTTTATTTGCCACATGGAATCGAAGATCGGCGAAGCCAATAGCCACATAATCATTTTCGGTTGGTGTGAAAATATTCCTCATGCTATTCCAGATTTAAATCTTATCCGATTAGAAACCGAAAGACTTTTATGCGTAACCTCAGAGACGAT